>DUGA01000102.1 GCA_013331615.1 Candidatus Woesearchaeota archaeon | reverse complement strand
CCTGAACTTCTTTTGATAATGTTTTGAACTGATCTATTATTTTTCTGCAGTTTTTGCTTTTGCAGTTGCATTCAACGGTCCATAACTCTGCCCCAGATTTCTCAATTACCTCTTGATTATCATCCATTGTCGTTGAATAATCATAAGTTATCTCTTCATGTCCATCTATTTCTCTTAAAGCAACAAGCTCATTTTTTCCTCTTAAAAAGGCATTAGGGCTGCAAGAATGATTGATTGACCTGTAAAGTTCTTCTAGATCAATATACATCTCATCATCAATCCCAAGAGGGTCTGAACCTTCTTTACTGTCATCATCAAATAGGACAATCATCTCACGTAAAGTGCATACTTTTCCCTGCATAAAGCAGATGGTTTCTCCTTTTCTTATCGCTTTTTTAGCAAAAACACCATTGCCAGAAATAGCAGATTTTCTTATCTCTAAATTTTCTTGAGCCATAATTGTGAAATTGCGAATTAAATTATAGAACCAATATCATTATTTCCCAACTAACCTAACTTTGCCTTTATTATCTAACTCATCTACCAGAATATGGCTGATTTTGTTCTTCCTGTTGATCTTGATCATGCCTGTCTTTCCTGTTTTTGCGGTCATCAGATAATCTTCGCCGATCATTAGGTCAACATCCTTGTCCTGCATGCTTGGGTCAAGATAAAACAAGATAGCTTTCTTTGTTATCTGATGGTCGAAATGAACTTCTTTGCCTGTTAATTCTCTTTTGCTAAATTCTTTTCTGCCAGATTCTTGATTATTAAATTCTTTTTTTTGAAATTCTTGTTTATTAGATTCCTGCTTGCTTGGATACTCCTTAAGCTCGCGAATCTCTATACTTATGCCTAACTTTTTTTCAGTAGCTTCTATATTTTTGCCCTGCTTGCCGATTATTCTAGCAATATCTTTCTCTGGCACATAGACAACTGCTTTATTTGGAGAGACAACATCTACCTCAACATCATCACTGAAATTTTTGAATTCTCTTGCAATTGAATCTCCTGCCAATCTCTGAGCGCCGGATTTATCTTCTTTACTGACAGGAATTACAACAGTCTCCTCTCCATAGGAATATATTTCATACTCAAGCTTGCCTGTCTCAAAATCAGTTATGACAACAACAGGACGGGCAAGATCAGCTTCTGTCATGCCTGAAGGAACTTTGACCATCATCTTTAGGCTGAGAACTTTGTTAACAGTTCCATTTTTAATAAAGATGACTGTGTCAATTATCTGCGGAATAACGCCCATCTCTACCCTGCCGATAAAACGCTGGATTGCATCGACTGGATTAGTGCCGTGGACAACGCCAACCATGCCTACCCCAGCTAATCGTAAATCTGCAAATAATTTGAAGTCATCTGTGTTTCGCATCTCGTCAAATACTGTGTAATCAGGACGAGATAATAATAGCACATCATGGATTTCCTGCGCATTGCCATGGTTAATTGAATATTGTGTGATTGTTTCTGGCAGATCTAAGTCACGAGGAGCTTCAACTGTTTTTACTATCTTATTTTGGAGCGCGTAAAATTCTGCTATCGCCTGCGCAAAAGTTGATTTTCCCATGCCAGGAGCTCCTGCAACTAACATACCTTCTGCTTGCTCTGCAATTCTCTGTTTTAGATTTTCAGAAAGATCATATTCGTCAAGATTGAGCTTTTTAACTGGCCTAACAGCAGTTATTTCCCAACCATCTGAAAATGGAGGTCGAGTAATTACAATCCTATATTTACCCAGCTGAACAATCGTGCTTCCAGGTCTGTCAATCTCAATAAAACCATCTTTCCTGAATTTGGTCTCTTCAAATATTTCTCGGGAGATTTCCTGCACTTCTTCATGACCAAGCACAGTATCACGAAGAGCTACAAACTTCCATTCACCAGGCTTTCCTTTCTTTGCAAATGGCTGAACATTCTCTCTCAAATGAACGCTCATAGTTGTTTCGTCGAAAAAAGAATATAATTTGATGTCTTTGCTTTCAAGATGAGGTATGATGTAAATTATTTTCATGCCTTTGGCATCTGCAACCCTTACCTGGACTTTGTCTGAAGTGATTAAAGTTGCGTCTTCATTATATGCAGCGTCTCGGATAATTGAGTCAATTTCCCCCAAAGATGCGTTTCTGATCTCAATTGGCTTTGGTCTTACACCAATAAATTTCATCTCAAATCCAAGCTCTTTAGAAAGATCATTCAATCTTTTTATTTCAGCCAAACCAAGATAACCGATTGTCCTGTTTGTATTTGCCTGATGTTCCAGCTCTGCTAAAACTGCTTCGTGGATTATCAGTTGCTCAATTTCGTATTCCTTATTCTTTAGTTTCTGCGATACGATGCCTTCAATGATGACAGAAGTGTCTGGAACCAGTTTTTCTATTTTTTGTGCCATACTACACTCAAAGAGTATACACAAGTTTATAAATATTTACTACAAAAATAAGTTTGAAGTAAGTTTGAGTTAATTGTGCTAAGAATTTAGTAAATGCAATCAAAAATTGAGAGGACTAGTAAGTTTATTAAACTAAACCGCTTTTTTAATGAGGATGGGAAGAAAACAGGAAATTCTAAAGAAACTTAGGAACACATACTGCAGATTGAGGCAGTCTAAGATTGCAGGTGTTGGAGTTTTTGCAATAAGAGACATCCCTAAAGGCATTGATCTGTTCTATGATGTCAAAGAGCCTAAATGGGCAAGATTCCATATTGATGAGTTTAAGAGCCATGATAAAGAAGTTCTGAAGATGATAGATGATTTTACAGTGATAGAAAAAGACGGCAGTGTATATATCCCAGACTGCGCATTCAATAGTTTGGACATCTCATTTTTTGTCAATAATTCAGACTCGCCTAATTTAGAAACTAATGATGGAGCATTCCCATTTACAACACTAAGAAAGATCAAGAAAGGCGAAGAGCTGACCATCAATTACGGGGCATTCGACCATAAGCATAAGAAGGGAATTTAGTTTAGCCTAGATTAATAAATTAGGTTCTCCGAGTTTTCTTCCTGTCCTTGAATCGAAAAAGTTCTTCAATTTTTACGTTGTAAAACCCTCACTTCATGATATCGTTTCGTTTTTCATTCAATTTCGGTCGCATAATGTTATGGCACAATGTTATGTGTAGTTTTTTAACAGACATTATCCATTTAGTTTTCTTATTCAGTTGGTAAAAATTCAACAAGATCATCATCAAAATTATAATTCCAGGTTATTTCTTCACCTGCTTCTATATCTTTTATTGCTCTAAAAACAAGGTGTGTAAGTTTAAGATCATCCTCATAATCAACTTCAGAATTTGGATCAAAGCTGTGATTATATAAAGATGCATAGCCAAGCATGATACTATTTCTTTTTAAATCTGGCTGTTCGAGATAATAATGATATAAAGTATCAGATTCACTCTTAGTTTTAATGAATTGATTATCTTTTTCTCTCAATATTATTAAAGGACAACATTCAATGATTTCATTTTTAAAGATTTTTTCAGTTGCGATAACGCCTCTGCCTTTATTTACAATTTCAGTGATTTTGATCTTTCGTGGTGGTAATATTTCCATATTATCTTATTGTAATTTAACCTTTTTAATACTTTTGTTTTAGCTCTCAGAAAACTGTTATATGTAATAAGTGCTTTCTGAGTCAATTTGTTCCGCTTATTAAGTCTAGAATTTTTTAAGGATATATACGAAAAATAAAATAGCAGTCACCGGCGCTTTTGATGTTGTTAATATAAGAAATAATACCCTATCTCAAATATCCCCAAGTATGCAGCTTGTCTGATTCAGTGAACCATTTTATGCCGATGTCTGTCCTGTAATACATGTTCAGAAGATTAATGTTCTTGAGCCTGGAATATACTTGCTTTCTTGCCTCTTCCACAGTATTGCCAGAGCCTGTTAACACCAATACATAACCTGCATTTCCTGCAACACTCCAAATGTTATTTATCATCTTGACATCACCAAGATGGACACCATCATGATTATTTTTTTTGAAAAGTATTGATAAATCCTGGTAGATAAATGCCTCATTTGGATCATCAAATGGAAACGGAGGAACTGCTACAACTACACCTATCTGAAACCCACGAGCAACCTTAAAATCTATCTGTTGTTTTGTTGCAAGATCATAAAGAAATTCTCCCATAGGTGTAATTATGCCTTCCATCTGGATACTTATAGTAGGATAGCCAAATCTTGAAGTTATCTCAAGCGGATAGATTCCTTTTGCATTCACGATATAATTGATATCAATATATCCCTGATAGCCAGATTCCTTAAGCTTGTCTTTGAACTTTAGAAGCGTTGTTTCAAATATTTCATTTCCTTCTGACCAGAACATTAAAGTATTTCCGCACCAGACAGGCTTCCCATTTCTGCGGACGTATAACGTATGGTAAGGGACTGTAACGCAATGAACAGCTCCATCATAATCAACAATTGCAGAGTCTCGCTTATCAATCCATGCAACAGTCTTCTTTATGCGTTCAATAACTTCATAACTTGGATTTATGGTTTTAAACTTTCTATCGCCGATTCCGGCATTCTTTCTCAGCCTTTGCTTTATCATACCTACTTTTTCCATCTTCAAAAGGATTTCTTGTACATCATCTGCAAGCTTTTTTGAAGAAGTGTAATAAATCCTAAACCCATTTTTCTGTAGATTTCCATCTCCATAACACATATGATCAAATAGTATTTTTAATTGTCGTGTGCATAATTCTTTATACTCAATTGGAATGTATTTAGTCAGAGCATTTCCAATAGGCCTTAAATAATTCCAAAGCTGCTTATCATGACATACCCACCCATCTTTTGTACGTTTAAATTTAAAAGGAAGCTTTAAGATCACTGGCTCCATCAATAATTTTTTCCTGGAATTTACCTGCGCAACATGCACACCATAAGTTATGCGATTTGTGCTCCCTTCAGCTATCCAAAGCCCTAAAAATGCCAACCAGTCATCCATAGGTATATGTTTTGGCTGCTTAAATTTTTCTTTCAGAGAACGCCCCCCGTAATGAAAAAGTGAAACACCTGGCAGCACAAAAGTATCCTGCTCCCGACCTAACCATCTGGCAGATCTTGGAGAAACAAACTGTGAAGGAAGATCTTTTGCTTTCATAAAGCTCCAGCTCTGTTTCTTCCTGTATGAATTTGCTTCCTGACCAAACATATTGTGATCAAGAGTCACACATAAATCAGTAGACCTATTTTTAATCTTCAGAAGTTTTTTGTGATGGGCATAATGAACAATTGCGCTTGGCCTATGATATTCAAGTCTTTCTGTCTCAGGATTTAAGGATGCAAATTCATCTTCATATAAAACATCATTGAACAGCTTCCAGCCTGATTTTGTCAAGACTTCTGTCTGATCATCGTAACATCCCATCTCGCCTGTATATGGGCCAATGTCTCCTGGAAATAATCGCTTGTGTTCAAAATTTACATTAATAGGATAGATAAAATCATCACCATTGAAAAATGCACCAACTGCAATCTCAACCCCCTCTGCCATTTTCTGAAGCTGGAATTTTTTAATTTTTTTTGCCCATAATAATTTATTCTGCTCCAATACTTCAATCAGATCTTTTCCATCCTCTTCCTGCCCAAGAAATAATATACCTTTGCTGTCGCTTGGGATTGTGCCAGAAGGCTTGAAGACATATCTGCCAGGATTTGATTTGATAAATTCATCTGCATCATCAAAATCTGTAAAGTCCCAATGCGGAAGAACCTGGAATCCAAGGCTTTTCATCTCCTGCTGAGCAAATTCCCTGTCTTCCTCAAGCTTATCTGTATATTGTGAGCCACCGACAACTAATTTGCCCGCCTTTCGCAAACTGTCCGCTTGCGAACCGAAGCCGACATCGTCAAAGACGATCAC
>DUGA01000011.1 GCA_013331615.1 Candidatus Woesearchaeota archaeon | reverse complement strand
GGCATCAGCTATTTCTTGAGGAGTTGGTGGTAATCTATGACCAGCAGTTAATAATCTTTGATATTCTACGTCAGTAACTTTGCCTAAATTAGCTGTTGCTATTTCTTCTGCAGTTGGAGGAGTTCTGTGACCTGCAGTCAGTAATCTGTTATACTCTGCATCTGCTACTTTACCAACATTGGCTGCAGCTATTTCATCTGCTGCCGGAGGAGCTTTGTAGCCAGCTGTCAATAATCTATTATACTCTATATCTGTAACTTTGCCTGCATTGGCATCAGCTATTTCTTGAGGNNGTAGGAGGAGCTCTATGACCAGCGGTTAATAATCTTTGATATTCTGCATCTGCTACTTTGCCTAGATTAGCTGCAGCTATTTCATCTGCAGTTGGAGAAACTCGATAATCTCCTCTTAATAATAATTGATATTGATCTGGAGAAACTAAACCTTGTCTAGCAGCTGCTATCTCTTCCAATGAAGGTGGAGCTCTATCACCTGAACCTGTTGCGGTGCCACTTCCTTGAGTTTGTGCTGGAGGCTGTCCTGCACCTTTCATTCTATCTGCTAATCCCATTTTATTGTGCTCCTTTTATTATATCGATTAATCTAATATATTCTTGACCTTCTGGAGTTGCTGCAAATTCATCAATTTGAGGTCCAGCTAATTTTCCTTCTAATATTTCATCTAATACAGGACCTAAAGATAATCCAAGTTTCTTAAGTTGATTAGCTACAATTCTGCAGACATTATCTGTGTCTGATAAAACTAAAGGAGGTGTTGATGTCGCAGAAGATGCTTGAGGTGCAGCTGAAGGCGCTTCTCTTAAAGCTGTTAATTCTTCTCTCGCTGCAATAAGTTCCTGTGATAAATTCCCTGCTCTTCTATTTGCTGCAGTTCTTGCCCTTTCTGCTCGAGAAAGTTTTCTTTCCAAGCCAGCTAAGCTTACTTTTAATCTAGGATCAGTTAGCTCATGAGTAGCGATATAAATTGGATTATCTTGACTGCCTCTATAAATAATCTTAGGATCATCTGGATTGATACTGCCAATCTTTCCTAAAACAAAATACTCGGCTGGCTGCCCAAAGTAAGTCAGATCAATTATTGCGTTTGGAGTTTTTGAAGTACGATGCAATCTTTGCATATCCTCTAAAACTGCTTTAGATGGAACCTGACTTACCCTTACTATCTTCTTATCATCTGAAACACCTAAGCCAGTATATCTATTTACTAATTTTGCAGGCAATAATCCCTGATTTCTCACTAGATCATCATAAACTATAACTAATGTGCCTGGCTTAATTAGATCTGCCATGTCTGTTGTTCTGGAATCTATCGCAGCTGCAAGATTTGCTGACTTGAATTTTGAATCTAATGCAACTACTTTTAATCCATATTTTCGAGCATAATCCAATAATGGCAGGGCAAACATAGCCTTTGCCTTATATTCATCTGATAAAGGAGCTAAAAGATTTTCCAAGGCTTCTGAGCGAACTGATCTTCCTGATTTTTTTTGAGTGTAATCATCAATTCCATTTTGGCAAGAAGCAGGAAGCAGGTCAGTTGCAATTGTAAAGTTAGGAGAAGCTGCTTTGATCTTTTCATAAATGCTTGCTGCAAATGATGCAAGATTAGATGATTCTCTCTTAACATCTTCTTCTGTAGCAGTGTTGCCATAGGTGAGAAAAGCAATCCCTTTAGAAGTCAATGCTTCAACTACTGCTTGCACCAGAGTAGCATAGCCAATCCTGTGTTTTTCTTGTATAGCACCTTTCACAGGCTTATTAAAAAGATAATCCCTAACTTGTTTAGGATCTTTTAAACTAGCAGGATCCTGTTTTAGAACATCTTCCAGCTGCCTATTCCCTGTCTGTAAATATGCTGTATTATATCCTAGTGTCATTTTTATTTTCTAATAGTTTTTTAATATTAATTTTTAATACTGAATTTTTTTAATCTGTGCTAATTTTTAATAGCTTTTTAATATGTTAATTTGCCCTTACTGAATAGAGCATTGCCCCCTTTTTTCTACAGTAAATTATGTATTTATATGGTAAAATTGGCTTAGGTATATAAATTTTGCTAAAAACACCACTTCGTAGTTGTAAAAAGTATTTTTTGTTCTATTGTAATTTGCGAAACATGCTTCGCAAAATTCGTGTATAATACGAGATTAAGTTTTTGTATACATGAGATATATATTACATGTTGTGTATATAAATTCTGAAAATAATTTTTGTTCAAAAAAGTGCTAGAAAGTGACACTTTTTGAAACATGCAAAAGATCAAACTAATTTTGATAAGGATATGCAAGCTATTCTTGAAAATAGAGGCATAAATTCTAGATTTAGTTTATAAAAACACCACTCTATAGTTGTAAAAATAGAAAGATTTAAATATGTGAGGGAATAAACTAGAGAGAAAGAGGATGAGTTAGGTAATATTAAGGAGATAGAAGTATGGCTACAGTAAAAGAAGACTGGATATCAAAATTAGAGATGCATTTAGCTGACCCTAGTTATAAACCTTCTGTTGCAATCATTGAAACAGTAGAAAAAACATTACAGAATCCTAAGAGCATATACGGCAAAATCAATTCTACAAAAGTAAGCAGTGATTCTACTACTACATTCGGAGATGCATCATTAGATTATATAGTCAGCTGGATAGATAATCTGGTTGATGGTGCAGTTATCACATTTACAGGCGGCAAAGGAGGAGTCGGAAAATCTCTAAAATGTGCTACTCTTGCAACAAATATTTGTGATAGATATTCAGCAAATGTTACCGGAACTCTGGTAGATCTAGATGGTGCAAGAAAACTTCATGGTCATTTTACAGGATTTGTAGATGGATATGATTCAACTGAAACTGCCCAGCTTCCACAAGAAGCCCTTGATGCTGATCCTGAGAGATATGTGCTAAAAGGAATGGATGCAATTATTCTTAATGGAGCATCATTTAATGATTCCGTTCATCCTATAAGAGACCATCCTAATTTATTTATTGTTCCTGGTAAAGGGCCATCCACACATGCTTTTACTCCAACACAAAGAAAGGGTTTTATGGATGTTGTCGCTGATGGTTATGTTGCACTTGCAGGGGAAAAATTCGGCTTATTGTTTTGCGATGTGGGAGCAGGATCTGCTAAGGATAATCCTGTTATTCTCGAAGCGACTTCAAATTGGTATGAAAAAAAAGTCCTAAACCATACTGTGTTTGTTCTTGACCAGAATGAACCAGAAAGTCCAAAAGATTCTTATCAGCTTGCGATAGACACTATTGAAGCAATTCTGCTTAATAGGTATAGATATCAGGGAAAAAGGCATAGCTTGCTAAGTGATGCACTTATGTATGCTAAAAGCCAGACAAAAGAACCTGAGTATGAGAGAAGAGTTACCAAGAATCCATACACTATGAAACTTGTACTGCAAAAATTACGTGAGCAAGATCAAGATGATTTTGCAAGTGATATTTTATTCTTTTTGCAGAATAAGATTAATTTCCATGTTCTTGTAAATAAAGGAACATCACAAGACCACGATAAAGTTGCTAAGAGCTTTATCAATACATTGTGCGAAGATTATTCATTATTCAGGAAAAAGAAAGTTGGTGACGTTGTAATAGAAGTTCCTGCAATGAATTACTTAGGATATATCCCTGACCACCAGGCAATAACTGCTGCAAGAAAACGAAAGCAAAATATTTCATTATTACCTCATTTAAGAACTGCATACCCAGAATTATTTCAATTAGTTGATGGTGTTGCCGATAGACTAGTAACAGATATTGCGCAAGACAATCGAACTATTAAAAGCGCAAGACAAGACATTAAGTCCCATGAGTTATATGCCGCGCACGGAGATAAGCTAAGCGACAGAATGCATGAATATATTTTGCTGAAAAGCGTATTAGAAAGAGCAAGAGGAGCGATATAATGGAAGAACAATATGTGCTTAAATTAATGAACCCATTTGAAAGCAGAAATTATGATATTGCACTTAGAGAAAATGCTTTTGTGATCAAGAAAGAAGGTGAAGCTGACTTCAGAGGGTTAGAAGAGATATTAAGACAAGATCCTAATCCATTGGCTCCTGATTTTGAATTAGATGGCAATGGAAAACCAAGATTGAATGAAGAGTTGATCCCTGGCGATATTGAAAAGAGAAGCCTTAATAGCTATGCTGAGGGTACATGCTCATTAGAAGAAGTCTATGAGACAAAAAGAAAAAGAGAAGCAGGAGAAGCAATACTTGCTGAAGATGATTATGCTATCCAGATGCCTGTGAAAGAAGGAGAGAAGGTAAGAATATGCTATGCATTAAAGCCTGGATATTTTAAAAATTTCGGAGAGTCTGCAAGAGAGATATTTGAGTTTGAGTTTGCAAATTATGTGACAAAGAAAGAGCAGGAAAGATTAACAGGATATAAAAAGTTAAAGGATGTCAAAAATTATCTTGCTAGAGCTGTAGGAAAAGATAAAGCTGCTATGCAGCAGACAAATAAATCACAGCTCATAAGTGCACAATTTGATTCTGCGGAAAACATGCAGGCATATGTTGATGGATTAAAGCAATCTTCGCCAGAGACCTTATTGAGATATGTTGATGAGTTCCAGATCATATTAAATGCAGTGCTTGGATTTGAGCTAGGCAGAAGATTAAATCAGCAGTATGATATAGTAATGGAGCAAGCTGCTGCAAGCGGAATGACTTCTGACCAAATATTGCAGCTAGGCGCAGTAAAGAGCGCCATAGACCAGGGATATTTTGTCGAGCCGACTGCAAGCCTGATGACCCCTGAAGAATTTAAGAGTGATTTCAAGTCAACAGTAGAAGCTTATCTGGCAGAAGTTGAAAGACAGCCAATGGTAGCAAGAGACATCGTCAGAAAAGTAAGAACATCTGCTGATTATAGAAGCAGGCTGGTAACTGACCTTACAGGCAGCGTAGATGAAGCGATGAGAAGGATTGAAGGCAGAGAGTATAGAAGAAGAACAATAACATTAAGCATTGATGGAAAGGATGTAGATGTTGAGACGATGCGTTATTCAATGGACCCTGAGCTTGGTCAAGAAACATTATTAGGAAAAAGATTAGTTGATGCGCTTTCATGGATCATAGCTAACAGCAAAGGGTATAAGATGCCAGGGCAGATTGTAAATGATTCTTCGCTTGTACAGCCAGATGCATATCATCATGCAGAGATACTTGTAACTGCAGCTTATTTTGCGCACCTGTTCAGCGAAAACATGATGGCAAAATACAGCAATGAAAAAGCTGAGCTGGCTGGAAAAGCAATCCCAATCGCAGAAGCTAGATTGCAGGAAGCTAAAGAAGCAGGAAGAGCAGGAAAAGCAATAACAGATAAAGAAAAGACTCTGCAGAAATGGAAGATAATCCAAGCATTAGCTAAGGATGGAGAAGCAGTAATGCCATGCGATTATTATGATATGAGCTTTAACAAACTATTCAGAGGAATCTAAAATGTCACCGTTACCAGGAATGGGGGCTCCACAGCCTAAGAGAGGAGATGTCGGAGATTCGTATAGATTGAGAGTTGCAATAGAGAGCTTGCCGCAAGATGTTAGAGGCAGGGTTTTGAAGCAGGATGGCAGCGTTAATTTAGAGGCATTATTGAAATTAGCAGGAAGTCAGCATAAAGAGATAATGGAATTAGGAGCTCAAGCTCCATTTGATGTTGGCAAAACAATTGGCACATATAAGCCTGATGAAGTTTCTCCTGCTGACAGATTTAGAGCTATGCTTATTTCTAGCTTTGGAGGAAAAGACCCTACAACGATTGGAGTCTTAGAGGAAGTTTTAGGAACTCAAGCAGGCAGAGATTATCTTGCTAGGCAAGGATTAGGCGCAGGAGTTCCTCAAGATAAATATGATACAGAAGTTAGAGCAAGGCGAACAGCTGAAGAAGCAAGAGATGCAGCAAATACTAGAGCAGATGCTTTGGATAGAAAATTGGCAGCATATGGAGCAATGACTCCAGAGATTGCAAAAGCTCTTTCTGATGCTGTTAAAACTTTGGAAACAGGTAATGATGAGCTGGAAGTAAGAGTTGCTGCATTATCAGGAGAAAGAGACGGATTAAAAGCTAAAGTTGATGGGCATGGAGCTGCACTTGCTACTGCAAGGACTACAGCAGCAGAAACTTTAGTTAAAAATATAATTGGCGACTCTTATGGTGATAAAAAATATGATGGAATGAATCCTGACGAAAAACTGAGGTTGTATATTTCTGAAGAAGTAGCTAAGGGAAGCTTAGGAAAAGTTAACAGAGAAGCATTTTTAGGAAGAATTTTTGGCGAGCATTACAAGCAAGATGCAAGTATAGATGTAATGCTTGGCAGATTAGTTGATGAAAGAATTGCACCAATAAATATAGCGCACAAAGAGTCACAAAGAAAATTAAATGAATATAGTGAGGAAATAAAAAGAAAATTAGCTGCTGCATATGAAAATATTGCTAATGCAGCAGAAATCACTGCACAGATTCCTAGCTTGCAAAGAAGCATTTCTGATTTAAGCTTAACAGTTTCATTAATAGCTAATCCAGAGACCTATAGATTTGTTGAAGCTTTAGTGCAAAAAGAAGATTATTTGTTTGCAAGAGAAAGCCCTACTGGTTTTGTACAATATGTTGCAAATGCTTTACCGCAAAGCAAATTAGCAGGAAGTGTAGGAACTGAAACTGAGATAACTGCATATAATAACAAAGTTGCAGAGTTTCTAGGTACACAAGGTAGGCATTTATTCAGATTAGCTGAAACAGAGTTGAGAGTAAAAAATCTAGAGATTATATTAGCTGAGAAGGAAAGTGCCCTAGAATCTAAATCTGAAGAGATACAAAGATTAGCAAAGGTAAATGAAAGCGGTAGGCAAGGATTCGAAACAAAGGTTAGAGAGCTAGCTGAAAGACAAGCTAAATTCGACCAAAGGATAGCAGGCTATGACAGAAGAGAAAAGAGAGACGCAAATTTCAGAACAGTGCTAGAAAATATCTTATCAGGAAGATATGAGGATGCAAGAAGATTGCTTCAGACTGTTGTAGCAGAAGCTCCTACACTTGTAAGTGCGCAATTTTATCTGGCTGCAATTGGCGTATTGGCTAAAGAAGATGGAGCTGAAGCTAGATTAGATGAAGTTAGAGCAAAATTAAAAAGAAATGTAGCAAAGAAGTATGATCCGATATTAGCAGCATTAAAAGAACATGCTGAAGTGAAATCGAAATATGATGAAGCAAGAGCAGAACTATCAGGATTAAAGGATGAAAAAGAAAGCGCTGATTACTTAGGCAGTAAATTAGATGCAATTGTTCTAGATTTGAGTACTGCAGCATATTCATTAATGACAATGCATGGAACTTCTTTTATAACTTATGCTGAAAGATTATATCAATTTGCAGTGAGATTAAAGCCTGATGACAAGCATCTGCGGTTTAATTTGGCAAGAGCAATGCTGTTAAATAATAATTATTGGAATGCAGCAGTTGCTTGGGAAAATTTAAAGGAAGATGATCCTGTTGCTAAGATATATTTAGGACTGTCAAATGCTTCTAAAGGAGTTGAGGTAGATGTTAATCGATATAGAAGTGAAATTTTAGCTGCAAAAGAAAAGGATTCTACTAGAGTCGTTGATGTTGTTCAAGACGCATTAGAGTTGTACAAAAAAGCAGATGATGAGAAGAAAGGCAGATTAACGCCATTGCTAGAAACATTAACAGACATTGTTAGAGAGAATATTTTGATAAGTGGTAATTATGTAAGACTTGTATCTGCAATCATAGGATATAAAACAAGTGTCGGTCAGGATGTTACAGAGCAATTAGGCGATCTAGGTCTTTTATTGCATCTTATGCCAGATATCGGTCCAGAACTAGCAGAAGAGCACAGATATGCAGGATTAGTTTACAGAAATAAAGCAGAGGAAGCTAAAGGAGATGCTGGTCAAGCTGCAGAATATTCCAGGATTGCTGGATTGTATTTCAAGAATGCTGCAATGCTAGATCCTGAAAGAAAAGATGATGATGGAAATGAGACAGGAAGAGGCAACAATGAAGATAAATGGAGAATATTTGATGACATTTCTCTACTACGAATTAAAGATAATAAAAAGACACCTGAACAAGCAACCAGAGAGTATTTGGATTTGGTTGCGAGAATTAGAGCAGATGGTATGAGATTCTTTGAAGCTGTCCATGATCCGAATAAGATGGAAAGTTTCCCACAGCAAGGACAAGAAAATTTGCGAATTACTGAAAATGTTTTGAAATTTTATAGTGGGAAATAGAGGAAGCTAAAATGGAACCTGAGTGGTTAAAGAGTTTAAGAAAAGGAGCAGATGAAGCAAGACGTAAATTTGGACAGCCTGCATCCGGTGAACCTGTTAGTGAAAGCCATACGCCTGCTCCATTACCTTCTGATGCTCAAGCTGATGGAATTGGTTATGAAGCTGTTTCTCCTGCAGGAACTGGAGAACCACCTGTTGATGAGGGAGTTGACTTATTAAATTCTTTAGGTGGTCCTCTTGAAGAGGTAGGCGGATTTAGTGCAAATTTGGATTTAGTAGATGATACTTCAGGAGATCAAGAACCGATTATACGTGAAATTTCAGACCCAACAGATGGTGATTTACAACTTAAAGAAGATGCACTATTAGAAGATTTAGGAATGGATCCAAAGAAAATTAAAAAAACATTATCACCTGCTCCTGATGTAATTCCTCCTGCAGATGTACCTTCTTCTAAAGACATTGGTGCGTCAGTAGTTTCGCCAGCTCCTGAACCTGCTCGTACACCTGAAATAACTCCTCCAAGTGGAATTGATTATGTTGCTGAAAATTCTAGATTAACACGAGAGTTAGCAGAAGCAAGACGAAGAGCTGAAAGAATAGAAGCTGAAAATGCAGTATTAATAACATCAAATAATAGAATAAGTGGATTAGAAGCAAGTTTAGAAGATGCGAGACGTAGTTCAGTAAGTAATGAAAGAGCATATAAAAGCGCTGACGCTGCAAGACAAGAGAGAGAAGACATTCTAAAAAATATTCCGATGACATTGTATGACATATTAGATGGTGTCAAGAAAGATGGCAAATTTGCTATAGCAATAACTGACAGATCTCAAGCATTAGATTTAATTGCTAAGTATGTTAGAACATCGCCACTAAGCATTATGATGACATCTACTAGTGATGCTAGAATATTTTCTGAAAGACTTTATGAGGAATTCTGGACTTTATTAAAAAGTGAATATTTACAGCAAGATTCAACAGCAATAAAAGCAAGGATATATTCAAATCTAGCAAAAAAACTTCCTATTATTTCTGAAATTGTAAGAGATGTAGTATCTGGCGAAGATTATCAGCCTAATCCAACTAGCTATGATATATTAGTTGATCTTCTCACAGATAACCAGAAATTTAAAGATTTTGCTAATGAAGTAACTAGAGAAGTAGGTGGTGTTGATTATAACACGCTTGCCCAGATGTTAGCCAGAGATTACAGAGTATTATTTGAGCTGCATGAATCACAGAAAGCTGGCACTGATAATAGAGCAAGTGGAGAGAGAGATGATACTTTAAGTGATATTAGCAAATTACGCGCAATATTTAATGTTGTAGAAGGAGTTAGAGCTGATACAAGATATAATAGAGCAGATGCTGATGGTGAGATTGATTTAGTTGCTAATTATATTGGCAGAGAAGCTTCTTTGGCTGCGAATACAGGAAGCAGAAGAGAAAAAAGGCTAGCAAATAAAGAAACTGCAAGAAGAATTATTTCAAACGGATTGTTTGAGCTAGTCAATGGTATTTATGACAGAGCAAAGAGTGGAACAGCTACTAAAACAGGAGTTAGCCCTGAACCACATGCTGATGCAATTACAGCAGATGCTTTTAAGATATATAATGTATTAGTTGGTGTAGCAACTGATGCAGGATATGTAAATGATGATAAGACATTAATTGATTTAATTGCAGATTACTGGATGAGTTCTGATAATGTAACAGGTCAAGAAGAAAAGAGATCTGAATATTTAGGAAAAGCAGAAAATGTTTTGAGAGCGTATAGACTTAAGCTTGTTGAATTGAGAGCAAAGATAGAGTTGTATGGCGAAAGCTTACTTGAAGAAAGTGCTACTGAAGTTAGCGATAGAAAAACATTGTTAGAAATAATCACACAAGAAGGATTTGGTGATGCAGTCGCTACAGGAGACGATGTAACAAATAATGATGA
Organism: Candidatus Woesearchaeota archaeon; assembly: GCA_013331615.1. Classification (GTDB taxonomy): domain Archaea; phylum Nanobdellota; class Nanobdellia; order Woesearchaeales; family UBA10200; genus UBA10200; species UBA10200 sp10200u. The sequence goes on along the minus strand of DUGA01000011.1, from coordinate 62,287 downwards.
ACTTCTTGAAATTGTAAAACAGTATTTCACGCAGAAAAATATACTTATAATTGATGATGATCAAGATGAAGATGAAGCATATACACAAACTGCAAGAGGATTTATTAGTAAATATGCAGGAGATTTAGAAAGAGTTAAAGCAGCATATAAGAGATTGACAGAGAGAGTTAGTGAGTTAGAGACTAGCAGTGCTGATGAAAGAAGAAGTGCTGATCCTTCTGCGGAAAGAGTTGAGCAGATTGCTGTTAATGTAATTGCTGGAATGGCATGCAGATATGCAGGAATAACTTATGATGAGAGCAGAACAGCAAGTGATAATATTTCTATGAGCCTTATTTCATTAATGGGAAAATTAGCTGATGCAAATGGAGAAAAAGGAACTGAAAAAGTCAGAGCTGATGGTCTTCAAGCAAAAGTAGATGCCTTACCAGTTGAAGTTTTGGAGATGTTAATGGATTATGCTGAGATTCCTTATACATCAGGAGGAAACTTAGCTGATTATAAACGAGCTATAAAAGATGAACTCAAGATAAAATACGAACAAGGTAAAGAAGATGGCGCAGCTGAATTGGCAGATCATGTTAATCCTGGAAGTACAGGCAATCCTATCGACAGAGTTGTAGCATATGGAAGGATGCAGATACTTAAAGCAATAAGAAAGGTATTTGGAATAAGAGATTTAGAAGATACAGGACAAGACCTAGATGAGATGTTAGAAGATAAAGTTAGAGCTGCGCAAAGAGATGCAGTATCAGATACATTTGGAGAAGGACTAGATGCTATACGACAAGAGATTAGAGATGGCACTTTAACATCTGATGATTTAGATAAAATAAGCAACATGGAATACAAAGCAATTGTTGCTGAGATTATTAATAGAAACCCAACTGGATTTACTCCACAAAATATCCGCGACTTAACAGATACTTTGAACCTGCTTGAATATGGAAAAGGTCTTGAAAGAGAAGGCAAACATAGTGAAGCTGCAATGTATTTTGAGGGAGGAATAGTATGGGCAAACAGAAATCCAGTTTTTTATGAATTAAAAAGGAAAGCTGCATTTGATGCGGGAATAGCATATCTTAATGATGCATTGCCTAAATTATATAACACTAGTGACAATCTAACTCATGCAATAAGAACATTAGAATCTGCAACAGAAGAGCAAGGAGAAATATCTAATAAAGTATTTGCAGAAAGATTAGCTACATTAGCTGCAGCATATAAAATTGCTGCGAGAAGAGGGAAAGATCCAACTTTATTAGAGAGGTCAGAAGAGTGTAAAGAAAAAGCAATTAAATTTGACCCAAAAGCAACAATAAAGGTATTAGAGAGATATAAAGAACTACCTATGTATAAAAGAATTCTTAATTGGAAAATTTTTTAGAAGATAAGTTATTCTGAAATAGTTGTTTATAGATTATAAGAGAACTTTTATTCTATTATTAAAGTGAGTATTTGAGTTATTGTCTTATTGTATAAATTTAACTTATTTAATAAAATTACATTACTAAATTGAATATTTGAGTTATAGATATGGAATAAAGTAGTATATCAATATTATAGTAAAGTATAAGTATTATTCTTATTAGTTATTTAGTAATTTATATAATTGAGTTATGGTAATGTAGAACTTAAATTGGATATGAGTAGGATTTAATTATTTATTCAACTGAATATTTGAGTATTATTTCTAGCTATACACAAAAAATAGAGAACAGAGTAATTATATTTACGATAAATTTAGATATTATGGCAGTTATATTACAGATAAAGTTGAATAACAGAGACATTATATTATCGATGTTATTAGCTATTGTATTCTTGGAATTAGATTGAAGTCAGCAGACCATTTTTTGTTACATTAAAACGTAACATTTAACTGCAATAAAGTATATATGTACATCAAAATAGTAACCTTTATATATATGTAACTATTATAATAATTATAAAAATGAGCCAAAACCAATCTTCCAAAAAGCTGAAGAGTTTGCGGATAGCATTAGTGCCAGCTATATTCAGCGATAGGCAATTTAATGTGCTGATTAAAAAGCTCAATTCAGAGAGATTAACTCAAGTAGAAAGAAATTATCTGTCAAATGCAATCAAAGCAAAGATCAAGGCAATTGAGCTAGTTAAGCATACTAATGTCAAAGAGATTTATGCGCGCAGGAAAGATGAGTTTAAGATTGAAACAGTTATAGCTTGCTATAAAAAAGCCGGAATTGATTTAGTAGGATATAAAACAATAAAAGCTAAAGCAATTACGCCAAGAGAAGCTGTAACTAAGATTATCTACAATCATCTACAGATTGAAGCAAGGATTGTAGACTTATTGCCAGTATTTATATTAAAGAACTTAGATAAGATTAATTTATTTGAAGTGTATGATTTTGCAGTTGAGAATAGCTTGGCTAATTTCACAGGATATGTTTTTAATATTGCCTATGCATATTCTGGCAATGAGAATATTAAAAGATTGTTAGCTGCATTGGATAAGAGAAAAGATAACTTGCCTGTATTCAGAGATGAGAGATATGAAACTATGCAAGAGCTGATTAAGCAAGATGATGTTTGCAGAAGATGGAATATATATACATTAAATAGCACAGAAGATTATAAAAAGTATATTGAGTTGTACTCGTGAAATAGCGGCAGATTGATGAAACAATGGCACAAAGATTAGACAAAGAAAAGATTCATGAATTTTTTTCTCTGCTAGATACTGAAATAGATAAAGAGATAGAGCAGCCAAGTGTTAAATTTGTGCTTATTGCTGTAGGAGGCACATCATTAACTTTAAGAAACATCAAACCATCTACAAAAGATGTTGATTTTATGGTCAGTGAGATTGAAGTCAGCAGAATTAAGAAATATTCATTAAAAATTTCTGAAAAGAACAAGATTAAAATTGATCTTTGGCAGTCTCCACATATATTCAGCACATCATTATTGAATGATTATACATGTGAATTATATCCGAAAAAATACAAACATTTTGATGTGAAGCTCATTAACTTAATAGACAATGCTGTCTCGAAGCTAGCACGATTTAATGAAGCAGACAGGGAAGACATTGATTCTATATTAAAGACAGGAATAAAAACCAGCAATATAGTTGAGAGATTCAATGCAACACTAGCGCATGATGGATTTGCAAATAAGGAAGATGCTGCAAGAAACTTGGAGATGTTCAAGAAGCTGTATGATGCCTGAGCTTAGATTTAGGAACTTTGTTTTCTATTATTTGTTAAGTCTGATTTATTAATTACTCGTATTACTTACATGTAAGTAAGCTTTATATACTAGTTATGATACTTACATGGTATGCGAGGAGATAAAAGAGAACGAATATTAAGAGTCTTGCTTAATAGCGATGAAACTCTTAGCAAGAATGAGATCTCAAAGAGAGCAGAATGCACTAGGCAGTGGGTTATACTTTTCCTAAAAGAGCTTAATCGAAAGAAGCTTGTGCAAGATACAATACCCAGTGATAGAAAAAAGCTTCTGGAATATTGGATTAACATCTCTGAAAAGCCAAGAGAATTCAGAAGTTATATGGTGAGAAAGCCATTAGAACTTTTGACTAAATCTAAATTAGATTATGCGTTAACAACATATCAAGCAGAGAACATTGTTCAGCATTATCTTTTCCCTTCACGGATAGATATATACATAAAAGAATCTGATCTAGAAAGTTGGCATAGTTTGATAACTAAGAATGGACTGTATGGAAAAGGAAATTTTCGGATTATAATAAAAGATGACCATGTCATGTATGGAAAAAGAAAGATAAATAAGCTTTTTATGGTTTCAGTGCCACAACTTATAGTTGACCTGACAAAAGAAGGTGTTGTATGCCAAGAAGCAGCTGAAATGCTTATGAAGAGGATATAATGTATCAAGAATTTGAAACAAGGACATCGTACAAATATCTAAAAGAAGTAATCAATAGCTTAGAAGAACCAATCTGCATGCTTGGCGGCTGGGCAGTTTTCTTTCATGTAAATGAGAAATTTAAGAAAGCTCAAGGAAAACCATATATCGGAAGCAGAGATATTGATTTAGGATTTAATATGGGTGCTAATTTAAAGCAATCAGCTTTAGCGCAGACTATAAAAATATTGACGGAAAAGCTTAAGTTCAAACCATTAAGCTTTAGGCTTATGAAAGAGATCCATACAGAAACACAGGAGGAAATAAAAGAAGGAGAAATAGTGCCTAGTTATTTCATATTTCCTATGTATGTTGACTTGATCGTTGATGTAATCCCTGATAACTTTAGGGAAGTATTTTGATTTAATCCAGTTGATGAGCCTTTGCTAAGGTTTGCATTTGAAAAAAAAGAGCATATTATTTTGAAGGAATTTGAAAAGAAACTTCTGCTTCCAAAACCTGAAGTTATTCTAGCAATGAAGATAAATTCCCTTCCAAACAGAGATAAGGAACACAAACGAATTAAGGATATTTGTGATGCATTTGCTTTGGCTTGGTATACAGATTTAAATCCTGGAAATGTTGATCTCCTGCAATATCTCAAAAAAAGCAGCCTGAAAAAATGTTCACAAATCCTGACCAAAGAAGATTACCTCAAAGCAGGCACTCAGCTAGGCCATGATGCTCAAGAAATTAAGAGGGTTTTTGACATTCTTTTAGTATAGGCAGGGTAGGACTTTTTTACAATATCCATAGTTGTCACTTATAAATTTTAGATGGATTATCTTATGTTTTTCAGTTTTAGGTTAAGTCTAATTAACATGTTTTCCATTTTTAGGTTAAGTAGAGTTAACATATTTAGATGTTTTTGAGACTATTTAATTAGTTTTATTATTAAATCAAATAATTTAATAAACATATTAGTTAATTAGTATATTTATTATTTAAGTAAATTGAATATTTCTTTGTTTTTTAGTTTTCCTAGCTATTTTTACTAATTACTCAATCAAATAATTGAAAAACGAAAGCTTTATATACTTAATTTAATATTTGAATAAATTGAATATTCATTCAGATTTATTAGTAGCCAAGGGAAAAGAGGAAAAAAAGAGGATCCATATTGATCAGTTGAGTTGTAGTGTCGAACGAAGTGAGACACTACGATGGTTTGATTAAACTTTTACGCAGTAAAAGTTTATGNNTAAAACGCCTACTGAGCTGGCTGAGAAATTCCAGATGTCTGTAGCAAATGTTGATAATTTTCTTGCGAGATTGGAAGATAAGCAGATAGTGAAAAGGACTAAAAAAATAAAAAAAGGTCGCGGAAGGCCATTCACTGAATATGCTCTTGACAGATGTCCTGTTGTTGTCATGATTCCAAGCCAAGGTAAGAAAGTTTTGCTTGAGCTTAATGATACAGACTTGAATGAGCTAAATGAATTTGTGAGAAAAAATAATGGTGAGCAGATTTGAGAAATAAAAAAAGTCGGAATAAGATTGCAGTTTATATGTTGTGCATAATAGTTTCACTGATGATAACTACAATTATTGTCAGCGCTGCTGATACTCTTGAAGGCGATGTATCTGATGTAATAAAATCTCTTAGTGGTTCAAGTAATTACAGACCAGCAGGCACTGACAAAATACAAGGCACCGGAAAATTAGTTGACTTTTATAATAGGCATCAAAGCTTAATAGATTTCTTTGTAATGTTCACTTTGTTTGCAACAGTTGCATTAGTAGGATTGAATAAAGTTGGATTTGGAGAAGGCGGCAATGCAATGAAAGGGATGGCGCTTGCAGTTGGAGCTGCTCTTGCGCTTGCTGCATTAAAAGCAGGATATTCACCAAGCTTCTTTGTTCCGTTTGTAAAGAACTTTTTGTTCCTGATCATATTTTTGATCATATTTTTAGTCATTAAAGCAGTGCTTGGAGGAGAGCATGCAGGCACTGGAACTATTGTTGTGTCGCTGATACTTGCGCTGGTCGTCACATGGGTTGCATTTAATGTCAGCAATCTTGTGATTGAGGGAGATGCCAATAAATTTAATCTTGCAAATGGCCTTGGATGGATTTTATCCAGCACGCCGACTGATACTTCAGAAGACAGGATAATGAGCGATTCTGAGCTTACGAGATTAAGTGATACGATCAAAGAGAAGAAAGATGAGAAAGCAAGGATTGAGAAAACATATTTTGAGAATGAGGTTCCAGAAACTGGCTTTACTGCAACACAAATTGAAACCTTGCTTAAGACAGAGACAGATAAAGAGAAAAAAACTTACCTCAAAAGATTGGCTGCATTGATTGAAGAGATCAAAGCACTGGAGACATTACAAGAAAAAGCAGATGCAAAGAGAAGAGCGATAGAGAAAGAGGCTGAGAAGAAGAAAGCTAAAGAAAAACCTGCAGATGCTCCTGCAGAACCAACAATTCCAAAACCAGTACCTGAACCTGTAACACCTAAACCAGCAGATGCACCTAATGAACCAGCTAAAACTGATGTACCTGTTCCACAAGTTCCTAAGCAACCATCAGATCTGCCAACTAATCTTGAGGATGTATTAGATCCAAACAAAGCTCCTTCGCAAACAACACCTAGCACTACACCAAACACTCAAAGATCAAGACCTTCAAATTCACCAGATGACTTATAAAAAATGAAAGCAAACAATATACTAAAGATTGCAATCGGTTTTTTGATAGTGTTAGCTTTTGCTAATATTGCGGTTGCTGATGAAGCCCAAGATAGAGAACTTGCATTTAGAGCTTATGTTGCATTTGGAAAATCCATAGATGAAAGAGCTGTGCTGAAATATGCTGACGGCTCTATCGATGAGTTCTTTATAGTGAGAAACAGGTTTGAGTTTGAAAAGGCAGTTGAAAAAGTGAAAGCAAGATTAGGTTCTAAAACTGAGTTTTATTCAAGCGTCTCATTCAGGGATCCATGGACAGGCCGCACAATTAGTGGATTTGATGTGTATAATTCTATGGAGAGAAAAGCCCGCGAATTAGAAGCAAAAGAGCCAGGGACAGTTGAGCATTATTATTCGCAGTTTGGTGAGCAGAGAAGCAAGATAAGTTTGGTGATAACTGTAACTAAAGATGGGCAGAACTTTATTGCAACTGATACAAACTTGCCTTTGGTAAGCGTTGTGAGAAAGAGTGATGGTGTTGTCGTAAAGAGCGAGCAAAAAGCAGCAGTTTCGTATAATGATCTGCTTAGGGATAATTATGAAGTAAGGTTTGGCACATTGCCTGGATATGTGACGACACCTGCAAGCTGTAATATACCTGCAGGAACAAGCACTGATTCAAGCTTTACTTGCGCAAAAGATTATGTTAAAAAGAAAGTTGAAAGGCAGATAACTGCAAATAGAGTAGGTGCTGACAAAATTGAAGTGATTTTGCCTGAAGAATTGCTGGCTGAGTTTGGTACAGGATTTGATGTATCTATTATAGGAAATTACAAAGTGTTAGAAGGAACTAATTCTTATGATCCTACAGCTATATCTACTAACAAAATAGATGCAACAACATATAAAGTAGAATTAACATATACTATGGCTGCTGATAAAACATACAAATTAAAGATAGGCAGTAATGTTATAATCCCTATATTTACAAAGGGACAGATAAAATCAGATAATTATAATTCAAGAATATCGCTTACTAAAGGACATATTTTCGCTGTTACATCCGATTATACTCTTTCAAATGATCAAAAAATAGATGTTCCAAAAGATAAAGCGATAGAATTAAATGTCGTTTTAAAAAAACTTAATGTAATGACAGAAACAGGCACTGCCGCAACTCCATATAATCTAAAAGAGATTGTTATTCCCAATGAAATAAACAGATATAATGAAAATATAAGATGGAATTGGGAAATAGTATATACAGCCACTTCTGGAGTTGCGTCTCCTGCAGAAATAAAAATTGATAAAAATAGAATGAGTTTTACTCCAGATAAATTTGGCAAATATAATGTTACATTACAATTGAAGCATCATTATGACTCATATGCTTGGTTTGATGAAGCAGATTATAATTTATTTACTACTCCAATAACTTGGACATTTGAAGTGATTGATGGCTCTCCTGAGCAGATAACTGCAAAAGAGCAGGAGATAATTTCTGGAATTGATGAAGCTACAAGAACATTTGAACTTGCAAAGAGTTATTATAAAAAAAGAGATAAGCAAAATGCTTTGAATACATTAAATCCTGTCTATCAAAAAATAACTGAATTAAAAACTAAAATAAATACAGATTTAGCTAACCATGTTAGAAAAGACAAATATCTGGCACAAGTGGATAATACTTTGGTTACTCCAGCAGCTACTATAGCTGGCTTACTACAAAAAGCAGATGCATTAAAAAAAGAGATAGACGATAATTTAGTGCAAAAAAATGTCGGCAATATAATTACATTAGCAAATGCAATTACATTTGTTCCTGATTCTGCAAATATTCCGGCTGGATGGGCAGGCGGTAAGATTGAAGTAAAAAAACCAATAGGTGTAACAACTACTGCACCACTTGCCGGATTTACTGCACAAGCTGATGTTGATGCAATAATAACTGCGTTAGTAAAGAAATATACTGTCAGAAAGATGACATTAGATGGTCCAGTGATAAGTGAAGAAAAAGGAATAGATTTCAAGTATAATGCTGCAAATTCAATCACACCAGATATAAAGCAGATAACATTAGAATTATTCTACAAAGACCCTGCTTCAAATGAAGAGACTAAAGTTTTGACAAAAGATTGGAAGTTTGGTGAGCTTGAAAGAATTGTTCCAAACAGAGATTATAAGATAAAGACGCAAGATAGAATATTAGTGGGACAACAGGCTGAATTTTCTGTATTGAAGGATGATGGCAGTGAAGTTACTGGAGCAACTGGCTTTATCTGGAAAGTTAGCAGAGGTGGAACTGTTGTACCTGGAATAGATACTACAAGCGCAAAACTCAGATGGAAGCCTACTGTTAATGGAGATTATTTAGTTGAAGTGTCTTTTGATTTAGAGAGTAAAAAAGTTACTAATGTCAGGCAAAAGGTAATAGTTACTGANNTTGACTGAGTTAGGCATAGTTGAATCACCAGATACTACTCAAAATACATTAGACTGGTTCATAAAAGAAGCAAAGACGACACTTCCAACTAAAATAACCGAGATAAAGAATAAAAAAGATGTTGCAGAAGGAAGAGCATTGCCTCTGTTAGAGCTTGTGATAACTCCTGAAAGACCAAGAATAAATGAAGAAGTTGAGTTTAAGGTTGTTAAAAAAGGCGGAGAAGAATTGAGTAATGAGGTTTTAAGCAAAATAAAGAAATTTAGTTGGACAATAACTGCTACTGGAAAAAGCGGATTGCCTACAGGAGTTCCAACTGGAAACGTAAACAAATACAAGTTTACATCTAATGACGCAGCCACTTACACTGTTCAGGTTAATTTAGAAACATCTCAAATCAATATTAAAGTTGAGCCGATTTCGGATAAGCAATTTACAGCGGTTGATTTAAAGGTAGGTAGTACATCAGGAAGTGATTTGACAAAAGCATATAGTGAAGCTAATGCAAAGTTAGAGCTTGCTAAAAGCCATTTAGAAGGCAGTAATAAGAGACAAGATACACAAGCAAACCTTGAAGAAGATAAGAAATTGTTAGATGATGCTAAAAATACTTATGATAAGATTTTAACAGCATTTAGTAGTAGAGCTCCTACTGGCGGTGCTTGGATAACACTAGAATCAGATGTAACTGCCAAAAAAGCAGAAGCAGAAAGATTGCTGGCATTAATTGAGAGCAAGAAAGGTCTTTTAACTGCAGCAGAAGCAAGAAGAATCACGGAAATAAGAGTAGAGGCTAAATCTGCAGATGACAGCAGCAGTGATACAAAGATAAATGCTGCAGATGTATTCCCTATAAGTTCTGCTGTTTATGTGACTGCAGTCGGTTATGAAGGCAGTAATATTGTTGATTTTAAGGATTTTAAATGGGAGATAAAGGAAGGCAATGATAATAAGGCTCTTGTTACTGGAACTGATACTACTACTCTAGAAAGTGTAGCTGTTGATAAAAACAAGGTTTCTGNNTTTGACAGAATTGGACTAGTAAATAAAGAGATAAGATTTGTTACACGTACTAGTGCAGATGCTACAGATGCAGTAGACAAAGGAGATGCGAATACAAAATACATTAAGCTAGATAATAATTGGTTTGAATACAAAAATTTCACTAAAGAATATGTAACAGAGCTGTATAACAAATTTGTGATTGAGAGAAGGCAATCTGCACAACAATTCCAGGAGTTATTGAACAAATAAAATGAACAATAAAAAAAAGCTAAAGATTGGAATGTTTTTTGTAGTTATAAGCATATTATTGATTAGCTCTCTTGGCATAGTTAGTGCTGGTGTTTTTACGGCAAATGATTTGAAGGATTTGCTAGGGAAAGTAGCTGCAAATGAGAATAAAGAGACTCAGCTTGAAGAATACAGGCATTTAGTCAAAATAATGGAAGATACTAATTTAGTGGATGAGTCAGTAAGACAGGATTCTAAGTTGCAGGATGAGCTGATTGCATTTTTAGGCTCGCATACTGATTTTGCGCCAATACCTAAGTTTATTGATGAAAATAAAGTCAGAGATAGGAGAGATTTAACTGCAAAAGGAACAGTTGGCGCTATATCTCACACAGTGTCTAAAGTTCCTTGGTGGGTATGGTTAATAATTGCAGTTATCGTATTACCTATCTTAGGATATTTGAATAAAAGACGCACTGGCAAATTACTTGGCATCAAAAGAAAAGAAAACCCAGCATCTGATATGGCAAGCGAAGCTGCAAAAGGCGTTAAAAAATACGAAGATGAATTAGAAGCATTATTTGAGATCAAGGAAGAACTTGTACAGAAAAATGATGTAGCTTTTAAGGAAGAAAACGTATCGCTATTAAAGGATATAGTGTATAAAGGAACTATATGCAAAGATAATAAAGCACATAATTTGATAGATGTAAATCAAGAGATAAATAATACCCTTAAAAAAATCCAGACAAAATTCAAAGCATTGGAAGAAGCTGAACTTGATGAAGTGAAGCAAGATGAATTAGATGAAACTAGATTAAAAGCATTTTTTGCCAGACATAAAGATGCATTAGCAAAACATCCTAATAAAGATAGGATAACACAGATAGAAACCATTAATACAGGTACAGTTGCAGAATTAAGGTATGAGATTCTTGCGATAGTACATTTAATAAAACAAGGCTATGGTTCAATTTATGAGTTAGCCAAGCTTATTGAAGAGGACACTGCTGATGTATTAAATAAGGAAAAACAGAGCGTGGATAAAGCATTTAAAATAGATAAGATGACTGTGCAGCCACATGATACTGGATTCAAATTAACAATAGTTGATGAAAACAACCAGAAATATTATTTTGCTAAGTTTGTGCAGAATACTCAAGCAGAATTATTAAAAGACTTAATTAAAGATTTTAATACAGTGAGATTAAAGAAATGGATATTTGATAACTTTAACCCAATGCCCATGACAGGAGGAGGAGGATTTAGATTTGAACTAAAATCTGATTCAGAACTTGTTAAAAAAATATGCCTTTTCAGTTTCTACAAAGTTGGGCAAAACTTCCCAATTGAAACTTATGAATTCAATGAATGGGTTAAATTTAGTGATGTTAAAAAGCTAACAGAAGATAAGAAAAGTAATCTTGATGAACAAAAGAATAGGCTCAGTAATGTAAAAATAGATGCAAAGAAAGTGATTGACGATGAGGAAAAAATAAAGAATGAAGAAGAGGCATTGGATAAGATAAAAGAAATCATTGACACTGAGATAAAGAAGGAAGTGGAAGAATACGAGCAACAAAATGCTACTATCATAACTGATTCTGCATTACAGGCTAAATATAAGCAATTATTTGTTGAATGTGCTAATGCAACATTTTTAAAACAGGTTATTGATGAGGGTAAAAGAAGAACGCCTCCTGTACTTGCTATAACAGTATTAAATGAGAAAATAAAAGCGAGAGTTATTGTTATAGAAACGGTGCCTGCCACTACTACAGTAGCAGCTATTCCCCTAAATAATAGTATAGTAGATACAAGAACAAATGCAATAGTTGAAAGAGTAAAACCATATTTAGCAGCATTGGAAGGAAAATCAAAACATAGAGCTGAAAAGGCAGTAAGACCTTTCCTTGAGAAATTGAAGAAAGATCTTGCAGAAGTTGTAAAAGTTGCAGAAGGTATGAAAGAGGCAACAATTTCACCTTCTAAATTTTTTAATGATGAGGAATATAGTGACCTTAGAAAAGACTTAAAAGACTCCAGAAATTTAGTTTTACATTCAAAGCTTGATGAAAAAGAAAGGAAAGAAGCTGTAGAATTATATAATCAGATAGTAGAGATTTTAACTAAGAAAACAGATTACGGAAAATGGCGCCTGACAAGAAGTAAGGTTAGTTTAGAAGATACGCTTAAGAAAAAGTTCGGCTTAGAGGCAATACAATAATCTTACCATTGCAAAATAACAAATCAAAAGTTTTATATACCCAGAATATTTAGTAAATAAAAAAGAGGGAAGATAAGTAAATTAGATGAGATAATAATAACTAAGAGGTGTTGATGATGGGAGTAACAAATACCGGAGTTCTATTTAAAAGTTCAGAAGTCACTACCCTTTCAAGCATTATGCTTTATATGGAGATGAGGAATGAAGGCAAAGTCCTCAATGCCGCAGAGCATAAGATGGAAGTTGATGACAAAAATCTAAAGAAATGGGCTAAAAGGCATAATGTCGAGGAAGAATCCAAGCTGTTGAAGAAAGAAAATGAGGAAGCTGGAGAAGGCTTAATAAAAGCAAAAAGACTGTTCATCAATGATTTTATCTGCGTGAAAAGAATAGTGGGCTTTATACATAAGGTAGACAAGGATGATGACGAGATACTAAGGGCTTTGAGACAGGCATTAAATGAAAAAAAAGATCCTGCAACTGTTGATAACTTAAAAAAACAGTTCAGGCGCATGGAAGCTGAAAAATTTGAATTTGATAACACAGTCACAAAAAAACACCTTAGAGAGCTTTTGGAAAGGGCAAGAAAATTAGTAAATGGAGTCTACAATGCCTGCCATGGCAAGTTTGATGCTGCATTTTTTGTTAAAAATAAGATGTTCTTTGACAGCTACCTGCTTACTTATTTTAGATTAAGATGGGAAGCTCGTGGCTTGAGAAAAGATTTAACAAGAGCAAGAGGCTTTGAAATAGATATTGAAAATAGGCATGGTCAGTTGGTAAAGTTCTTTAATCAGCCAGAGCAGTTTGTGAAAAAGGTGAAAGGCTATGATGATAAGGAAGCATTAAAAAAATGGCTTAATGATGAGATAACAAGCGTAAAAAAAGATGAAGACAGGCTGATTAAGCTATTAGTGGATGCTCTTGTTAATGCCTTGCTGCTGTTAACAAATTCTGGATTATTAGTAACAAAGATAGTAAGGATACTTAATGACCAGGAGCATGATGACATAGTATTAGCTGAAGGCTTTGAGATACCAAGATTGGTTGCAGAGGAAGATATGAAGGTTAAAAAAGCCATATTAGAATCATTCAGGAGCTCGTTAGGAGATGTCAACATTGCAATAAACCAATTGTCAAGTGAGTTGTAATTTTTTTAGAATATTTTGTAATTACCATATTAAAAAAGAGGCCAGATAACCATGATGGAAACAAAAGATTTTGTAAGCGGATTTATTGGCTTTGCATTGGCTGTTTTAGGAGCGTTGCCATTATTAGCTAAAGTTGCCCCATCAAGCATGCCACCGTGGTTTTCATTAAGCTGGTTTCCTGTGCAGATAGCTGCATACATTCTTGCAGTAGCTGGGTTTTATCTGATGGTAAATAGTGTAATAGAGATAACAAATTCAAATTCTATAGGCTGGATGAGCTTCCTGATTGCTGTAATAGTGATGGCAGTAGGCATCTTGCAAGTATTGCACAAATTCAACATAGGTCCAGATTTTTTTGAGCTGAAGTTCATCAAAGACACATTCTATTATGTGATTTTCTTAGTGCAAGGAATATTCCTAATGATAGCGATGTTTGCAATGGAACTGTAAGTTGCTATCTGATTCCCTATATTTTGGAGTTACAGATGTAACCTTAATGCAGCTACAGATGTACCCATAAGTTGTATACGATTGTAACCAAGAAAAATTTGAGAAGCAAAAGTATTATAAACAATAAAATATTCTTTACTTATCAGATTGATAAATTAGAAGATTAGAGTTTCAAAAAAGAGGTCAATATGGAAATAAAGCTGTTCAAGAAGCCAAAGAACCCAATCATAATAAATGGATTTCCTGGATTTGGATTAGTAGGCACAATTGCAACTGAATTCTTATTAGATCATCTGAAGACAGAGTTTATCGGCAAAATCTGGATTGATGAGCTTCAACCTATGGTGGCTGTGCATGAAGGAAAATTGGTTGAGCCATTGGGAATATTCTATAACAAGAATTACAATATAGTTATAGTGCATGGAATAACTGCAATCAAAGGATTTGAATGGAAGATTGCAGAAGCAGTTATCCAGATCTCTCAGCAGCTTAATGCAAAAGAGATCATCTGCCTTGAAGGAGTAGGAAGCTTGCAGCCAACAGATGAGCCAAAAACATATTATTATGCCTCGACAGAAAAAGCCAAACAAAGCCTAAAGAAAGCAGGTTGTGAAGATCTTAAAGAAGGAATCATAATGGGCGTGAGTGGATGCATACTAGTTAGAGGTGATAGATTTTTGAATTCATGCATTTTCGCAGAATCACACAGCAACCTGCCAGATTCTAAGGCAGCAGCTAAAGTCATTGAAGTGCTGGATAAATATTTGGGATTAAAGGTTGATTATAAGCCATTATTAGAACAAGCTGAGAAGTTTGAGGATAAGCTTAAAGGCATAATGCAGAAAGGTCAGGAAGCTGAAAAATTAAAGGATATGAAAAATCTAAGCTATATGGGATGATAAGAAACAGAGGATAAAGATAAAAGAGAGATTAATAATAATCTGCTCAAAAGAGTGGTGGAAACATGATTAAGCTTTTTTTTGACAGCGAAGATGCATTGTGGGGAATGATTGTTGGTGCATTAGTGCTTGGATTAGCTGGATCATTGCCTGGCAATATCAAGATACCATTTAACAAAGAGATCCTTATCGGAGCATTAGTGCTTTATGTGCCAATTATTCTGATGGATATCGGACATGAGGTGCATGATTTGAGCAGGCATCCGTTTTTTATTTTGCTCTCAATATTGCATAGCTTAGTTGATTTGGCGATAGTAGTTGGATTCTTTGGATTATTCTTTAATTTTAATTTATCTTATGTATCACAATTTATTGTGCCATTGTTAAAAAACGCTTCGACACTGATCTATGTGGGATATTTCTTTCTGGTAGGCAACTTTATCTGGCTAATTATTTATCCGTTTGTGATGTGAGAATTACTTGTGGAGGCAGCTGCTGTGCAATATATTCTTGCTAAAGTTATGGTATTTTTAGTTTAGGCACTAGGAAAATAGCAGTATTTTAAGTTTATTGCCTTAGTCCTAACTGATTTTGTCGTCTATAAATATATAAAGTATAGGGAATAGGCTTAAATAGCGCAAGAATATTAAGTATTATATGTACGCAGAAGAATATCTTGATAAGCTTGCAATTGAATTGAAGTTGAGAGGATTTACAGAGAGGACTATAGGCAATTATTGCTACCAGACAAAGAAGTTTCTTGAGTTCAGCAAAATTGATCCAAAGAGAGCAACTCAAGATGATGTTAAGAAGTACATGGCACATTTACTGAGTGATAAGAATTACAAGGCAAGCTCTGTCAATCTGCTTGTTTCTTCATTAAAGTTCTTTTTCAATGAGATAATCAAGCATGACATAATAAACGGCCTTAAAGCTTTAAAGCAGGAGAAAAAACTGCCTACTGTACTGTCACAGGATGAGCTAAAGCACCTGATAGATGCAGCAGAAAATGTTAAGCATAAGCTGCTGATAGAGTTTATGTACAGCGCAGGATTAAGAGTTAGTGAAGCAGTTAAAGTAAAAGTCAATGACCTGGATTTTGAGCAAAAGATGGGAATAATAAGAGATGGAAAAGGAAGGAAAGACAGACATATTATACTCTCTGAGAAGCTGATTGAGCAGCTAAAGATATATTTAGCAGATAGAGAAAGCAATGGAAGATATAACAATGAAAAAGATAGTACTTGGAAAGATAGTGAATTTGTATTTGCTATAAAAGACAGGCATATAAGCATAAGACAAGCGCAGCAGATACTTAAAGACGCACAAGAGAAAGCAGGAATCAAGAAAAGAATCTATTGCCATGCATTAAGAAGCAGTTTTGCAACACATTTATTAGAAGCAGGAACTGATATCAGGATAATTCAAGAGCTTTTAGGGCATAGCAATCTCTCAACAACTGAAAGATATACAAAAGTAAGCAATGAGCAGTTGAGGAAGGTTATAAGTCCATTGGATATGATGGCTTAAGAAAATAAATGTAAAGTTGCATTATTAATTATTTTCTTATTAATTTTTGAAAGTATTTTCTAGGTTTTTAGTGAATTAAATTATTTGTTTTTTTGTATTTTTATTAGGGATTTATTTTCAATATAAACAATAATAGTAGTAGAATTATAATTTTTAGAATAAATATTTTAGTTTTTAATCGAAATTTTTATTTTTTAGGGATAATAAAAGATTTAATAAAAGATTAAAAGTATTAGTTAATATTATGTTTTACAGGATTAGTATATACATTAGGCACACTAGATAATGATCATTGGGATTTATTCTAGCAAGAAGTTAACTAAATTAGTAGAAGGAATTTAACTAGAATATAATAAGTTTTAAAGAGGTTTATCACTATTTTAGTATAAAGTGCGTCTTAGATATATTAGACGCAGGTATTGCTTGTAATGATTTATTTAAGATTGAAGTGTATCAAAGTAGTAAATATAATTAATATTGAGATAGTCCCTTAAACACGTTTTAGTATATAAGTTTTAAGTAATAACAGTTAAATCTAGGCAAAACTGAGTAACTAAAGGTATAATAAAAGATTAAAAGTATTAAGCAATAAGTACTCTTTGTGTAATTTGTAGAATATTGGTTTTTGTCTGATGATCACGAAATTGTTTATCAACGCTGTAATAAGATTTTCCATTTAAGTATGTCTTGATCAATGGAACACCTTTTTCAATCATGCTAGAGATGTACTCAGTAACTAAGTTTTCAGGCAACCCAAGCTTTTCAACCAAATCTTTATACGAAAAAGCTTTGGTTGGATTTGTATAAAGCACTAAAAATAATCGCTTTTCTTTTGATGTTAAAGGCTGAATTTGATAGGAACTCTCACTTTTTGCCTCTTTTATGAGGTCATCTGCCTTAGCTAATCCTCTCAAAAAGAGCTGTATATTATCAAGCCTTTCGTTTAACTTGGCTATTTTAGAGTCCAATTGAGCAGTATATTCATAATTAGCTTGTATTTCAGAAGTATTTTCATTGATTACTTCTAAATGCTCATTTAATTCATTATTTATCTCAAGAACAAGATTTTGAACCATATTTATGCCCTGATTTTGACCAGAAGCATTAAATCTATCCTTTTGCATAGCTAAATCTGTCATCTAAATCCACCCCCGTTTATAAAATTAGATTAATACATCTGGTAGATAATAATCCAAAATCCAGATAAAAATCCCCCAAGATATGATATTAGTATAGTAATTTGTAGCAGGCACTGGTATATAAAGGTTTCTTTTCTAAGGAGGTTTATCGACGAGAACTAATGTTTTTGGGAAGTAGCTTTTATCTTAACTAAATAGGTTTTCTCCTTGCCTTCCCATACTGTGCTGATGTCTGAAAGCTCCTCAAGCTCTTCTAAAATGCGATAAAATGAGCTTTTAGAGCATAAACCCTGTTCCTCAACCACCATTTCTCTTAGTTGATGCGCAGAAATCTTCTCATATTTGTGAATCATTGAGACTAACATGTTCTTTAAATAATCTTTTGAGTTTTTTGTGATCTTTTTTAAGAGTTTTTCGCGTAAATTAGCCCTTATATTAGATTTCTGGTGTTCAATTACCTGGATTTTTTCCTGTAAAACAGAAGAAGGCTGCTGAGAAGCAATAGAAGTATTTTTTATCTCATTTATCTGGGATTGTAGAGTATTAAGCTTAAAATTTATGTCATGGTACAGATAATATTCATCAATTGATTCTCTCACAAGCTGCTTCACTAACTTATCATTTTTATCCTTGAATTCAGTTAAGCTAAGACTCACTTCTTGAGAAATTAGGGGCCTTAAATCATGCCTAAGCTCCTGGTAAAGCTCATATTTGAGAAAATCCTTGTCAAATTTTGGATGCTGTAAACTTGTGTTTTGCAAAGCTGAGATCTGTGATGCCAGATGCTGCAGCTGCTGATCATGATGCTGGCTTTTTTGATACATAAATTTCAGCCAGTGCGAAATATTTAAAGTATCGCGCTTGACATTCTGAAATGAGCTCTGCAATAGCCCATGCAGCTGCATAATTTTTTTTGGCGTTTCTTCTTCCTGTTTTTTTGTAAAAAACCACATTTTAAGACAAGTAAGCAGAGCTGATATAAAAACATTTTGGTTTTTGGGATGGTCCTGGGAATATATTGGGACTATCTTGGGAATATGACGGGAATGAAAAAGCTTTTATACTCGAGAATATTAGCTATAAAAAGGGGTTAAATATTTTTAGTGGGAAGGTCTTGGGATGGTACTGGGAATGTCTTAGGAATATGACGGGAATGAGAGAATTTTTGAAAAATAACCGCAGAATTAAAAAAATATCGCGAAAAAATGAAGGAGAAAAAGAATAAAAAATAAAATAAAAAAGATAGGATCATGCCTGAAATTTATAAAAAAAGATTATAAAAGAATAAAGAGAAGTTATAAAATGATAAAAGAGAGTGGAAATAGAGTAGTTTAATGAGGTTTAACCTAAAATAAGGAGAAGATGATTTAAAAGAGCCATAAAGTAGTTTAAATGAGTATTTAGACAATTAGAACAAATGAGAGGTTGTTTGAAAATTGCAAAGTGAGAGGTAGAATGGCTAAAAATAGATTATAAGGTGAGTATAGACAGTTAGGTCTGTTTGAGTAGAAGAAGTTGCTTTATTTGTAGGATAAAAGTGAGAAATACAGAAAGAGATAGAAATCAGATAGTAATTGATAAAATAGATTTAAAATGTGTTTAAAGCCATTTTAGGAGTAAAAGTGAGTAGTTAAAACAGATAAAAATAAATCAAAAGGAGTTAAAAAGACCAAAAAAGAGAGAAATAATATAGGTAATAGACAAAAGAAAATGAAAGAAGATGCCCTAAAATGGTAATAGATAGAGTGAGAAGCTGAAAAATAACAAATATGGCACCAACCAATATAAATTAGTTAGAAGTGGTTTATAGACAGTTTAAAAATATAAGTGAGTATTAGAAATGTAGATGTTTTAGTAATAGTATGCTAATAGAATGATATTTATAGCCAAATATAGTCTCTGTAGAGCAAAAAGAATATAAGCAGGTATATGATACTGCCTTATTTAGAGGCACAGATACGACCTAAATGCACCATCATGTAATATCGGCCCTTATTACTTGTTATGAGACGTAAATAGAGGAGATATGAAGTGAGTGAATACTTTTTATATAATAAGTTTATAAGGGTTTTAAAGCAGTTTTATGAGTAAAAGTGAGTGTTCCATGGACCTAACAAAATCAAAGCTGGCAATAATCTTATCTAAGTTGGCTAATAATGAGAAGCAAAATATTGGCTTAGAGCAGTATGAGTTACCTAGCGAGAGGGCTGCAGACCTATTATGGGGAGTTTATATGAATAATGAGCTTAAAGGCAAGTGTGTTGCTGATCTAGGCTCTGGGACAGGGATGCTTGGTCTAGGCGCTTTACTGTTAGGAGCCTCTAAAGTGTATTTTGTGGATATAAGTGAGAGTTCCATGGAAATCTGCAAAAAAAACCATGAAAAAATAAAGAAAGAATACGGAACAGTGCTTAAATTTGGGAAAAGTGAGTTTATCTGCAAAAATGTGGAAAGTTTTGACCAGAAAGCAGATGTAGTTTTACAGAATCCACCATTTGGAACAAAGGAAAAACATGCTGATAAAATTTTTTTGGAGAAGGCATTTAGTTGTGCGAATGCAGTGTATTCGATACATAAATCCTCGACGAGAAATTTCTTAGAAAAGTTTTCTGCTGCAAATAAATTCAAAATTACCGACGAGAAAAAGTTTTTGTTTCCCCTTAAGCAGACAAGAATATATCATGTCAAGAAAAATTATAATGTTGAAGTTACATGGCTCAGATTTGAAAAGATAGCTTGATGATTATAGTCTCAGCATATTCCCAGCGGGAATATGATTGGGAATGAGATTTGCCGTCGATAAAATTTTAGTAGAAAGATTTATAAAGCAGGTAGAATTTCTTAAGGATAGAAATAAAATCTTGATGTGGTAAAATTAAATGCTGAAATTTTAAGAAAATTATCACAAATTTTTTAAGCATCAAACAAAAAACAGCTGAGATATAAAAAATAATTATAAAAAGACAGCTATAAAAAACTAAGTTTAGGTGGTCATAATGGAACTAAAAGTAATCGAACAAAAGAAAAATTCATTGGTTGTAGAAGTTGCTGGCGAAGACCATACTTTCTGCAATGTGCTGAAAAAAGAGCTTTGGAATGATGAGCATGTCAAGGTTGCAAGCTATAGCATCAAGCACCCTTTGGTAAGCCANNCCTAAAACAGCAAAATATATATAGTTTGTATAGTGCCTAACTGTTATGGCATTCATTAGGATCAAGAAAATAAAGGGTATCGAATATGCCTATATCGTTGAGAACTCCTGGCAAGAAAATAAAGTAAGACAGAAAGTCAAAAAGTATCTGGGCAAAGTATATAAGTTTGAGAGGAAGAAGTTTGAGAATGAGGAACATGAGCTTACTAGTTTTATTGAGTTTGTGAGTGATGAGTTAGAGCATTATCTTGCAGTTGTAGATTCAAAAAAGATATTGCTTGACATAGTCAGATGGGAGCTTAACAACCATGGGTTTAAGCAAGATGAAAAGAATATTCAGCTATGGAAGAATGAGGTCTGTAGGTTTAATGAAAAGCTTATTGCTGTGACTAATGATAGCAAAGCAGATGTTACGTTTGGATTTAATGATGGGTTGCTGAATACATTTAAATTAAGGAAGTTATTACGGCTCAATTATGCTGGCGAAGAGCAGGAAGTTGGGTATAAGATTGCCAAAGATCTTGTTGAGCTTGGGTTAAAGGTTCCTAAGGAACTATTCATCGGATTGTTCCAGAAAATGTATTGAAATATTTAAACTGAAGAAAGCCAAAGTCATGGCTTGGCTCGAAAAGCAAATTTCCTATTTTAAAAATCGCTCCTAATAATTAAGACCGATTTTCAAAAACTTGCGTATGGAAATCTGCTCTTCACTCGCCAGCAGCCTGCGAACATTAGCAGGTTAAATTTATTGACCTTCGCTCCCTGGAACATCGCTCAGGTCTCGCAGGATTGTATAATTATGTTCGCAAAATTGGCTGCTTACGCCATGACTTTGGCTTTGCAGAAAATAGTGATTATGAGGTAAAGATGTTAGAACGTGTACAAAAGATAATAGCTAATTGCGGTGTAACAAGCAGAAGGAAGGCTGAAGAGCTTATTGCTCAAGGCAAGGTCAAGGTAAATGGCAAATCCATAAAACTAGGGGATAAGGCAGATGTTTCTAAAGACACCATTGAGGTAGAAGGCAGAAAGATAAAGTCTGGCAAAAAGATCTATCTGATGTTCAATAAACCAGTAGGATGCCTGACAACCCTGCCTAATCCTAAGATACCTACAAATTTTAAGACCATATTTGATTATATCAATCTAAAGGAGAGAGTCATTCCTGTAGGCAGATTAGATTATAATACTTCTGGGTTACTTTTGCTTACAAATGATGGAGAGTTTGCAAACAGGATAATGCACCCAAGATATAATGTTGAAAAGACCTATGTGGTTACAACGATTGAGGCTGTAAAGGACAAAGATATTTTTATGTTATCTAAAGGTATCAAGTTTGAGGATTTTACATCAATGCCTGCAAAAATTGATGTTATTGAGAAGAATGTGATTGAGCTGACAATCCATGAAGGCAAAAAGAGGATCATCCGTAGAATATTTAAGAATTTAGGGTATAATATAGTAATGTTGGAAAGGGTTGCTGTCAATGGATTGGTGTTAGGGGATTTGATGGTTGGCCAGTATAGGGAATTAAAAGAAGAGGAAGTGAAGATGTTGCTGAAGGATAATGTAAGCAAGATTAAGAGAGCTGTAGAATAAACTTTTCGCAAAACAACAATATTTATAAACAACTGGCGATTTCTTGGTTCTATAACTAACTCAAAAGAGTTGTAATATCGAACGAAGTGAGATATTACGATGGTTTGATTAAACTTTTGCGGAGCAAAAGGTTACCCGTAAACTATCGGCTTACATGAGCAGCTTAGAAATAATCTGCATCATTGTATAATGCTTGATAGTAGGGAGGCAGAAAATGGACAAAATATTAGCAACAAATACAGTAAAGCTTATCAAGGAACAATCTACTAAAAGAAAGTTCAAGCAGACATTTGACTTAATTCTTAACTTAAAAGATCTTGACTTAAAGAAAACTGAAAACCAAGTAGACTTATTTGCAACACTGCATTACAGCAAAGGAAAAACTCCAAAGATATGCGGCTTTGTTGGAGCAGAACTTTCTGACCAGAGCAAAAAGGTATTTGAACATACGATCATAGCTGATGATTTCTCTAAATTTGCAAAAGACAAGAAAGCAGTCAAGAAACTGGCTGAAGAATATGATTTCTTTGTTGCGCAAGCTAATATCATGACACAGGTAGCAGCAAATTTTGGTAGAGTTTTAGGACCAAGAGCTAAGATGCCAAACCCTAAAGCAGGATGTGTCGTACCGCCAAACGCTAACTTAACAGTTTTAAGCGAAAGGCTGCATAATGTCGTCAGATTAGTAGCTAAGGCTCAACCTGTTGTTCAAGTGCCTGTCGGAAGCGAAGACATGAAAGATGATGAGATTGCTGATAATATTACCACAGTTTACAATACATTAGAGCATTCATTGCCACAAGGCCATAACAATATCAAGAACATTTACTTGAAATTAACTATGGGCAAAGCTTTCAGGATCACAGAGAGTGGAGAAGTTTACAAGAAAGAAGAGAAGACAGAAGAAGTAGTAAAGAAAGGCAAAAAAAAGAAGTAACAAAATAATCATCATATTTCGATACTAACATGGCAGAAAAAAAAGCACACGTATCAGAGAACAAGAAGAAAGTTGTACAAGAATTTACAGCTCTCCTTAAACAGTATCCTATTGTAGCAGCTGTCAATATGCAGAACATGCCTGCTCCTCAATTGCAAAAAATGCGCGCAATTCTGAGAGAGAATGTAATCATCAGGATGACTAAAAGAAGATTGATAAAGATAGCGATTGATAATGCAAAAGCAAGCAAGCCAGGATTAGAGAAATTAGAAGCATATCTCCCAGGCATGCCAGCATTACTATTTACAAAAGATAATCCATTCAAGCTTAACAAGATATTGCAGCAGAATAAATCAAAAGCACCTGCAAAAGGCGGACAGATAGCACCTAATGATTTAATCGTTCCAGCTGGAGCAACACCATTTGCACCAGGTCCAGTCATTGGTGAACTTGCAGCACTCGGAATCAAGACTGGCGTAGAAGGCGGAAAGATCGCTATCAAGCAAGATGCTGTTGTCGTAAAAGCTGGAAAGGAAATCTCACAAAAAGCAGCCGAAATATTGACAAGATTAGGAATCGAGCCAATGGAAATTGGACTAGACTTAATTGCTGCATATGAATCAGGCATAATATTCACTAAAGATGTGCTAACTGTTGATGATGCAGTTTATTTAAGCAACCTAGAGAATGCAAGCAGAACTGCATTCTTCTTAGCGATGGAAATAGGATATGCTACAAAAGCAACAATGGAGCCATTGATTATCAAAGCATTCAGAGATGCAAAAGCACTTGGATTATCACAGACAATTATGGCAGATGCTATCATAGGTGATCTAGTAACTAAAGCAGAAAGAGAGATGCTTTCGCTGAAAAACGCAGCGAAGATTGAAGTGTCTGAAAAAAACTCTTCATCCTCAGCCGAGGACCAAAAAAAAAACTAGTTTCAGATAATTTACAATCACAACAAACTGTTCCTCAGATAACAGAGATTGAAGATAAGAAAGAAGGCAATGTTGAAGTCATTGGCGAAAAAGAGGAAGCAGTTGTTGAAAAGTTAAAGCAAGATGCTCACAAAGTTGAACAAGAGCTTGCCAAAGACAAAGAAGAGATAAAAAAGATAATTGAGCAAGCGCCTGCTGAAGAAAGAAAAGAGCTTGAGCAGGAAGCAAAAGAGATAGAAAGATTAGCAGAACATCTGGTTCAAGAAGAGAA
Organism: Candidatus Woesearchaeota archaeon; assembly: GCA_013331615.1. GTDB lineage: Archaea > Nanobdellota > Nanobdellia > Woesearchaeales > UBA10200 > UBA10200 > UBA10200 sp10200u. The sequence continues at coordinate 37,743 of DUGA01000011.1, read as the reverse complement.
GCAGCTCGAGAGAGTTGAGCAAGAGTATAAAGAAGCTGTTTATGCTAAAGATAAGAAAGAAGTAATATCAAATAATGCTGACAAGGAAGTCAATAAGATTGTTGAAGCTTTCCAGAAGCCAGAACTTGTAAATTTAGGTAAGAAGGAAGAGCATCACAAATACCAGAAAATACCGATTGCAGAAAAGATTGTTGATGACATAAAGAAAGAAAATGATCTAGATGAAGCAGAAAAGCTTTATGATCATCTTAAGAAGCATGGCACATTAAGNNCCAACTGCAAGCGAGCTTGTCAAGCAGGCAAGAAAACTAAAGGATATAGACAAGAAAGTGCCAAGCGCTCATGAGCTGCTTGAAAGAAAAAAGAAACAGCTCAAGAAATAACTCATGATTATAAAGCCAGAAAAGTTGATATAAGCCACCATTTTTGGTTTTAAAAGATAATATTTAAATAAAAGCTAACAAAAAGTTAGTAATATTAGGAGGGATTAACAATGGAATACATATACGGAGCAATGTTACTGCATAAAGCAGGAAAAGAAGTAAATGAAGCTAATGTTAAAAAAGTACTTGAAGCAGCAGGCGTAAAAGCTGATGATGCTAGAGTCAAAGCATTAATTGCTGCATTACAAGGCGTTAACATAGAACAGGCAATAGAGAAAGCATCACAAGCTCAGGTAGTCGCTGCTGCACCAGTTGCAGCTGCAGGCGGACATGCTAAGGCAGAAGAAGCAGTAGAAGAGAAATCTCCTGAAGAAGAGAAAAAGAATGACGAAGCTGCTGCTGCAGGATTAGGAGCATTGTTCGGATAAGTAGACAATAGATGCTTTTTTTGTTTTTTTATTTTTAATTTCTTTAATCTGATTTTTTATGATTCTATAGAAAACAATTTATATGTTAGAGTTTAATCTAGTAAAATCATGACAGAGACTAATAAGAATAAAGATGAGAATAGTAACCTAATGCTAGTTGATGTCCATGCGCACCTGGATCATGGTTGGTTTGGGGATGAATTAGATGCAGTTATTTCTAGAGCAAAGAAAGCAGGCGTTCGTGTGATTATTCAGAACGGAGTCAATCCAGAGACTAACAGACTAAGCTTAGAGATGGCTAAAAAGTATGATATCATTAAAGTTGCACTTGGTATCTATCCGATCGATGCATTAAATAAAGAGATTGAAGAAGGAGAGTATCCACTTCGCGGAAATAAGTTTGATGTTGATGAAGAGTTGGAGTTTATTAGAAAACAGAAAGACCATATTATTGCTATTGGAGAAGTCGGATTGGATGATTTTCATGTCAAAAGGAAGCTTGAGTCACAAAAGAAAACATTTCAGAAAATAATTGAGCTGGCTGAGAAGATAAAAAAACCCCTTATTGTGCATTCAAGGGATGCAGAGAAAGAAGTGATTGATATGCTTGAATCCAGCAGATGCAAGAAGGTAGATATGCACTGCTTTTCCGGAAACATGAAGCTTGTCAAAAGAGCTGCTGATCTCGGTTTTCATTTTTCCATCCCAACAAGCGTTGTCTATAACATGCATTTTAAGGAAATTGTGAAAAGAGTTGGAATAAACCAGCTGCTTACAGAGACAGATGCCCCTTATTTAGGTCCTGTAAAAGGAGAGAGAAATGAGTCTGCATTTATTGCGCAGAGTATAAAAACAATCGCTGAACTTAAAAGTTTTACTGTCGAAGAATGCGCTAATAATATTTTTCTGAACTATAAAAGGCTGTTTGAATAATGCATGACTATAGTTGATGCTAATGAATCTGCTATTGCTATATACGCGCTGATTAGCGTGGCATCAAATGATCATCTGGCGTTAAAACACCATTAAAAAAAGGAAGACCTGAACTTGATTTAGGAATCCTTAAGCCAAGCAGTGATGAATATAATATAATTAATTTAGACACATGCCTAGCCAATGAAAAATCTCGTGACCTGTTATAAGCATTTACAGACAATTCTTGGTAACCAGATGAATTCTTTGTATCTGTAAGATGCATTAACAGTTTTGATAGATAAATATAGTCAAGCGGATCCTCTAATAATATCCCATTAACGTTATTTGTTATCACATCACTTCTTCCATCTCTATCGGTAGTAACTACTGGAATACCAAATCCCATGGCTTCCATCATGACTAGAGGAAGACCTTCATATCCGCTTGGCAAGACCATAATTCCATTCCTTTCTCTTATTGCAGCATAAACAGCTTTCATGCTAGGATGAGGAACTTTGTGGAAGAAAAGAACATAATCTCCCAATCCCTGCTGACCAATATAATCCTGCAATTCTGCCATATATTTTTTATCTTCCCACCCATAGACAAAAATCGCACATGCCTCTTTTTTTCCATTTTTAATCAGTTCGTTCAGGGCTCTAAGAGTTGTTAATTGATTTTTATTTAGATTTAAAGATCCTGCTTGCAATATCGGAACCCTTGCACCGATATCAGACCTTAACTTGTGCAGCAAGCCTTCATCAATATGTTCTTCTAAACCAATGTCAAAGCCTTGCGGACAATAACTTGAGATATGGACACTTGATGCATTTGTTATCCGTGTGGAATTTGTAGATAAGACACCATATAAAGGATTAATTATGCTATACGCGAAACGAAACATATGGTATCTCATTCGTCCTTGATATGATAACGCATCAATCATGCCTCCTCCAGAATGAGGAGTAACTACTTGTGGCTTCCCGAGTAAACTAGAGATGATAGCTGTTGCCATAACTGGCACATAAAAAGGTGATTGGTTATGCACTAAATTTGCCTGGCCAACAAGTTTCATAAATTTTGTTAAGAATGCAATGTTGTTTAAAGGATTTATCTCTGAGACTATTCTCTTTGGAGCTTTTCCAGCATGGACAGGATGATATTCTACTCCTTTTTGAACTGAAACAGGCTCATCCAAATCAAATTCCTGGTATAAACACATTATCCTTGCACGAGGCAATAGCCTTGAAAGTTCTGAAACTACACCGCCAAGGTAGACTTCGGTTCCTCCCCTTGTTGTTTGCGGATTACCCTGACTTACAAATAAGAGAGTAGGAGCTAAAGCATTTAATTCAGCAACTAATTCATCCAATGATGAATAACCTTTCTTTATTTCTTTTGGATCAGTTAAAACGTGTAGTTCTTCCCCCATATAATGCAAGGAATGCTGTTATTTTTAAAATGTTGTGACATAATTTGAGGATAATTAATCATAGTATAACCAGATTCTCTCTCTTGACAGCGTTCTTGTGGCCAGACTGCTTCTTTATCTTGTTTAATGTAGCACTATCATAATCAACTATTGCTTTTGCAAAAGTTTTATCTTTATAGACCAAGTCAACTACATCATTCTTGTTGAAATCGCCAACTACTGTGTTTATGCCTGCAGGGAGAAGATTTTTTCCTGAATTTAATAAGTCTTGTACGCAGTCATCCACAATCAGCTTTCCAGCTGCAGGTGCAAACATGATCCAACGCTTCTTGTCAGGAATTTTTTTAGAGGGATAGAAAATTGTACCAAGCTCCTCATTGCTTAATATCCTTGGCAGAATATTTTTTTCTTTTCCATTGGCGATTACCATAACTGTGCCTGCATTATTGCATAATTTTGCTGCATCGAGCTTTGTTTTCATGCCACCTGAACCAAGGCCAGATGATTTTCCTGCAGCTGCCAATATCTGGTCTGTGATGCTTGTGACTTCTGAGATAATTTTTGCATTTTTGTGCTCTTTTGGGTTCTTGTCATATAACCCAGAGATGGTTGATAACAATATTAAGAGATCTGCCTCTATCTTGCTGGCAACTATTGCAGATAACCTATCATTATCTCCAAAGCTTGCATCTATCTCTGCTATGCTGATAGAATCATTTTCGTTGATTATAGGAACAACATCAAGAACAAACAATTGAGTCAATGCATTCTTTAGATTCAGATAAGATTGTCTGTCTGTAAAAGTGTCGTAAGTCAGTAAAAGCTGTGCAACCTTGATATTTTCTTCCGAGAATGCATCTCTCCATGACTGCATAAGGATTGTCTGACCAATTGAAGCAGTTGCCTGCCTAAGAGCAATATCTCTAGGCTTTTGCTTTAATGCTAGCTCTTTTACACCCAAGCCAATGGCACCAGATGTTACAATAACAACATTGCATTTCTTTTTGTCCTTTAAATCTGCTATCTGTTTTGAGATATCTCTCAGAAAATCTAAATCTGCGCTGCCATCTTCTTTGGTAATAGTTGAAGTACCTATCTTTACTACAATTATCCTGGAGTTTTGTAAGGTTCGCATTTTCAGTTCCTCAACTGCCCATTCCCAAATACTAAATATTTGTAGGTTGTCAATTCCTTTAATCCAACTGGACCGCGAGCATGCAATTTGTCAGTTGAAATTCCAATTTCTGCACCTAGACCAAACTCAAACCCATCATTGAATCTTGTTGATGTATTTGAAAATACTGCACTTGCATCTATGTTATCCATGAATTGCTTGATGTTCTTCTGGTTTTTGCTGATTATCGCTTCTGAGTGCTTTGTGCTATGTGTATTTATGAAGTCAATAGCTTCCTGCAAAGAGTCAACTACCTTGACTGCAATTATCAAGTCTAAAAATTCTGTATCATAATGCTCTTGCTTTGCACGCTCGATTTCAAGAGAGTGGTTTTCTGCAATCTCTAAAGTTTTTTCATCGCCAAATATCTTTACACCTTCATCTTGGTATCTTTTTAGGAGGATTGGAAGGAATTTGCCTGCAATCTTTTCATTTACAACAAGACATTCCATTGCATTGCAAACAGCTGGTCGAGAGCATTTAGCATTTATGCAAACATCTTCTGCCAGCTTTAAGTCTGCTTCATCATCTACATAAGTATGGCAAATTCCTTGATAATGCTTGATGACAGGAATCTTTGAATGCTCTGCAATCGCTTTGATCAGGCCATAGCCACCCCTTGGGATGACTACGTCAATATATTTTTCCTGTTCAAGCAAGAGGTTAACTGCTTCCCTGTCTGGATTTGAGACTAGCTGAACACCGTTTTTATGGATCCTTAGTTTTTCTAATGCTGCAGTTACTATGCTTGCTAATATCTTGTTTGAGTTTAGCGCATCACTGCCGCCTCTTAAGATTATCGAGTTTCCTGATTTTATTGCAAGTGAAGCAGCATCTATTGTTACATTTGGACGAGACTCAAATATCATTAAAATAACTCCTAAAGGTACACTGACTTTTTTCAGCAATAAGCCACTTTTTAAAGTTCGCTCTTCTAAAATTCTATTAAGTGGATCATCTAATGCAATTATCTGCTTTACTCCGGAAATCATGCCATCAATGTATTTGTCTGTTAATGTAAGACGGTCAATAAATGCTGCAGATAGCTTGTTCTTTTTCGCTGCTTCAATGTCTTTTTTATTTTCTTCAAGGATTTGAGAACGGTTTTTGTCTAGCAGCAAAGCTATTTCTGAGAGCACTTTATTTCTTTGCTCTACCGAGAGAGTTGCAAGCTTGTAAGAAGCATCTCTAGCTTGTTTAGCTAATTTTTCTATTTCCTTATGAAGCTTTGCTAAAGTCATGATAACAGATTATTTCCCTTTTGCCAATTCATCTGCGCGCTTAATAGCTGCCTGGATTGTTTCGGCTAATATGCCCCTAACATTTTTTTGCTCAAACACTTTTAATGCAGCTTCTGTAACTCCATTTGGAGAAGCTACCATCTTAATTAATTCTGTAGGCTGCATCTTTGTCTCTAACAATAATTTGCCAGTCCCTAAGCATGTCTGCTCTGCTAATTGTAAAGCTATATCTGGTGATAAGCCTTGCTTTATTGCTGCTTTTACAAACCCATCTATAAAATATGCGAAAAATGCAGGGCCACAGCCTGAAACAGCAGTAGCTGATGCGATCAGTTCTTCCTTTAATTCAAAGGCTTTGCCGCCTGCATTTAGGATTTGCAATAAATTTTTTTGATCCTGTGGAGATGCTTTTTTTCCTAATGAGTAAACTGCTGCCATCTCGCCTACTAAGCAAGGGGTGTTAGGCATGACTCTTATGATCCTTGCATCTGAAAGATGCTGCTCTAATGTTGCAATTGTTATTCCTGCTGCAATTGAAACAACTAGCTTATTTTTTGTCTCTTTAGAGATCTCTTTCAATAGTTCAACCATATCCTGGGGCTTGACGCAAAGAAATAGTATGTCTGCTTGGCTGCAAACTCCTAAGTTGTCTGAAAGGTTTATATTGAAATGTGAGTGTGCTGCATCAAGGTTTTCTTTTTTTACATCGCTGCAAAATATGTCTTGTGAAGTAAGAAGCTTAGAGCTAAGAATACTTTTGATCAATGCAGTTGCCATCTTTCCTGTGCCTATGAAGCCCAATTTTATGTTTAGCTTTTTATCTTGCTTATTTATCTGTTCAATATTTTTTCCACTGAATTTTTTATTTTTGTTTTTTGCCATAACCTATTCAAATTGATTAATTGTATATAAATATTCTCTCTAAAAATTACCAAAAATTATTAATACTAAGGAGTATTACCTTAAGAAGAGATATACTGCCATGAAAATAACAATAGACACTTCTCAAGACTCAAAAGAGGATATCAGGAAGGTAGTTGCGCTTCTTAGTAATTATTTGAGCAGCAGTGAAAGTAGTGTCATTAGTAGTTCTAGTGGAATTTTTCCAGAGCCAGTTAGTGATTCTGGTTTCTTTGGAGCAGATAATAGCAATAGCATAGGTTTAGGTGATGAGAATGTAGTAAATACAGTTGCATCTGCTAGTACGAGTAGTAGTAATAGTTTAAGCAATAATAATTCAATCGGAAGCAATGCAAGCCCTCCACAGACTCAGGAACAGCAAATGCCATTTATAAATATGTTTGGAGATGATAACAGCGCAGGTGCAGGAAATAGCAATTCTGGGAGTAATGTATTAAGCAATGAGAGTTCTGCCGGAAATAATAACTTGGCCGGCAATAACTTAGGCAGTGCAATAAATGTTCCTAGCCAAACATCTTCAGCGCCAGATATATTCAGTGTTTTTGGAAGTGCCAATAATAATAGTAATAATAGCCAGAACAATGTAGGTGGTATCGGTGCAAATAATTATAATAATAGCAATAACATTGGCACTGGAATAAATAACCTTGGCAGCAGTACAGCAGCTGCCCCTAAAAAGACTTTTGCAGGGATATTCAAAGGCATACCGATACTTGGAAACTTAAGCTTTGGACAAGACGACCAGAATGAAGAGCTTACTGAAGAGGAGAAAGCTGCTGCAAAGAAGGTNNAAACAAGATTTATTCTTTTCTGACTAACGGAAGCAAGCCATATTCTTTAGCTTCTATGTCAATATCCCAATTTTTCAGGAATGTAGAAAATTCACCTGCATTGGATATCGGAACTAATACAACCCTATTTGAAAGCTTTTCTATCCATTTAAAACTTTTAATTGCCCGTTCAAACATAACTTTCTTTGAGGGAGTTAATTGCTTCAATTCATATCTATAGAGCATCATTGGCTGAATCCGATAGATTTCATGCAAGTATCTATCATGCTTGATAGAGTAGCCTTCCCTTATTAGGGTTATCCAAATAAATTTGTCATAATCCTTAAGAGATATTATTTGAAGATCGACTTGTTTTTTAGCAATGTTTTTTATTTCTAAAGCCAGCTGCTGCCTGTCAATCTCCTTATCGCTTATTACTGCAACGTCTATATCATGAGCATCCAAATTATTCTTAGCTATTGACCCAAAAACAATCAAGTCATTTATATCTTTATCATTTAATAGCTTCCTTAATTTTTTGGCTAACTGTTTCATGGTTGCTAATCTCCTTAATTGCGCTTTTAAGCAATGTAATAGTTTCTTCAACTGCAGGTTTTGTGTATGTATCAGTGTATCTGTTCCAGACATTGTCAACTGTCTTATGGATAATAGGCAGCTTAGTGCGCAGAATCCTGAACCTGTCTGTATGGTTATCTGTCACTTTTTTATATTCTTTAAAGATAATATAATCAACCAATGCAAATAATGCCTTTGAAAGCAGGATTATTGTTGACTTTGGCTTTTGCTGCATCAGAAGAATATCTGCAGAAATATATAATTCTAAAAAGGTATCTTCAAACTCATTTAATTGATCCATAATGCATAGAAAACATAAGTAGTATATAAATTTTATTATTAACTAAATAGACTTAAATGAGCTTATCTGTTAATTTCAAAATTAGTTTCATTATTAACAAAAAAGGAGAAATAACTAGTATTGGTTAATTTTGAAACTTTATGAATTTTGGATAAGGTTGTTGCGAAGAAAATGGAGGAGTATTATAGAAAAAAATAATGTTTAGTTCACTTTTTCTAATGGAGTTGTTCTTCAAAACGTATTTCTGGGAGAGATAATTTTTTGATACCTGATTTTAATTTATTTCTATATACCCTTATTACATCAAATTCATGAGGTAAAGCCATTCTTTCTAGTTGTCCGTCTAATACATTAATGATTTTAATATTTTATGACAAGTTCTTGGTTGAGTAAGTGCTAGAGCTCATATGGTTCTGGACAGAAAACGCCTCTTTGCATTTGCCTGCCAACTATAAAAGTATATTTAATGCCATTCAACATGACTTTTGTAGCATCCCCACGAGGATGATTGGGATTATGAGATATTGCATTATCCTGCCTAAGAGAATCATAAATCTCCCAAGGCATTCTTTCTTTATCTGAAAAAAGAGAATCCAAAACCACACTAACAAGGTCCCATCTTTGATGTTTTCTAATTGAATCACTAACAACAATTACAGGAATAGATGGATCAGAATCGTTACCCCAATCACCAGCGTCTCCTACCATAATTGCCCTAAGATTTTGGTGTCCAATAGGAGATATTAGTCTTCTAGCAAGAACAAAGTCTTTTGGAAAACCGTCCGCATGATTGGGATTAGTATAATTCTTGAGAGATTTCAGATCTACATCTGGACCATATACTTCTGTGGTTGGTCCCACCATTTCTTTATCAAATTGTGTTTTTTGCCTACCATCAACCCTTACAAAAACCCCACCACCTAAATCATATATTTTACCATTATACGAATAAGAATTAAGTTGCTCATTTCCAAGATAGCCACACAATAAATGTTCAATGCTAGATAATGCAGGTTTACCGGCTTGAGTTCTTGTGGTGGCAACCCATAACAAACGACTTACGTCTCGCTCTCTGCTAAGAAAGACATCTACGCCAGGATAAAAATTAAGTTCTGGACAAACGTTACCATCATGGGTTCTTTGTTCACCTAAAGTTTCATCCACATCCAAAAAAACTACTTCCGGTTTTTCATTAGTCATACTTAAAGATCTCCATCTATCACTTATGCCATTTATTTTTGATATCTTTCAAAGCATTAAATATCCATAATTAAATATACATTTAGTTGATCTTTATTTAATATATAGACTATGCACGAAATCCACTGAAAAATAATCTGACTCTAGGTTAACATTATCTCTGGTAAAAGCCTCATCCCATACTTAGTAGAGTTTAGTGGATCAATTTTATCAATTGCTGCATTTACATTATGATTTACTTATTGTGTAAACTACTAATCATTTTAAAAATATTATTCATATAAACCCTATCCATTATTTAAACCTTTCGTTATTTTTGTTACTTCTTAATAACTACACCTCAATCACAACCTTTATAAACTTGGAAGAAATCTTTGCATCATGGCAGAATAATCTTTCTATAGACATAGCTAGCTAAATTAGCTTATGCTATGCTATTTTAGAGGTTATTCATGCGTATTTCAATCAGAAAAGCACATTTAATGCCCTGGTAGTCTAGCGGCCTAGGATGGGACCCTGTCGCGGTCCCGACCCGGGTTCAAATTGAGCTACTGGCTATGAGCACTATAAAACTGGCCCAGATTGCTAGTTTTTGCTAAAAAAGCTAGCAGCCATGAATGTCCCGGCCAGGGCGTTTATAGTCATAAGTTGTATAAATGGGTCCGTAGCTCAGCCTGGTAGAGCACCTGGGGCATTAAATTGCTGGTGATACTTTTAATCAGGTGGTCGCGAGTTCGAATCTCGTCGGACCCGCTTNNGTAGACATCCAAAACCACATTCTGATTCCTAAGCACAGCAAGCTTAACGACAAAGAAAAACAAGAACTTCTAGAGCATTACCAAATAACTTTTCAAGAGCTTCCTAAAATCTACAAAAATGATGCAGCGATAAGGCACTTAAGCCCTAAAACTGGAGACGTCATCAAAATATTAAGAAATGATGAATTTGCAGGTGAAAATGCATATTACCGGGGTGTTATAAATGACTAATAATAAATACGGACCATTACTAGTTAAAAAGTATTTTGAAGAGCAGAAACTAGTTGAGAGCGATATTGAGAGTTTCAATAACCTAGTCGAACATGAGCTGCAGGAAATCATTGAAGAGAATAAGATAATTGAGCCAACCATCATTCCACATGATATAGATGAGTTTAAAATAAGGTTGGATAAAATTTGGGTTGAAAAGCCAATGATCATCGAGGCAGATGGAAGCAAAAGAGCTATCTATCCAATCGAAGCAAGGCTTAGAAAGATAACTTATTCTGCTCCTATTTTCATGGAAATTTCTGCACATATAAATGATATTGAGAGAGAGCAGTTTACAACACAGATTGGAAACCTGCCTATAATGCTTAAGAGCAAATTCTGCCATCTGAGCAAGATGAGCAGAGAAGAGCTTATACAGCATGGCGAAGACCCTAATGAACCTGGAGGATATTTCATCATCAACGGAACTGAAAAAGTTTTGATTGATATAGAGGACCTAGCAAGCAACAAATTCCTTGTTCAACAGGAATCAATAGGAGTAAGCGAGTATGCAGGAAAAATATTTTCTGAACGCGGATCATTCAAGATTCCTCATTCTGTTGAAAAGATGAAAGATGGCATTTTCTATCTGTCATTTACTAGAGTCAAGAGGATTCCTGCAATCATAATCATCAAGGCTCTTGGCCTGTTAAAAGATGAAGAGATAATGAGGCTGATCAGCGATAAGAAAAACTATGATGAAGTTTTAATAAATTTGTTTGAATTTGCAAGCATCAAGAGTGAAGAAGAAGCGCTTGATTATATGGCAAAGAAAATTGGCATTACACAATCAAAAGAAATCAGAGTCGAGAGGATGAAAGAGATACTTGACAAATATTTACTTCCACATCTTGGCATAACTACTGAAAACAGAACTATAAAGGCATATAATTTATGCAAATACCTGAGAAAATATATCTTGGTAAGCACTAATGAGCTGCCAGAAGATGATAAGGACCATTACATGAACAAGAGATTAAAGTTGGCAGGAGACTTATTGGCAGACCTGATAAGAGTCAACTTAAAAGTTCTGATTGGAGATTTATTATATAACTTCCAGAGAATTGTAAAGAGAGGAAAATTCCCAAGCATTAAAGTTATAATCAGGGAAAAACTGCTGACAAGCAGGATATATTCTGCGATGGCAACTGGAACATGGGTAGGCGGTAGGAAAGGAGTTTGCCAGAGAATACAAAGACTGAATTATCTTGAGACATTAAGCCATCTNNACACATCTTGGAAGATTATGCCCAATAGAAACTCCTGAAGGAACAAATATAGGATTGCGTAAGAATCTTGCTTTGCTCTGCAAGATATCGCAGGACAGCGATAGCCAGGAAGTTGTCAAGCAGCTGAAGAACATAGGATTAAATGTTGTTGTGTAGATAAAATAAATAATAATCAAGTTTAAGGTGAGATTATGACTGATGTATATGTGAACGGAAGATTTATTGGGACTGTAGAAGATGGAAGAGAGTTTGTCAATAATGGTAGAAGCGAGAGAAGAAGAGGAAACCTCACTGACAATGCTAACCTTTACTATAACGAATTAAGTGATGAAGTATTTGTTGAGTGTGGAAGAGGAAGAGCAAGAAGACCATTGATTGTCGTCAAAGATGGGCAATCATCATTGACTGAGCAACAGATTAAGCAATTAGAGAAAAATGAAATAGGCTGGAATGACCTGGTAAAGCAGGGAGTGATTGAATACCTAGATGCTGCAGAAGAAGAAAATACATTAGTAGCGTTCTTTGACCATGAACTAACACCTGAACATACTCATCTTGAGATAATGCCATTGACCATGCTTGGATTAACAACTGCATTAGTACCATACGGTAATTTCAACCAAAGCACAAGATTAAATGCAGGAAGTAAAAACCAGAAACAAGCCCTTGGATTTTATGCTGCGAACTTTTCATTAAGGATGGACATGGACGTTAATTTGCTGCAGTATTCGCAAAAACCAGTTGTAAATACGATCATGCATGAGATTTCTGATTATGACAAGCATCCTGCAGGCCAAAATATTGTTGTTGCTATCATGAGCTATGAAGGATATAACATGGAAGATGCGATCATATTAAATCGTGGTTCTGTCGATAGAGGATTAGGAAGAAGCACTTATTTCAGACCAGCAATCGCTGAAGAGCTTAGATATGCAGGTGGCTTAGTGGATGAAGTATGTGTGCCTGATAAAGAAGTCAAAGGATATAAAGCTGAAAGAGATTATAGGTTTTTGGAAGAAGACGGAATAATCTCACCTGAAAGCGCAGTAGCTGAAGGAGATGTTATCATCGGCAAAACCTCTCCGCCTAGATTTTTGAGCAGTTTAGATGAATATAATCTAGCTGCTGCAACAAGAAGAGAAAGTAGCGTGGCAATGAAGCATGGTGAAGAGGGCATAGTTGATTTTGTACTTATAACAGAAAATGAAGAAGGAAATAAGCTGATACAAGTCAGGATAAGAGACCAAAGAATTCCAGAGATAGGAGATAAGTTTACAAGCAGACATGGACAAAAAGGAGTAGTTGGCTTGATAGTAAATGAAGAAGACATGCCATTTTCAAGCTCAGGCATAAAACCAGATATTATCTTCTCGCCGCATGGTATACCAAGCAGAATGACAATCTCACATCTGATCGAGCTAGTAGGAGGCAAAGTAGGAGCACTAGCTGGAAGATATATCAACGGCACTACATTTGACGCTGAAAATATTGATGACCTTAGAAAAGAGCTAGTAAGCTTAGGNNGCGCATGGAGCAAGCTTATTGCTGAAAGAAAGATTTGACAGCGATAAGACAATCGTGCCAGTGTGTGAAGAGTGTGGGTTGATAGCCATCCATGATGAGTTCAAGAACAAGAGCTATTGCCCAATCTGCGGAGATAATGTGGAAATAACTAACATTGAGATGTCATATGCATTTAAGCTAATGTTAGATGAGTTCAAAAGCTTAGGCATATACACTAAGCTGCAATTGAAGTATAAGTATTGATTTTAAAAAGTAATGATTAATAAAGAAAAATATTTTGACTAATTGATTGGCATTGAGCGTAGCGAATATGCCTGATTTTGGTCAAGCTTTTTGCGGAAGCAAAAAGGTTGGAGGTAGTAAAAATGTCAGACGAAACACAACATTTCATCTATAAACAAGTCAAGAGCATTGAATTTGCTTTGTTTTCACCTAAAGTCATCAAGAAGATGGCTAGCGCGAAAGTGGTAACCCCAGAGCTGTATGATAAAGAGGGTTATCCTGTTGACGGTGGATTAATGGACATCAGATTAGGCGTCATCGATCCTGGATTAAAATGCAAAACTTGCGGCTCAAAATTAAAAGAGTGCATAGGTCATTTTGGATATATTGAGCTTGCAAGACCAGTCATCCATATCAAATTCATGGACATAATTCTAGCAATGCTAAGATGCACATGCAAAGAATGCTCAAGAATATTAATTCCTAAAAATAAAGTGGATAAGTTTATCTCAAAGTTTGCTGAAGTCGAGAAAGAGCTTGGGTTAGAAGGCAGAAGAAGAGCAGTCAGAGAAGCGATCACTGCAATGAAAAGCGTGAATAAATGCCCGCATTGCAATGCAAAACAACAAAAGATACTACTTGAAAAGCCAAGCACTGTGATGGAGAATGAAAAAAGGCTTTCACCTATTGAAATAAGAACAAGATTAGAAAAAATTCCAGATGAAGATGTCGCTATCTTTGGTTATAGCCCAAAACATATGAGGCCAGAGTGGGTTGTTTTGACAGTATTGCCAATCCCTCCTGTTACAATGAGACCAAGCATCACATTGGAATCTGGTGAAAGAAGCGAAGATGACCTAACACATAAATTGGGAGACATAGTAAGAATAAACCAAAGGTTATTTGAAAATATAAATGCCGGTGCTCCTGAAATCATCATTGAAGATCTATGGGATTTATTACAGTATCATGTTACAACATTCTTTGATAATGAAGTTGCGCAGCTGCCTCCTGCAAGACACAGATCAGGACAACCATTGAAAACTATCTGTGAAAGAATAAAAAGTAAAGAGGGTAGAATAAGGCATAACCTTGCTGGAAAAAGAACTAACTTCAGCGCAAGAACTGTTATAAGCCCAGACCCTATGCTTGACCTAAATGAAGTTGGAGTCCCATTAGTTATCGCTACAAAGCTGACAATCCCTGAGAGAGTAACAGAATGGAATAAGGAATATCTTAAAGCATTCATAAAAAACGGAGCTAAAAATTATCCAGGTGCTAATTATTTAGTAAGGCCAGATGGCAAAAAAAAGAAAGTTACAGATGAGACCAAAGAACAGCTGTTGGAAGAAGTTTTGCCAGGATATATTGTTGAAAGGCATCTGATGGATGGNNTATAACGCAGACTTTGACGGAGATGAGATGAACCTGCATATTCCACAGACAGAAGAATCAAGGGCAGAAGCAGAAACCCTGATGATGGTACAGACTCAAGTTATCTCACCAAGATATGGATTAAGCATCATAGGCTGCACACAAGATGCAATTTCAGGAAATTATATATTGACAAAAAGCCTTGAGCTAGCAAGACAAGATGCGATTGACATATTGATTTCTGCAGGAATTACAAATCTTTCAAAGCTACCTAGAAAAGAAAAGCTTAATGGCTTAGAGATATTCAGTGTGCTGCTGCCAGATGATTTTAACTTTGTAGGAAAATCAAGATCTGGAGCATTAGTAGTCATCAAAGATGGAAAACTGACAGAAGGTGTACTTGATACCGCTAACTTAGGAGAAGGCGAAGGATTATTATTAAGAAATCTTCATAAAAAATATGGAGAAGAAAAATCAATTGAAATTTTAGGAAACTTCTTCAGATTAGGAATCAAGATATTGTTAAAGATAGGATTCAGCACAGGAATCGCTGACAGTGATCTTCCAGAAAACGCAAGAGATAAGATTGAAGAAGAGCGTAGAAATGCAGATAGGTCAGTGCATGAGCTTATCGAGACTAAAGAACGAGGAGAACTAGAAACATTCCCTGGAAAGACCATTGATGAGACATTGGAGCTAAGGATACTTGAAGTTTTAAACAAGACAAGAAACCAGATAGGAAATCTTGTTGCGCAATATGCTAACCAGCANNCATGGATTCATCAAATATGGATTCAGGCATGGATTAAATCCAGCAGAATTCTTCTTCATGGGAATTACTGGCAGAGACAGCTTAATGGATACTGCATTAAGAACGCCTAAGTCTGGCTATCTATACAGAAGATTAGCCAATGCAATGCAGGACTTGAAAGTAGAGTATGATAACACTGTAAGAGATGCAAGCAAAAAGATCATACAGTTTAAATACGGTGGAGACCAGATAGATGTAAGCAAGAGTGATGGTGGAAAGATCGATGTTGACCAGATAATCGAGACGGTTAAATAAAAAAAAACTAAAGAATAAGATAAACTTATAATTTAAACAATTGCAGGTGAAACAATGTTAGAAGCATTAAAACCATACAAGGAAAAATTGCCTAAAAAGATATTGGCTGAACTAGAGGAAAAGCTAGAGAAGATCAGCTCACAGACAAGGCAGAAAAAGATTATAGAAGCAGTATATGAGCAGTATAATAATGCTAAAGTAGAAGCTGGTGAAAGCGTTGGATTAGTCAGCGCAGAAAGCATAGGAGAGCCAGGCACACAGATGACATTGAATACATTTCACTTTGCAGGCGTTTCAGAGATGAACGTCACTGTAGGTTTGCCTAGAATAATAGAGATATTAGATGGAAGAGTAAATCCAAAAACTCCAATGATGGAAATATACCTTAATAAGCCATTCAACAAAGGCGAAGACATAAAAAAACTCGCATTAGCAATCAAAGAGACTAAGCTTGTTGATGTTACAAAAGAATTCCAGGTAAATATTGTTGAGAGCGTAATAGAGATTGTACTTGACAAAGAAAAAATGAAAGAGCTTGCAATAACAGATAATACTGTAATAAAAGGTCTGACTAAAAATCTGAAGGGCTTTGCGATTAAGCATAAAGGAAATGTGATAATGCTAAAGTACAGAGGCAAAGAAGAAGCTATAAATGAGATATATAAAGCAAANNCATCCTTGAGCTTGAAGAAGTTGACGAGACAAGAACCGTAACAAATAATATTGATGAAGTCGGCTCAGTGCTTGGGATAGAAGCTGCAAGACAGACAATAATAAATGAAGTCAATAAAGTTATAGAGAACCAAGGATTAAATGTAGATTCAAGGCACGTCATGCTTGTAGCAGATACAATGTGCGTAGCTGGAGAGCTGAAAGGAATTACAAGATACGGTGTAGTCAATGAAAAAGCAAGTGTATTAGCAAGAGCAAGCTTTGANNGTTGTTGAGAATGTAATGCTTAACCAGCCAGTGCCTGTGGGAACAGGATTGCCAGGATTAGTTACAAAGATAAAGTAAGGCAATAGTATAGTTAGGTTTTATCAATCACAATATTTATAAATAATAGGTTAATTTAAGGAGTTATCGTCTAATTATAGATAAAATAGGAGGTTCGCAAAAGTTTAATCGTAAGTGTTGCGGTGTCGAGCAAAGCGAGACATTACGATGATTTGATCAAACTTTAGCAAAGCTAAAGTTTGTTGCGAAGCTAAAGTTTATGGCAAAGAAAGTAGAAATCGGAAAGGAAGTAACTGAAATCAAGAAAGCAATTGAAGTTGGCAAGATAGTCATCGGTACTCAAAGGACCCTAAAGAGCCTTAAGCTTGGTAGGTTAAAAAAGATATTTTTGGCAAACAACTGCCCGCAAAGAACCAAGGATGATATTGAATATTACAGCAAGATTGCAAATGTTGAAGTTGTTAATCTGGAAGAGCCAAATGAAGAGCTAGGCACAATATGCAAGAAACAGTTCTCTATTTCTGTGTTAAGCATTCCTAAAGAAGAGTAAGCAGGTTTGATAAATAGGTTTAAAATATGATGATTGATGGTGCATAGATGGGAATAAAATTGGATATTAATTCTTTAAAATTGATGACTTTGTTTGAGAACGTAACAGGAGCAAGAGTCAAAGATTATTTTGAGATTGATGGAGCTAAATATTTTGTTGTGCAGCAAGGTGAGATAGGCAAGGCTATCGGCAGGCAAGGGTCAAATATAAGGAAATTGCAGGATGTCATGAAATGTAATGTTAAAATAGTTGAGCATAATGAGGATTTGCTTGAATTTATCAAAAATCTCATATATCCGTTAAGGCTTCACAGTGCAGAGATCAAGCAAGAAATCAAGGATGAAAATAGCGTCAACAAGAAGATGAGTGATGTTGTTTATCTAGAAGCAATTGATGTCAAGACACGCGGACTCATAATTGGGAGAAATGCAACATCACTTAGGAATCTTGAGAAGGCTGTGCAAAGGTATTTTGATGTNNAAGGAGATAAAGGTTAGGTAGAAGATTCGTGTTCTTTAATTTTTAGGATTATTATAATTTGTTTTTAACGAGGTATTTAGATTTTATTTTCTTTGGAATTTGCTATAATCCGGTTAGCAGCGTAGATGCCTGTAATGTATGAGTCTTCCATACCTCCAATATTATGGTCGCCGATCATGTATAAGTTTTTGCCTTGTATGCAATCTAGCATTAGGTCTTCAGGGTAGGTAAATGCAGGTTTCCAGTGCTTCTGAGCAACGATCTTAAAACTACTGAAATAGTTATTTAAGTTTACATTTTTATTCTTTGTGTAGACCAAATAAGAACCATCTGCTTGATGAGAGATTACACAAGTCCTTGAATGCGGATTGAAAAATTGGTCGTCTGTCTCATCCCAGCCTTCTCTTATCGAGCCTTTTATATGGAACATATAAGCATTAATTATCTTATCTATCTTTTGTAATTGCAATAACTTCTTAGATATCCATGGAGGGGTGGCAACTACAATATTGCGTGCAATAAATTTCTTGTTTCTTGTCTTAACCATGTAATTATCTCCTTCTTTACTTATTTTTAATACAGTATCTTTAATGATATTTTTCCTAAACGGCAAGATTACCTTCTCTTTGTCAAGACTAAACTCATGTACAGGCAATAAAAACAGCTGATAAGCCCATTGCAAAAAAGAGAATGCTGATGGTTTCTGATCAGAAACAAATGACATAGCATACAGCACTTCATGAATATACTTATTTACTACTCCTTCTATATGCTGCTCTTTCAGAAAATTAATTGTCTTCTTTTTGTATAAGCTTTTTAGATATGGATCCTGCTCCAGAGCTTCCTTTTGTGACATGTACTCGCAATTTTTCTTGAATATCCCATAGGCTCTTCTGAACCTTAGCAGATGAAAGATCAATTTCATCAATTGAGGGATATATTTTATTATCTGTTTGTTAAAAAACGGTATCTTTTCCTGCCATTATGGAAAGTGATGTCTTTGAATCGTATTTTTCTTCCTTTAGTTACCAACTTTTTCAGATTCTTATAATCATAAGTAACAAAATAAGCGCCATAATTAACCTTACCATCATTAGAAGTGCAAATCCTGCCGCCAATATCCTCAGTAATTATAAGAAAGTCTTTATTATTGTCTTTAAGTGTATGCGCGCAGCCTAAGCCGGAGATGCCACTGCCGATTATGATTGTATCATATATCTTTTTTTTCATAAGGCATCAATTATCCGGAGATTTTTCTGGAGTGATTTTTTGATCAGTATCTTGAGCAAGTGTAACATAATCCCTCTGTGTGCTGGCAACTTCCTGCTGCATCTCTTTCTCTACGCTTGTGCCATCTCCCTGGATATTAAGCGCTTTTGTGCTGTCGCATGCTACTAACATGATAAATAATAGCAGAATTAGCATGAACAATAATAAAAATTTTAGTTGATTTGGTTTGCGTCTCATTTTTTAGTATTTTCAGCAGTAAGTTTTATATAGAAGCAAGATATATTTAAAAATATTATGGAAACTGAAACAGTAACTATATCAAAAGAAGAATATGAAAGGCTTAGGAAATTAGAAAAATTAGATTTTGACTTAATCAGGCAATTTTCGAGCAGCTTAGAGGACTTGAAACAAGGCCGTTTTAAGAGGCTTGCTTAGTCATTTAGTTATGTTTTCTGCCACTTTTCTGTATTCATCAAGCTGCTGCTTAATGTGATCTATTGTTGCCTGTTGATCTCTTTTGCCACTGGTCGCAACCAATAATACTAAGTTAAGGTCATTATAGATTAGATAATAAACTCTTTTTTCCCTTATACGTTTTTCTCTCAAGAACGGATATCCTAAAGACCTTCCTACCAAAGGATTAACTTTTAGTTGGAGAGGAATCTTGTCAGCAAATGTTTTATAATCTTTAGGAAATTTGTTAATCTCTTCCAGATAAGTGTTAGTTCCTATTACAACATACATTATAAATAGATATTTCTTAAAGTATATAAAGTTTTATCTTAAAAACCTTTTGTAGAATAAGTAGAAAGTTATGATCGCAAGGATTAAGATGATGACTTTAACACCGATAAATACAGCCCAATAATGCCAGGATAATTTCTTGAAATTTTTGACTATCTTTTTTCTGATGTCTTTTTTAGAGATTTTGGAATTATGTTTTTTGTCAGGCTTTTTCTTAGAATTTTCCATTTTTTAGAGCCAATATATCAGTTATAATAAATAATCGATGAGATAATAGATTTTAGTTTTATGCTGTAACTTCAACAGGCATTTCTTCAGTTGCCTCAGCCTTGCCTTTGATGCGCTTCATCCTGAAAGTGTTCTCTCTTTCCACTTCCTCTAACCTTAACGTGATGAATGCCCTTATCTTTTCCATCCTTGGAATTACTTCAAACTCTAAAGCATTTACTCGACGCTTGGTTTTTTCTATCTCTATCAACAATTTTCTCATTGAAGTCTCTACTTCTGCTGCTTTTACTATCTTCTCAACAACTTTCTCATACTGTAAAGCTGCTTCATCAACTGAGACACTTGTGAAGATGCCATAGCCACGTTCAAGAGCTTTTTTCTGCAGTTTTATGTCATCTACTTTTGGAACAACAACTCCCATGATGTTCTTTTTGCCGACATTTATTTCTGGACGCTGAGAGATTGCCATTGCTGCAGACTTTAATGTCAAATCTGATTCAATGATTCTTGCCATGTTCATCTTTTGGAGTGCAATGATGTAATCAGCCACAATCTCGTTCCTGAGATTTTTAACTTTCTTAAGTATC
This sequence comes from Candidatus Woesearchaeota archaeon, assembly GCA_013331615.1. Classification (GTDB taxonomy): domain Archaea; phylum Nanobdellota; class Nanobdellia; order Woesearchaeales; family UBA10200; genus UBA10200; species UBA10200 sp10200u. The sequence goes on along the minus strand of DUGA01000011.1, from coordinate 17,183 downwards.
TCAAAGAACTCAAGTATCAAGCCATCTCTTTTCTTCTTCAGAAGATTATAGCCAGATTTAGCTAGCTTGATTTTCTTCTTCAGTTCCATCAGTTCGCTTCTTGTTGGCTTGATGTTTTGCGTTGAGGCCATTGTCAATCACTTATTTTAGTTTTTTTGCAATAATAAATATATATAAATAATAAAACTTTTATCTCTTAACCTGGACAGTTATCTCTTTCTCCTGGGCAGCCTTGTAATATTTCTCTTTCAGTTCAGGTGAGATTCTTGTCAGCTCTTGCTTTGGAATTGTACCAAATAAGCTCCAGCCAATAGCCAAAGTATCTGCAATGCCACGGTCTTCCAATCTATTCTGCCTTACAAATCTTGCTTCAAATGCATCTGCGAATTTTAATAATCTTCTGTCACGCTCAGAGAGAGCTTCCTCTCCTACGATAGCAACTAAGCCACGCAAGTCTCTGCCTTCTGCATAGTTTGCATAACACTGGTCAGAGACGTTCTTGTGATCCTCTCTTGTTTTCTTTGGACCAATTCCAAGGTTCATCAATCTTGATAAAGATGGCAGTACATCAATTGGAGGATAGATTCCTTTTCTGTGCAGTTCTCTCGATAGAACAATCTGGCCTTCTGTGATATATCCTGTAAGGTCTGCAATCGGATGAGTAATATCATCGCCTGGCATTGTCAAGATAGGAAGCTGTGTAATCGATCCTTTCTTGCCTTTGATCATTCCTGCTCTTTCATAGATCATAGCAAGATCTGTATACATGTAACCTGGATAGCCGCGCCTTCCTGGAATCTCTTCTCTGGCTGCACCTATCTCCCTTAAAGATTCGCAGTAGTTTGTCATATCAGTCAAGATAACAAGCACATGCATATCTTTCTCAAATGCCAAATACTCTGCTGCAGTCAAAGCCATTCTTGGAGTAATTAATCTCTCGACTGCAGGGTCGTCTGCTAAATTTAAGAAGACAATGCTTCTCTCCAAAGCACCTGTTCTTTCAAAATCTGCCATAAAGTATTGTGCTTCCTCGTTTGTGATACCCATCGCTGCAAAAATAACAACAAACTTTCCTTCGCTGCCAAGAACTTTTGCCTGCCTAGCTATTTGCAGTGCAATTTCGTTGTGCGGCAATCCTGAGCCAGAGAATATCGGAAGCTTTTGTCCACGAACAAGCGTGTTAGTGCAGTCAATCGTTGAAACTCCTGTCTGGATAAAATCTGCAGGCTGTAATCTTGCATAAGGATTAATGGCTGCGCCAATTATATCTATCTTTTTTTCTGGGATAATTTCTGGACCATTGTCAATCGGCTTGCCTGCGCCATTCAAGATTCTTCCTAACATATCTTCTGAAACAGGAAGCTTGATTGTATCTCCCAAAAACTTTACCATTGCTTCTTTGCCGACAGATGAAGTTCCTTCAAACACCTGGACAACTACCAAGTTTTCGCTAGTGTCAAGCACCTGGCCGTTTTTTAGCTGGCCATTTGATAAGCGAATGCTGACTAGCTCACCATAACCTACAGGATGTGTTTTCTCGACGAAAATCAATGGGCCTGCGACGTCTTTTATTGTTTTGTATTCTTTCATGGTATCACCGCGTTATATTAATTTATTTTTATTTTGTTTTTAATTGTTTTTTATATATTTTAATTTATTTTTATGATTAATATATTTATTTTTATTTTTTTTATTAATGTTTTGATGCAAAGTTTTCTTTGACTATCATGTAAGCGATCAATACACCTATCATCAATGCAATCGAGATTGCAAAATATAATGTCTCAAGGCCATTTTCCCATTTTATCACATGCTTCAGGAACAAGACTGCAAGTATCAATGCAATAACACTTGATAATTTCTTTTTTAAGTCGTCTAAGTTATGGACAACAAGCCATTGCGGAACTTTTAGATTGCCGATAAATAATTCATACAGAGAGATTGAAAATATATAGACAATAACTGCAAGGATGTATGAATCCAAAGCTGAGATTACTGAAGCAGCTAATGCCGTCAAGTCACCGGTGTAAACTAATGCAACGTATGTTTCTTTCAATAATTTGAATGTTGTCAACGCAAATAGCATAATAGATGCCAAGAATGTGCCAACTATGCCAAGGTAGACTACATATTTTCCGTTCTCTAATATTCTTTTCATGTTTACGTTTGCTTTAATTATTGTTTTAGTTTATTTTGATTTAATTAGCTCAATGCTCTTATCTCTGCTTCAATCTTCTTCTGCGCACCATTCAATATCCCTTCAAAGTCTTTGTTGAACTTTGCATTGCCTATCTCTACTTTTGATTTTATGTCAAGTATCTTTTGGACACGAACACCATGCTCCAAAGCAGATTGTGCCTGTGCGTAATACTGCAAAATTGTCTTCATGATCAATCTTGTCTTTTGCAAACTGCTAAATGTGTCAATTTCATGGTATGCGTTCTGCTGCAGTAAAAATTCACGGATAAGACGAGCTGCATCAAGAGTGAGTTGCTCTTTTTCCGGCAATGCATCTGAGCCAACTAGCTGAACAATCTCAAGAAGCTTTTCTTCCTGCTGCAGAATCTTCATACAATCCCCTGTAAGCTGTCTCCAGTCTGGATTAACATTGTCAGCAAACCAAGGCTCTAATGTGTCAAGATAAAGGCTGTAGCTTGTAAGCCAGTTTATGCTTGGGAAATGTCTTCTTTGAGCAAGCTTTGCATCTAATGCCCAGAATGTTTTTGTAACTCTCAAAGTATTTTGTGTGACTGGCTCTGAAAAATCTCCACCTGGAGGAGAAACTGCGCCGATAACTGTGACAGAACCTTCTTTTTTTGTTCCAAGAGGTTGAACTCTTCCTGCTCTCTCGTAAAACTGAGCAAGCTTTGTTGACAAGTATGCAGGATAACCTTCTTCACCTGGCATCTCCTCTAATCTGGAAGAAATCTCTCTCATTGCCTCTGCCCATCTTGAAGTTGAATCTGCCATCAATGCAACATCATAACCCATATCTCTGTAATATTCTGCAATTGTAATGCCTGTGTAAACTGAAGCTTCTCTTGCTGCAACTGGCATGTTACTTGTGTTTGCGATCAGCACAGTACGATTCATTAAAGGCTTGCCTGTTTTTGGATCTGTTAAATGAGGAAATTCTGTAAGAACTTCTGTCATCTCATTGCCACGTTCTCCACAGCCAATGTAAACAATTATCTCTGCGTCGCACCATTTTGCAAGCTGTTGCTGTGAAACAGTCTTTCCTGCGCCAAATGGACCAGGGATAGCTGCTACTCCGCCTTTTGCCAATGTGAACAAAGAGTCAAATACTCGCTGCCCTGTGATCAATGGCATATTTGGAGAAAGTTTTTTTGCGCTTGGCCTTGGAACTCTGACTGGCCAGTATTGCTTTAATTTCAGCTCATGCTTCTGCTTGTTTGAATCTTCAACAAATCCAATAACATCATTAACAGTAAATTTTCCTGAGTTAAGCTCTTTCAAAGTTCCAGAAACACCAAACGGCACCATAATCTTATGCATGTTTCCAGGTGTCTCTTCTACTTCACCAAGAAATTCACCAGTTTTGATTTTTTCGCCTTTCTTAGCAGTTGCTTTAAATTGCCAAACCTTTTTTTGGTCTAATCCCGGTGCATCTACACCCCTTAAAATAAAATCTCCCATCTGGTCTTTTAATGTAGGAAGAGGACGCTGGATCCCGTCGTAAATGCTTGTCAACAATCCTGGACCAAGCTCTACACTCAATGATTTGCCTGTATTATAAACTGGTTCGCCTGGCTTGATACCTGAAGTATCCTCATAAACCTGGATAATAGTCTTATCATTCTGTATTTCGATGACTTCGCCCATCAGCTTTTCTTTTCCGATCCTAACTAAGTCATACATCTCTGCATCTATGCCTGTTGCCACTACAACTGGGCCTGCAATCCTAAATAATTTTCCTACCTTGTTTATGTCTTTCATAGTATCACCGTTGTTTTAATATTTGTATTTTTGTTTTTGATTGTTTTTTATAAACTTTAGCTTTGCAAAAGTTTAATCAAACCATCGTAATGTCTCGCTTTGCTCGACATTACAACTCTTTGGTTAAGTTCTTGCAAATCTTATTCTTTTATTTATTATATTTTATTTATTGTTTTTATGAATTTGAATACGATAATTTATTTTTATTATTTATTATTATTTCTCGTCCTGTTTCCAGACATCTACACCTATGGACTTCTTTATCAGCTTTCTCAAGTTTTCCTGCGCTGCCCTTGTTGATAATGGAATGAATACAGGAGAGATGCTGTTTTCGATATCGCTTCTGTCAAAAAATGACATTGAATCAAGGAGATTCTCGTCGATAATCACTATACCTATGTTGTCAGCAGATGAAGTCACTAGCTGCTTGATGCCTTTTGCACTAGTGTCTGTTTTCTTGTTCAATGATGCATCTACTTCAAAAGTATGCCTAATGCCAGCTAATTGAAACCCGAGTATGAATTCATTTGTACCGATTGCTGCTAATTGTTGCATCTTTTATCACCGATTATTTATCAGGTATGAATAATTTATCACCTAAGTTCAGACCACTAACTGCTCTCTTATGAAATTTTCAGGCATGTTAAATTGCTTGCATTTTATCAAAATCTGCAAATTTCTAATTTCCATGTCTTTTGCAAACATAAATGATAAGATAGTATCGACTGAAAGCGGATTCTTGTGCTCGAATAACAAAGTTTTTTTGAGGAGATAACGTTTAAAATCCATTTCTATTGTTGTCAATGAACCAGTCTTTTTGTAGTCGTCTATTCCAGCTTTAATCGTCTGCGAGTAACCTAATTTTTTTAATTTTTCAATGACTGCATCTACACTAGCTGAATTTAATAAGTCCTGAATCTTTCTTTGCTGGCGTGGGTCTTGGCTTGAGATGAGATATTTAGAAAGTTCTGCTTTTGAAACACCTTCTCTTTTCAAGCGCAATAGGGTCATGATGTTTAATATCTCAATCTCTGTTGTGATGAATTCCTTGAATAGGATGCCTTGACTTGAAAGACGAGCGACAAAAGAGATAAGCGAGCTGAAATAATACTTATCCAGTGCGCTTTCAAGCTTTGCTATGTTCTTTGATTTAGAAAACTCTTCCAGATGAGGCTTGAGATAATCAAATGAAATTAATTTAGAGACTAATTTGTTCTTCAGTATGTTTTCTGAGGAATCTAGCTTGACAATTGAAGATAATACTTCTGCATCCAGCATTCCTGCAGGAACAAGCAATGATTCAATCTCTTTCTGTGAAGAACTTGTGAATCTGCCACGCAAGATTGTCTTAAGATTGTGGATGTCTTTCCTGACAAGATAGATGTCTATCAATTCCTGCAGAGCATCTCCTGAGATGCGCCTGAGCTTCTGAAATGTCTTAACAATATTCCTGTTCAATGCCTGGTCAATGAGCTCTGTGCCTGAATAGTTCAATGCTAAGCTATCTATCTCTTTCTTGTATTCTGTCTCTTCTAAAAATCGGATTATTTCAGGAACAGACATCTTAAGCAAGCGATCATATTCTTGAGGCTTTATCAGTAAAGTACGCATGACTGCAACACGAACATATGTGTAGGGATATTCACCTAAGCGAATCTTACTGTTGTTCTGAGTTACAATCTCATTGCTCTTTAACGATGGACGTTCTAATTGGATAGTTTCCTGCATTTTACTCTGCCCTCAGTATTAAAACTGAATTTTAATTAAGTCTTATCTGGCTGCAATTTTTTAACTCTATATTATAATCTTATTAGTTATCTATTACTTAAACAGCTTCTTAGCAACATCCTGCAATACTCTGCCTTTTAAAGTATCAAATACTGTCTCAAAGCTGTAATCAATGCGTATGCTCTTGTCTGCGTTCTCTGCAATTATACCTGCACTTATCTCAGCAGCTGTGCAGTTAAAGCCATTGATGCTCTTAATGTCATTCTTGCTGCAGTAAACATACTTCACTTCAAGCTCTTTCTTTGCTTTCTCAAGCAGTTTCTTTGAAGAGGAGTTTTTCTGCGACTGTGCAAGGGCTTCTTTTAAAGCCATTTCAAATGCCCTGTCAATCAGCTCTTTTTTCTTCTTCAGCACGATATGATTTGCTTCGCTGTGGACAGNNTGTTTTGCCTCATGATCTATCGCTGCAGATTCTTTTCCTGCCTGCTCAATGATCGCTTTAGCTTTCTGGTTAGCTGATTCCAATATAGAGTTTTTTACTTCGTTTAGTCCCATATTCATCACTTGTTTTCTTGATTTTTAAAAAAGCATTAAGATAAATAGAGTAATAAATAGCAAAGAAATGCTATCTACTAACTATCTACTTATGCATTTCCTGCCATACCAATTATCAATATAGCAACTACTAGGCCAAAGATAACCAGAGTTTCTGGGATAACTGTCAATATCAATCCCTTACCAAACAACTCTTCCTTCTCAGCCATCGCGCCTATTGCTGCTGTTCCTATCGCTTTTTCTGCAATTGCTGCTGCTATAGCTGTTACGCTGATAGATAAACCAGCTGCCAATGCAATCAATCCATTTTCTAATGCCATAACCTTTTGCTTCGCAAAAGCTTAACCAAACCATCGTAATATCTCGCTTCGCTCGATATTACAACATGTTACAGTTACTTTGCGAACCCTCCGTTTGTTTTTATTATTTTTTTATTTTTTCAATCTCTTTTTATTTATTTTCACACATAACGTATGATAATGAAACCTCTTTTTTATCCTAACCTTTTGCTTCGCAAAAGCTTAACCAAACCATCGAGATGTTTCGCTTTGCTCAACACCGCAACTCCACTGATCAATATGAAACCTCTTTTTTATCCTCTTTTTCTATCATTAATTTGTTATCTAAACACCTCTTACTCCCTTCTGAAATATTAGTTACTCACTCTTTCTCTGCTCCAAATGGTTTGTATGCAATTCCACCGCCTGAGTAAAACTTGGTAAAAAATTCAACATACTGCAACCTCAATGAATGCAAAAATGGGCCAAGTATGCCAAGCGCAATGTTTATCACGTGACCAATAACTAAGATAAAAATTCCAACGATGATATTTAAGATGCTAGGCTCATGGAAAAACTCTGCAGCCATGTCATTTACAACAACTGCTAAACCTACTGATGCAAGGCCAAGAGCCATCAATCTTGCATAACTCAGTATGTTGCCGAAAATGCTTGGAAGCTCAACAAGGCCACGGATGCCTTCGCCAATATATAATAAAATAACTGAGATGCCAAGCAAGACAAAACCAAATATTGGCGGAATAAGATACATGCCGTATGAGAGATATAATAATAGGCATCCTAGCTGTAATAATATCCATGAGATCTTTGCGCAAAAAGCATGCCATAATCCATGGTGCTGAAGCTCGTTGTAAAATCCTATAAGCAATCCAAGATTGACATGAACTATGCCAACTACAACTGCTGCGCCCAATAATAACATCTTGTCATGCTCTCTGCCGATGACATGAGGAATATGGAATCCTGCAATCTCCTCATAGCCGAAAAATTCTCCAAAAAACAAACCGAATGCCAATGACCAAAAAGATGCGATGATAAGAATCTTGAATAATTGCTGAGCAATCTTTCCCTGCATTCTTAATTTCAGGAAGTAAAATAAGCTTAATGTGACTAAGCCATAACCAAAGTCTCCTAACATGAATCCAAACAAAAATGGGAATCCAAGGAAGAGGAAGAAACTTGGGTCTACCTCATGATAGTTTGGCAGTGAGTATAAGTCAAGGAAAAACTGGAATGGTCGCACTGTTTTTTTGTTCTGCAGCTGAACAGGAATATGCTCATCATGATGGATGTGCTGCTCCTGGATAAACAACTTGTTATCTGTCTTTTTCTGAAGAAGCTCTGTCAACTGAGCAACCCTGTCTCTTGGAACATAGCCTGTTGCCAAAAAAGTGTCATCTGTTGCGCCAAATTTTAATGGAGCCTCTGCTTTTGAGATTTCTGCAGATAAAAAAAGCTCATTTTCTACAAGATAAATTTGCCATTGGCGCTTTAATTTTTCAAATGAAATCTTGCTTGATGCAAGCTTATTTTCTGCTGTCTGCTTTTCAACCTGAGAAGATGCAATCAATGCCTGCACTTTAATGTTTGATATTGTTTTTTCTTGGTTTTGCGGTGTCTGGAATTTTGAGAGATCTAATGCAGTAAAGTGAACTTTTGCAAGAAGCTCCTGGGTTTTTTGTATGGATGATTTCTCAACAAATAATGCAATCGCTTGCTTGCCTGAAACTTCTGAATGCCTTAATTCATGATTAATTTTTTGTGAATGCAAAGAAGAGTTTAGAAGATCAAGAGGTTGGACAAAGCCAATAAAATAAGCAATTGAATCATAGTTTGAGAGGATGTCAAACTCAAGCTTTAGGGCTTTTAGGATTGTTAATTGTTTCAGCTGCTCATCGCTGGATCTTATTTTTGCATCAAGCTGCTTTTGGGATTCAAGCAATGCATTTACGGATGAGGTTATCGTTGTTAGGTCTTTTTCTAGCTGTTTTAAAGATGGTTTTTGCTGCTTAATCTGTTGTTTTTGCTTGTTCTTTTTATTGGTATTCTTGTGTTCGTTTAGCTGCAGCTGTTCCTGGATAAGAAGTGAATTTATATTTAAGTAAGAGAACAATGACCTTATTTTCAATAAAAGTTCAGATGTCTTTGACGCATTTTCTAATGGTTGGCCAATATCAACATCTTGGTTCTTCTTGTGTTCGATTATATGCAGAACTTTTTGCTTGTGTAAAGTGTTTATTGTAGTTGACAACAGAGATTTCTCTCCTAATATCAGCAATTTCTCCATCTTTTTTGGCGTAAACATTTTAGTCACGAAAATCACAAATATCGACATAAATTATTTCTATAAATTAGATGTTAAAATAAATTGTGTTTGATTATCACTCAATATACTCTTCAAACTTCTCTAATACAAGTTCAGATGCCTTGTTTAAGTTAGATTCTGCCTTATATGCAAGCCTTTCTGCATCTGCACGAGCTTTTTCCAGCAATTCATGTGCCTTTTTTTCAAGCTCCTGCTCTTTTTTCTGAAGATCGGCATGCTTTTTTGCAAGAAGATCTGTTTCCTTTTGCTTCAAAAGCTTCTGAGAATCCTGCCTTGCCTTTGCAACCATGTCCTGAGCCTTCTTATTTGCCTGCTCTATGATGTCTTTTGCCTTTTTTTCAGCATTCTTAATATCCTGAATCACATTACTTGCCATAACAACCCCTCACAAACCTCACTTTTATCTGCTGTAGCCTAGTTTTTTTATTGTATTTTTAAGTTTTGCGCTTTTATGATTAATGACTGTTAAAGTTATACAGCAATTTATAAATGTATACTATATAGTATCTATAGAATAGATAGGAAAGATAAGATGATTAACTTATGAGGTAATGAGATGAATGTCCATAGTAAATATTTACGAAGCAGCTGCCGCAGTTGGCACCGGAATTGATTATTTTAAGAGTTGCTCCTCCTCTACTTGTAGTATATTTGTTGTGTCTGTAGGTAAATTATTTTATATGTTACTAATTTAGTCAATTGTTTGCATTGCCCGTCGCAACTTAGTCTGGTTATTATAGATTTGTGCCAACTAAATTGGCGGCAGCTGTTATACACATTCATTTTTGCGCAACCTTTTTATAGAGCATAAATGTTTATAAGGAATTCTCAATATAATTAGAGAGATTTGAAATATAAATATTGAATTAACATTAAATGGGAGAATTATGGTAAGTCCAGAAGAGAAAAAGGCATTGTTCGCTGAGTTAGATGTTCTAAGGAAAGAGCTTTCTGAATTAAGAGGTAANNTCACAGCTGATAGGGAATGTAAAGACATCCAAGAATGAGAGAGACAAATATACTTCTGTCGTAAAGCATGAGAAAGTGCAACGTGGCGAATTCAACACGCATATCAGGGAAAAACTTGATGAGCTTAAGGAACTTAAAAATCAAAGAGATAAGGCATTAGCAAAAATAAATGTGAAAGGCGATTATACAGATATTGAGAGAGAGATCAAATTCCTGGAAACAAAACAGGAAACAACTGTAATGAGCTTTGACAAGGAAAAAAAGCTGATGAAAGAGATTAAAGACCTCAAGAAAAAAGCTGCAGAATTCAAAGGAATCAAAGAGATCTCAGGAAAAATCAATGTCCTATCCAAGGAATTAAATGGATTAAGAGACCAGTCAGACAGCGTGCATAGCGATATCCAGCATAAAGCCAGAGAAAGTCAAGAAAAGCATTTGGCTGTTGTTAGTACAAGCACACAGATAGACGAGCTGAAAAAACAGGAACAAGAGACATTCAACAAGTTCATAGAATACAAAAAACAGTTCAATGAGCTAAATAAGTCGTTCAAGGAAAAGCAGGCAAAATATGATGAGATCAATTCTAAGGTCCAGGAATTTAGGTCTGAGCAGCAAAAAGAAAAGAAGCTAAGCATTGAACAGCAATTAAGGCAGAAAGAAGAGATCATAAATGAGAAATTAAGGACAGGCAAGAAGCTGACAAATGAAGATTTTCTTGTTATGCAGAGTTTGGATAGATAGATAATTTAAAAGAATTATTTTCTTGTTGCTCTTTCTATAAAAAAATAGATTAAGAACAAATAAGATAAAAGATAATAATTATTTCTTATTCTTGAATTCGGTGTAAGCACATTTACCACAAGTGCTCCTGTCTTTATGCTCTGCCATGAAGCAGCCAGGACCGCATTTTGGACAGGATTTGTTTTTTCGCTTTAGGTTATTGCCAGAAACTTCATAGGCTGTCCATTTAGTGGAAGTCTTCTTTTTTTCTATCTTTCCGCCGCCTGCTTTCTTGTCTGCCATTTTGAGTCAGTTTAATTTTAATGGTGTTTGTTTGATTAATGTTTATTAGTATTATTTTTAGTATTATTGTAAAATTACTTAGTTTATACAGTAGTTGCTACAGGTTGCTGCCCTGCTTTCTTAGCTGCCTTTTCAGCTGCCTTCTTTCCTACCTTTGGCTCGATTCTCTTCAAAGCAGATGTATCCTTGTAGACATATGCGCACAAATCTGCTGACTTTGCACCGAATTTTGTCTTGATTTTCTTTATTACGACAAGCTTCTCATCTGCAGCAAACTTTGTTGCAAGATTCTTAGCAACATCCGTATTAGATGGAGTCGCATTCTGAAATGTCAATGTTCCGCAAACTTCTGTCCTTGACAATAATCCGTTGTCTTTCTTTTCTGTTATTGATAGTTCCATTTTGATCTCCCGTTTAATTAGCTGTTATTATATTATTTGTTATTTTATGAGTAGCAATTATTTTTTTAACTGATTTACTTTTTTTATTTTTATTTACTTATCTTGCCTTGATCGCATATTCGCCCTTAACTTCTATGCCTATCTTCTTTGCAATCTCTGACTTGTTAACATCTAAGATAGTTATTCTTCCCTGCCAGTTTGTTGAAAATGCTGCGGTTTTGCATGCTGGACATTCAGGCCCATCAACAAAAATCCTGCATCGTTTGCATACTTTTTTCTTCATAATAACCTTTTGCTTCGCAACAAACTTTAGCTTCGCTAAAGTTTGATCAAACCATCGAGGTGTTTCGCTTCGCTCAACACCGCAACACTTTTGTTAATTTCTTGCGAGCTCCCTCCATTTATATTATTTTTGATATTTCTTATTGTTAGGATAGTGATAATTATTTCTTTTTCTTGTCCTTTGATTCTTCTGCCTCTTCTGCTGAAGCTTCAGGTAAGTTACTTACAGCCGACCATTCAGCCTTGCCTAATCCAGATTGCCTCATGGTAAGTCCAAGCTTTGGATTTGTGATGTCTTTGAAGCTTACTGCAATAACCCTAGCTTTGCATTTGTCGCCTATCTTTAAAACATGCTTGGTTTCCTTGCCAGATAATGTCTTGTCTTTTGCAAAGCTTACAAAATCGTCCATTGTNNTCATAATAAGCTGCGCCATCTCCTGGGATGATGATGCCTTCCTTGACATCTTTAATATTGCCTACATCTATGACTATACCAAAGTCCTTTGAGATTACGCCTTCATAATCTTTCTTGATGCGTTTAGTGATTGCCTCTACTTTTGGCAAATTAAACAGTTCAGGCGGAACCCTTATATGATCTTTTATTTCTGCGACATAGAACATTTTATGCTCCCCAAATATGCTACTTCAGATAGCTATATTTATTGTAATAGTTGATGTTGTTTCTCTTAGAATATGGGTTTTATTTATAAATGTTATGGGCAGCAAAGGCATTTTAGGCTAAGTAATGATAAGATACTGCTTCTTCCTTAAGTCAATGATCTTCATGCCAAAAGAGCGCAGATACTGCTTCAGCTGCCTGTCTTGTGTAGCAACAATTATCTTTTCATGTTTAGCGATATCCAATAATATCCTGTCAACTACTGCATCTTCAGGTGCATCAGTTTTATAGAGGGAGAGTTTATTTTCTTGGATAGCATTTTCCGTTAGCTTTAAGCCAAGCTTTGATGCTGCTTTATGTTTTCCTGCGCTTTTTTGAGATGCAATAATGTTTTTGAGCTCATCCAATGTCCTGTCTATGATATATAGCTCATAATTGAAATTGCAGATCCTTTCAATCTCCCTAAATATATCTACTTTAAACATTGCAGGAATCAGTAAAAAGTTTGTGTCGATGAATACTTTAATCTTAGTTTCCATATTTAATAAATAATAATTGATAGTTTATAAATTGTAAGCTTATTTTCTCTGAATATAATATAAAATAATCCCAAAGACTAATACTATAGCTATCGCATCTAAACCTAGAATAAATGTTTCAGAAGAGATTAAAGAAAGTACTGAATATACTGATTTTTTATTATGATTAGAATCAGAGTAAACCTTTGCAAGATCAAAAAGCTCCTCTTTTGATAATGCTTCAGATGATTTTGGGTTATTGTTTTCTGATATATCTAAATTCTCTGCCTCTCTTCTTTCTTGGTATTTTTCTGCAATATAATCCTCCTCTTCCTCATCTTGATCGCAGAACTTGATCTCTTTAGGCTTGTTTTTATCGCAGGAGTTTTTTAATGTGCATTGCCTTCTTTGGATATCATCTTCGCAATTGCCCCAAGGTGTGCATGACCATTTAGGTTTGCATCCAATTTTCTCATTTTCAACTGCCTCTTCCTCTATTACTGGCTCAAAGTTAGGTGTAGGGTCTTTGTCTGCAGGAACTTCAACGCTGCAGTCATCATCTACAATGCCATCACAATTGTCATCTAAAGTGTTGCATGTTTCTTCAATAGGAGCTATTGCACCAATACAATCTCCAAAAATGCCATTACTGCATGTTTTTGTGCCAAATTTGCATGTACCAATATCAGAGATGCCGCATGATTGTGTTTCACCTTCTGTACATGGAGCTGCCTTATACTGCAATAAAGTTATGGAGTATTTTGGAAGGATAAAGTTGAAATTAGTTATTAGTGTGAGGTTTTTATTCTGCTCAGTTATCTGGTAGACTGCTTTTAATGTTATGGTTGTATTTTGCAGAGCTAAAGTAAGAGGGTAATCTGCATTTGGATTATGGTTAGTCATGACAATAGATAAATCATTATTATCATTTTTGCTTGCATAACAGCTGACATTTTTATAATCTTCACTATAACATGGCAATGAATCATCTTCAAAATAATTTGTATAAAGCTTGAAAGCTGAATAGGCATAAGTATTTGGCTTTGGATTGCGCCAATATGTTGCTATATCTAATTGCTCACGGCCAAAAATACCTAGAACATCTGCTAAAGCTATGCCGCCTGCGATGGTGTTCTCAGCACCCCAGTTATATTCTGTGAGCGCAAGCTTTGTGCCTGGATAATTGTCTGCAATCAGCTTCTTCATCCTGGGAATAAGCTGCACATAGAAAGGAGAAGGCTGTTGCTTTGTAACATCTGACTTTATGCCAATCCAACCTTCCTCCCTGTAAGTAGGATCCCAGAGAGAACGTGTAGCGTTAATTCTTCGTTTTTGCAGTGTAGGGGCATTACTATCATTAAAAGAAACATCATCAAGATAAAAATGAATATCTAGGTAATCCAAAGTACGCTTGCCCGCAGCCAAATCGTATTTTCTTGCTTCCTGCAAAAACCAAGGCAGAAAATCTGTGTTGTTGTGCGCTTTTTTATCATTACTACCACGCTGCGAGTTCCAGTAAAACCACCAGCAGCATGATACAGGACCAAGAACTTTTGCTTCTGGCAATGTTTCCTTTACTATGGTTGAATATTCTATGAATTTTGAAAGAATCTCATCATAGCCAGAGCATTTTGGGTGGACATCCTTATGTGTACCGCCCCAGATATCCATCTCATTGTCGATTGCAATAAATTTAGGAGCTTTATCTGTAAAATTATTTTTTAGATGCACTAACCATTCATCGATAAAGACCTTGTTGTCTGTCAGATTCGGAGGATCTTCGTAAATTGCATTTGGATAAGAGGAATTTTTTCTTGCAAACGTAGGATGAGAGGTTTGTAATGGGTTGCTTGCTTTGTTATCACCGCAGCTAGAAGGGACAGTTGTGCTTCTTGAAGTGTAGTCTTTTGCCACAAAACCAATAGCAGGTATGGTCAATATTGTCTCTGCACCGCGCAAGACGTTGCCTCTAATAGCCCTATCAGCTACACTCCCAGGTGCAGTATTATAGTTTGTGTTTCTAAATTGGTAGTCAACTGCATGATTCCATGCATTGCCAATCTCCCAATTATATCTTGTACTTGGATTTCCACCCCATCTTATGATTGTTGCATTTAAGTCAGGGATGTTGTTTGCAAGGCCGTAGATTAGAGGAGAGATCTTATGTGTGGTGTTTGATGCGTCGATGGTGATTTGGAATGCTAACGAATTTAAAGAAAATGAGAGTATAATAAGTAAGTAGAATGAGAATAGTATTTTAGTTTTAATGTTCATAATAGAATTAATATACTTAACGCCTATATAAGTTTTATTGGCAAGATTTAAAAATATTGCAGTATATAGTCAGGGAAAATGGATAAAAAAGCAAGAGTAGGCATATTCGGCGCAACTGGAGCGGTTGGGAAAGAGATAATTAAAGTGCTTTTTGACAGAAATTTTCCTATAAAAGAGCTAAGGCTTTTTGCTAGTGAGAAGAGTGTTGGGAAGAAAGTTGAAACGCCAGTTGGAAAGATTTCATTGGAGAATGCTAATACTGCAGATTATTCTAAGCTTGATGTTGCTTTCTTTGCAATCGGTGGAGGCTGGCCAAAAGAGAATGCGCCTAGAGCAACTAAAGCTGGATGTGTTGTGATAGATAATTCATCTACTTTCAGGTATGATAAAGATGTGCCTTTAGTTGTTCCACAGATAAATGCTAACTCAATTGGGAAAAGTAAGTTGATCGCAAATCCTAACTGCACAACAGCAATTGCTGCGCTTCCTCTTTTTGAAATATATAAAAAATACGGTCTGAAGAAAGTTATTATTTCCACGTACCAAGCTACATCAGGAGCTGGAAGCGAAGGCATGGACGAGCTGCTTTCCCAGACAAAAAATTATCTTGCTGGCAAAAAAGTTGAGAACAATGTTTTTGCGTATCCGATTCCGTTTAATCTGATTCCCCAGATAGATGTATTTTTAGAAAATAGCTATACAAAAGAAGAGATGAAAGTAGTCTGGGAAACAAGAAAGATATTTGGCAATGAGAAACTTAGTGTATCTTGCACTTCTGTGAGAATACCTACATTAAGAGTCCATAGTGAGAGCATAACTGTTGAGACAGAGAAAAAAGTTAAGGCAGCAGACGTAAAGAAATTATTATCTAATACCAAGGGAATAATTTTGAGAGATGAAATAATAATTGGCAATGACAAAAATAATAAAGATAATCCTAAAAAGAGCATTTATCCTATGCCTTTGACTGCAACTGGCAAATATGATATTGAAGTCGGAAGGATAAGACAAAACTTAATATTTGGAGAGTATGGGATTGATTTCTTTGTTGCAGGCGATCAGTTATTAAGAGGAGCTGCATTAAATGCTGTTGAGATAGCTGAGTTTGTTGTAAAGGAAAGGTTCAAGTAAATTTATTTTTTATACCATATAACTTTTCTGTGTTTATATTTTTGACATATTTATGACAAAAAACTTAAATAGCTATAATGTTTCTAAATTTTTGAAGAGGATGAATGAACTAAGAACAGGAATAGAGTTTATTGTCGAAGAAAAAGAAAGAGATGGTGTTTATTTAGTGCAACAAGCTAGTTATGGTCATGGAGAAAAGAGAGAGCTAGTTTTTGCATATGCAACAACAAATGGAAGAGCATATAAAACAAAAAAAACTCAAGATGAAGAAATATTGAAACAAAGAGTTATTGATGCACTTAATGAAATCTGGCAAAGAAACCCTAATTCTATGATTGAAAGCTTAAGCAGTGAGCCTAATAAAGCAAATATCCTTAATTGGTATATTTCACAGCTTGAGATTTATTTAGCAAACCCATTACTAGCAATGCAAAATCAATTATCCGATGATATTATTAAGCCAATAGCTGAGATGGTTGCTAAAAGGGAACAAGACTATGATTCTGGCTGCAGAATATATAATGAGAAATTGGTTAGATTAGCTGAGACAAGAGCTAGAATTGAGATTATAAAATCAATTAATGAAAATAAAATAACTCGACTACTTCGTAAAATTAGTAATCCTAAAGCTAAAGGAGGAGGAGAATCTCCAGAGCCAGGGTATGTTAGAGGAATAACGCCTGAAGATGATGCTAAATCTCCAGATTTATTTTTTAGCGGTGCACCTGCAGGATTTGGATTAACAGATTTAGAGGGAAAACCTTATCCAGGAAATGATTACTTTTAAAATCCTAACAGTATGTGCATAGCTGACTCTTCTACACCAGAGCAATGGCTTGTCTCAAAAAACAAATTTCCACACTTCGTATGGAAATTTGCTCTTCACTCGACCGTCGCCNNCCATTGCTCTGGCTATGCACATACTCCTACAGTAGATTCGAACAAGAACATTTATATATAATTCTGAGTTTTGAATAATAGAAATTAAAGAGGGATTTAATGATAAGCAATAAAACAATAATCGGCTTAGTGGAGAAAGTAACAGTGTTCGGCAATGATAAGGAAAAAGAGATAGCTGCAAGAATAGACACTGGAGCAACT
>DUGA01000087.1 GCA_013331615.1 Candidatus Woesearchaeota archaeon | reverse complement strand
AAAATTCTCCATTGCCGGATAGAGAAACTCCTCTACAACTTTTGACAAACGATGTATCTCATCAATAAACAATACATCACCATGTTCCAAATTTGTAAGGATTCCAATCAGATCGCCGGCTCTATCAATAGCCGGGCCGGAAGTAATAGTAATGCGGGCATTCATTTCATGTGCAACTATATTTGCTAGTGATGTCTTTCCAAGACCTGGAGGCCCAGAAAAAAGAATATGTTCAACCGGCTCTTTTCTCTGTTTTGCAGCTTCGATCGATACTTTAAGGTTCCCAATCAGGTCTTTCTGTCCAACGAACTCGCCGATCATCGCTGGACGCAAAGATAAGCTATATACTCTATCTTCTTCAGTTTCCTGATTAAAAACGATTCGCTTCTTTTCTTCCATGGCCTATTCTTGTTTTCCTTGATCCTCTGGTACCATATTATCAGTGTTTCTCATGATCTCGATATCTTCAAAAACCCTTTTTTGGATCGCCTTTATCTCTTTAAGCCTTATTAATTCTAAAATAGCCAAGAATGCTACTACCATCTCTATTTTGCTGGCACACTTTGCGAATAAACTGGTAATAGAAACTGACTTCTCATCAAGCAGTAAGTGCAGAATATCATGGATCTTTTGCTCGACAGTAAAGTTCTCTTTGATGATCTCGTGAATTACTTCTTCAGGAACCTTCTTTAAAGCTTCCGATAATGCATTTATAAGGTCAAACAAGCTGGCTTCAAAATATATTTCCTTTGCATCATCTTTAAACTTGTTAATTTCTTGCGGATCAATATTCCTTGCAAACAAATTCTTACGCATCATCTCTTTATCTTTTAAAGCTTCCGCGATTTCCTTAAATCTCTTGTACTCATTAAGACGCCTGACCAGCTCGTCTCTTGGATCTTCCTCTTCCTCTTCAGTCTCATAAGGATCAGGCGGTAGAAGCATTTTAGATTTTATTTGCATGAGAGTTGCTGCCATTACCAGAAAATCGCCTACTATATCAAGGTCCAGCAGCTTCATCATATTTATATATTGCATATACTGCTCTGTTATCTGGGAAATAGGAATATTCGTTATATCAATATCGTTCTTTTTTATTAAATAAAGCAGAAGATCTAAAGGGCCTTCGAATATCTCAAGTTTCAATTTATAGCTCATTTAAATACCGCCTCCTTAACTTCTCGGATAGTCTTTTGCGCTATAGCTTGAGCTTTCTTTTTTCCTTCATTTAGAATATCAATAACTTTTTGCTTATTAGCTTCCAACTCAGCTCTTTTATCTTTTATTGGCTTTAGCTTTTCGATCAAGACCTCAGCTAACTGTTTCTTGCAATCAGTGCAGCCTTTTTGAGCTGTTGTACACCATTTACATACATCTTGTGATTGACCTGATGCAAAAACTTGATAGTAACTATATACATTGCATTCTTCGGGGTGGCCGACATCTAAGAGCTTTATCCTTTTGGGGTCCGTAATCATGCTTTTTACTTTCTTTAATATCACATCATCGGCGTCTGAAAGATTAATAGCATTATTGTAGCTCTTACTCATCTTACGGCCATCAGTTCCCAGTAAGCGCGGCGTTTCTGTCAAAATAGCTTCACAATCGCCAAAAAGATCCGTTTTAAAAATATTATTGAATCTTCTGGATATTTCTCTCGTTAATTCAAGATGAGGCAATTGATCCTCGCCAATGGGAACGGCATTTGCCTTGTAAAGCAATATATCTGCTGCCTGTAGAACTGGATAGCCCAAAAATCCATAGGTTTGTAGATCTCTTGTTTTTATTTCGCGCAGCTGCTCCTTATAGGTTGGATTCCTTTCGAGCCAGCCTAAGGGCGTAATACATGATAATATCATCTGTAACTCTAAGTGCTCATGAACATGTGATTGAACATACACTATAGATCTTTCAGGATCAATACCACACGCTATCCAATCGATCGCCATATCAATAATATTTTCTTTTATTGAATAGCTATCCTCATACTCACCCATCAATGCATGCCAATCAACTATTCCGAACGTACACGCATGATCTTCCTGTAAAACAATCCAATTTTTTAAAGCCCCTACTAAATGACCCAAATGTAGCTTACCTGTCGGGCGCATGCCGCTAAAAACTGTTTTTTTCATAAAACCCCTATTTGGTCAAAGCTGCTATCATTTATAATTTTTGGGCAATTGTTTCAATATCATATGCTTCAATAATATCGCCCGCCTTTATCTGATTAAAGCCATCCACAGTGATTCCGCACTCCATTCCTTCAGTAACTTCTCTGACATCATCTTTGAATCTTTTCAGAGAGCCTATCTTCCCGGAGAAAACGATCTCACTGTCCCGAATCACATCAACATTAGCTTTTCTCAGTACCTTGCCCTTTATAACATAGCATCCAGCAACAATGCCCTGTTTTGAAAGCTTAAAAACTTCCCTTATCTCTATCCTGCATAAGAATTTTTTTATCTTTTTAGCTTCTAGCAGACCTTCCAATGCACTGCGCACTTCATTAACAGCGTCATATATTATCCTGTATTGGCGGACATCAACATGTTCTTTTTCAAGCTCTTGCTTTGCCCTCACATCAATACCTACATGAAAAGCTATGATGATCGCATCAGATGCAACTGCAAGAACAACATCAGAAGTGTTCACTTCGCCCACTCCGGTATGAATGAACTTTACTTTTACTTTTTCGCTTGGTATCTTTGCCAAAGAATCACGCAAAGCTTCTAGAGAGCCCTGCACATCAGATTTCAAAATAACACTAAGCTCTTTTACTGCACCTTCCTGTATCTGCGAGTAAAGATCCTCCAATGTAATTCTTTGTTTGGCATTTAATCTCTTTTGCTTGACCAGCTCTTGCTTTCTTGAAGAAATATCTTTAGCCTGCTTTTCATCCTCAACAACATAGAACCTTTCACCAGCTTCAGGGACATCTGAAAGTCCGAGGATCTCAACAGGCATTGATGGACCGGCTTCTTTAATTGGCTTGTGCCTATCATTAAACATTGCCTTAACCTTTCCATAAAAAGGTCCGACAACCAAAAAATCACCATCATTAAGCGTACCACTTTGAACAATAAGAGAAGTGACTGCTCCTTTTCCTTGGCTCATATGTGCTTCAACTACAATTCCAGATGCCTTCTTTTTAGCATTTGCCTTCAACTCAAGCATCTCTGCTTCAAGAAGAACCATTTCAAGCAAATTATCAACACCATCACCTGTAAGACCTGAAACACCAGCGACAATAGTCTTTCCTCCCCAATCTTCTGCCAAAAGATCTAATTCCGACAATTGTTTTTTAACCCGATCAGGATCTGCATTCTTTTTGTCCATTTTGGTCAATGCGACAACAATTGGAACTCCCGCTGCTCTAGCATGATCAATGGCTTCTTTTGTTTGAAGCATAATGCCTTCATCAGC
The DNA here is from genome assembly GCA_013331615.1 of Candidatus Woesearchaeota archaeon. Lineage (GTDB taxonomy): Archaea > Nanobdellota > Nanobdellia > Woesearchaeales > UBA10200 > UBA10200 > UBA10200 sp10200u. The sequence goes on along the minus strand of DUGA01000087.1, from coordinate 9,990 downwards.
TGCTACAACAAGAATAATAATATCAGTAATATGCGCCCCTCTTGCACGCATTGCTGTAAAAGCTTCATGGCCAGGCGTATCAAGCAATGTAATCCTGCCTTTTGGCATCTCAACAGAATAAGCATCCATATGCTGAGTGATGCCGCCATGCTCCTGGTCAACAAGCTTGCTCTTCCTTATTTTATCAACTAATGTTGTCTTTCCATGGTCAACATGCCCCATGAAAGTAATAACGGGTGCCCTCCTGGTCAATAATTTAGGATCTTCTTCCTCTTCCTGATGAATTTCTATCAACTGTTCTTCCTGTGTTTTAATAGCGGCAAGCCTATATCCAAATTCCAGAGCAATCTTTTCGACTATTTCTCCTTCTAAGCTCAAGTTTATATGAGCAAAAACTCCAAGCTTCATTAAATATTTTAAGACCATACTTGGCTTTTGCTGTACCTTAACACTAATATCCTTAACTGTAATAGGAACCCTGACTTCAATTTCAGGCATATCTTCAATATTTCTTACCGGAGTTTCTAAAAGCTCCGAAGAGGTATTTTGATTATGATCGGTTTCTTGATCAGCAACTAAACCAATATCTTGATAATGCTCTTCTTCTGATCTATCACCATCTTTTCTTATAGCTGAGCGTTTCTTCTTCTTTAAAAGCGGTTTTAAAGTAATTAAAGGTTCTTTGCTTATCTTGGACCTTTGCTTTGTTAAACTTTTAGTAATACCCGTGCTAACCTCATCTTCATCAGCCTCAAAGCTCTTATCCTTTTTTATTTTTACGCTAACTTTCTTTNNCTGAACTTCTTTATCCCTAGCCTGAACTTTTATTTCAGTTTTCTTTTTAATAATTTCTTCTTTGACATCTTCCTTAACTTTCGATTCTTTCTTTTTTTCTACTTCCTTTACTTCTTTACCTTCCTGCACTTCCTTCTTAACTTCTTGCACTTCTTTCTTAACTTCCTGCTCTTCCCTATTGACTTCCTGCTCTTCCTTCTTAACTACCTTTTTCTTAATTTCTTTTTCAGTCTTCTTTACAACTTTCTTCTTAGGAGTTTTAGCAACTTTCTCTACTTTTTCTTTCTTAGTAGCTTGCTTCTTTTCAACCACAAATTCACTTTTTATAACAGAAGCAACCGCAGAGTTTAATTCCTGATCACCATCTTTCGCCTTTAATCTAAGCGCTCTCAATTTATCAAGAATTTCTTCAACGGAAACCCCAACTTTTTCTGCTAATTCAGATACTTTCATATACTAAAATTCCTCTCGACTACTCACATTGTTCTAATAAAGTTTTTGCTTCACTAATCAATTTTTCTGCTTTGGTTTTTCCTAAGCCTTTAACTTTCATAAGTTCTTCAGGTGTAGCATCGGCGATCTTATCAAGAGTATCAAATGCTGCTTCCTGTAACTGATCTATCATTTTCTTGCCAACACCTGGAAGATCAGCAATAGTAATTTCTTCAATTTCTTCCTTAACGCCATTTTTTTCAATTGGTGCCATAACTTCAGCAGCATCTTCACCTTCCTCTTGCATTTGATTCCATTGATCCATTGAGAACAGGTTTAATTCCCAGCCTACGAGCTTACTTGCCAATCTCACGTTTTGCCCTCGCTTTCCAATTGCTAAAGACAATTGGTCATCAGCTACTATTATATTCGCCTTCTTATCTTCAAAATCAAGCTGTATCTGAGAGATCTCAGCAGGGGAAAGAGCTGCCTGAACATACTCCTTAATATCAGAAGAATAACGCACTATATCGATCTTTTCGCCATGAAGCTCAGTAACAATATTCTTTACTCTGGATCCTCTCATGCCAACACAAGCCCCGACACAGTCAACTTTTTCGTCTTTCGAATAAACAGATATCTTTGTGCGCTCACCAACATTCCTCGATATTGATTTAATTTCAACAATGCCTTCATAAATTTCAGGCACCTCCAGTTCAAATAATCTTTTAACAAAATTCGGATGGGCCCTGGAAAGAACAACTTGCGGACCACGGTTCTCCTTTTTAACATCTAGGACATAAGCCCGTATCCTGTCTCCTTGCCTGAACTCTTCTTTAGGAGACTGCTCTTTTTTCGGAATATAAGCTTCTGTTTTCCCCAAGTCTATTATTATATTGCCCTTTTCAAACCTATATACACCTCCGCTAATGATCTCCCCGACCCTTGCACAATATTCAGTAAAAACCACATCTTTCTCTGCTTCCCTGATTTTCTGAATAATAACTTGTTTTGCCGTCTGAGCAGCTATACGCCCAAATTCACTTGAACGTATTTCCTCATTCCCGACATAAGCAGTTATAGTGCCTGTTGTAGCGTCCAGAACCGCTCTAATTTCTTCTTCTTTATCCACCGTCCATAATTTTTTTGCAGCGGATGCAACTGCTGCCTCAACAGCTTCAATAAGTATTTTCTTATCAATGCCCTTATCTCTTTCTAATTGCTCCAAGATTCCTATCAAATCACCACTTTCCATTATTTTTTACCCTTCCTATACTTTTCTATATAATTTGAACTGCTTTATTAATTGTTTCGTACAGAATAACTAACTCCTCTGACTTAACCTTGATTTTTACTTCATTATCAAAAACTTCAGATACTATCCCAGAATGTTCAAGCTTTCCTTGAAGTTTTTCATTAAGAAAGAACCTGACATCCCTTCCCATAACCCTCATGAAATCCCTTTTGTCTTTAAGCGGCCTGTCCACACCAGGTGAAAAAACATTAACTGCATAACCTGACCCGACAATCTCAAGCTCTTCAAGATTCCTTGATACTTCCCTGTTTATGTAAGCACACTCATCGCTATTAATTCCGCCATTAACTTTATCTGCAATGATCTCAATAACAGTTATATTATTCTGTTTATAAACCTTAAGCTCAACAATATCAGCATTAATCTCACCTAATATAGGCCTAGCGATATCCTCGATACATCGNNTAATTACGCTTGCCAATAGTAACACGCAACGGCAGCCCTATAAGGTCAGCATCATTGAACTTTCTTCCTGCAGTTTCTTCTCTATCGTCAACCAAGACATCAAATCCTTGGCTTTTCAATTCTGCATAGTATTTGTTAGCCAGCTCCACTATTTCTGCTGCATTATCCCCGCTACCTATTGGAAGGATTTCTATTTGAAACGGAGCAACCTCTTTGGGCCAGATAATGCCATTTTCATCGTTATGCTTTTCAATAATAGCTGCGATCGTCCTGCTTACGCCTATACCATAACAGCCCATAATAATAGGTTTCTGTTTTCCATCCTCATCTAAAAATAAAGCTTGTTGGGCTGCGCTATATTTTGTTCCAAGCTGAAAAATATGGCCTAATTCAATTGCTACTTGCTTTTTTAATTTTATCTCATTACATTCAGGACAGCTAATGTTATCAGAGCCATCCTGACTTACACCACCTTGATAACCACAAGCTTCGCAAGTTACTACAGCATCTTCTCCAATGAGTGCCGGCACCATAAACTCATGAGAGATATCCCCGCCCATCGCACCTGAATCAGCAGCAACAATAACGACATCCAGGTCAAGTCGCTTGAATATCTTTTTGTAAGCCTGATACATCTTTTCATAATTGACCTTCATTCCCGCTTCATCACGATCAAAACTATAAGCATCCTTCATTATAAATTCACATGCCCTGACAATCCCGAAACGTGTCCTGATCTCATCCCTGAATTTTGTCTGTATTTGATACAAAACCTTTGGAAGCTGCCTGTATGACTGAACAAAATTCTTAACCAGGTCAGTAATGGCTTCTTCATGTGTCGGCCCCAAACACATTTCCTTGCCTTTATTATCTTTAAATCTTATCATTACTTCAGACAGAACCTCATCTCTTTTGGTTTGCTTCCATAGTTCAATTGGCTGCAAACATGGCAGGAATAGCTCTCTTGCACCTGCTTCCTCCATTTCTTCCCGGATAATATTCTCGATATTTGTAAGAACCTTAAGACCAAAAGGCAAATAAGAATAAACTCCCGATGTTAACATGTGAACTAAACCGGCTCTCAAGGACAATTGATGGCTTATTGCTTCTGTTCCGACAGGAACTTCCTTTAAAGTAGGAATAAAATATTTTGACCAATACATTGCAAATCTCTTTCTAATTAAAAATTATTCTTTAAAACTACCTTGTGGTAGAGATATTCTTCTTTTCTCAAATTTAAAATAAAATGAAGGCTTCCTTCTGTCAAACTCCCACTCACCAATGATCTGACCATCTTCAGTTATCGATTTTTCAACAAATTTAAACATATCTCTCATTTTAATCTCTTTTGTGTTTTCATCCAATGAAACATCAGTAAGACAAGTTACTCTTCTTTTCCCATCCATGAAAAGCTCTACGTGTATTATGACATCAATAGCATTTGCAATTTGAGCTTGAAATTCTTGAGTTGTGATAGGTATTCCCGTCATAATCATCATTGTCACAAGCCTGTTAAAACAATCCTCTGGCGTTTCCGCGTGTACTATAGCTAGCGAACCGCTGTGGCCGCTAATGATAGCCTGGATCATATCAAGGGCTTCCCCTCCTCTAAGCTCTCCGACAATGATCCTGTCAGGCCGCATACGAAGAGAGTTAACAAAAAGGTCCCTCATTGTGATCTCACCTTTACCTTCAACGTTAGCAGACTTTTAGCATAAAGAAACAACATGTTTTTGGTGCAATCTCAGCTCAGCAGTATCTTCTATAGTAATAATTCTTTCACCTTCAGGAATATGAGTAGAAAAAACATTCATCAATGTTGTTTTACCTGCTCCTGTTGACCCGCAAAAAACCACGTTCAGTTTTGCTTTCATTGCTCCAATTAAAAATGTAGCAATATTATCATCCAATTCTCCAAGCCTGATCAAATCCTCAACAACACTGATCTGATCACTGAATTTTCTTATAGTTACTACTGGCCCTATCATAGAACAAGGAGGCAAAATAATATTTGCACGCGAACCATCAGGTAGNNCCCCGCCAATATTTTCTGGATAGTATGTGAAAGGCTCTGGTTAGACTCAAACTTTATGTCTGTTAATATCATCTTGCCAGCTCTTTGCACATATACCTTTTCTGCTCCATTTACCATTATCTCTGTTACTGTTGGATCATCCATCAAAGGCTGTAATACCCCCATGCTAACAACCGCGCTGACAAGATCTCGAATGATCTTTTGTCTCTGCTCAAGAGTCGCCTCGATTTTTTGCTCTCTACATATTTGGACAATAGCTTTATCAACAAAATTCCTAAGCTCATCATCCGCCATCTTATCTTTTTGCCTAAGAAAATCTGTCTCTTTAATAATGTAAGAGTGTACTATTTGTTTCAAATCTTCAGTTGACATTTTTTTCTCCAGTTTTCTTTCAAATATTCTTTATATAAACATTTTAAAACTTAAATAAGCTCAGCATTTTACCAAAAATCTTCTGTATGCCTTCTATCCATCCCTGGCGTGAAAAATCACTATAAAAGACATACAAGGCCAAAAATATACTTAATGTAAAACCCACTTTAGCAATAATTTCATCTGTTTTCTCAGACAGAGGTTTTCCTCTAACCTTCTCTATTCCAAGAAACAATAAATGCCCACCGTCAAGGGGCACAACAGGCAAAAGATTAAATATTGCAAGGCTTGCGCTAATAACCCCAAGAATAAATAGTAAATGTGATAATCCCATTCTTGCTGCTTCTTTTATGACATAAAAAATACCTACTGGGCCAGTAACTGATTCTTTTGCTGATATTGCCCCGGTGATCATATAATAAATAGATTTATATGTTGTAACTGTAATAAAGACCAATTCTTCAAATGCAAATCTAACTGAATTAACGAGTCCAAATCTAAAAGAATCAAATTCCCCTAAAGGAGAAATTCCGACAATTCGCCTCTCAACAGTTTCACCAGATTCATTTTTCATAGCTTCTATTTTAGGTCCTATTTCAACCGTCATTTCTTTTTCATCTCTTATAAACCTGACTTGAATAATCTCTCCAGTTGATTTTAATATACTATTGTAAATATCTTCCCAATCAAATATCATATTAGAATCAATTTGGATAATTTTATCACCCTCGCGCAGGCCAGCCTTGTAAGCAGGATAATCCTCTCTTACATCACCAATCTTATTTGGCATCAAGCTTATCCCAATATCACGAACACTGCGATTTTCACCCAAAATATTTTGCTCACTAGTGACCGTCGGCTCAACATAAGCATCAATCTTTTGTTCATTTCTAACGACACTGATGAGAATGCGTTTGTCCGTACTTCCTTCAAGGCGAGTCCTTAAATTGTTTAATCCGTATACTTTTGTTGAATCAACTTCAATTATTTTATCTCCTACCATTAATCCCGCTTTATGAGCAGGTCCATTAATTTCAATTTTTGTAATTTTTGTCGAGCCTCGTGGATAGCCTAATAAAAAAACACAAACAAGACACAAATAGGCAAATATAAAATTAACAACAGGACCATTTAGGATAACAAGCGCTCTTTTGCCAGGAGGCTGAGAATAAAATTCTTTAGCGTCTCCTGTACATTCCGATCGTTCATCTCCCATCATCTTCACATAGCCGCCTAATGGAATAAGACAAAGCAAGAATTCCGTACCATTAAAAACCTTTGAAAACAACTTAGGGCCAAAGCCCAGTGAAAATCTCTCAACTCCTATTCCTGCCCTTTTTGCAGTAATATAATGTCCCCATTCGTGAACTACTATTAAAATGCTCAAAACTACGGCAAAAATTCCGACGCTCTTTATATTAGCAATTAGCTGTTCGATAATCATAGCTGGCTCATAACCTTTCTAGTTTCTTCCCTTGCCCAAATATCGGCATCCATAATTTGTTTTATACTAGGGCTGCTAACAATCTTGTGGTTCCTTACAACCTTAGCCACGACATCATATATTGAGTTAAAATTTAAAATGCCTTCTAAAAAGGACTCAACCGCCTCTTCATCTGCCGCATTTAAAACACATGGCAATGATCCGCCTTTTTTTAATGCATAATAAGCCAATTCAAGTGCGGGGAACTTCTTATAATCTGGCTTTTTAAACGTCAGTTTTTTTAACTCAACGAAATTCATGCTCTTCAATCCAGAATCAAGCCTGTCAGGATATGTCAGCGCATACTGAATAGGCAGCCTCATATCTGTAATACCAAGCTGGGCAATAATTGACCCGTCAACATATTCAACCATTGAATGTATAATTGCCTCTGGGTGAATCAATACATCAATTTCATCGGTTTTCAAATTAAACAATTTTTGGGCTTCAATAACTTCAAAACCCTTGTTCATCNNTATCTTTTTTCCCATCTTCCATCTAGGATGACTTAATATCTGTCCAACTGTTAATCCATTGAACTTAGACTTTGGAACATTTAACAACGCCCCTCCAGAAGCCGTTAAAAAAACCTTTTTTAATTCGCTTCTCTTCTGCCCATTCAAACACTGAAAAATAGCACTTTGCTCGCTATCGATCGGAACAATTGTAGCGCCATGCTCTCTTGCCTCTTGCATAATAATGTCGCCCGCCATGACCAAAGCTTCTTTATTCGCCGGAGCTACGATCTTGCCTGACCTGACAGCCGCCAAGAACGGACCTAAAGCGCCCGCCCCCCTCATCGCGATAACAACCACATCAACATTCTTTAATGAAACTATGCTCTCAAGATCCCTGTTAACACTTAATATTTTGGTTTTGCCAGAACTTATTTTCTTTTTTAAATAAGCAACGCCTTTATCGCTGACACCTAAATGAGTAGGCTGAAATTTCTTAGCTTGTTTCTCAAGTAGCTTAAAATTATTATAAGCAGTTAATCCAACAACTTTAAATCTTTCAGGATAACGCTCAACAACTTTTAAAGTATTAATACCTATTGAGCCAGTTGATCCGAGAATAACTATGTTTTTGCAGCCCATAATGCCAATTTATAAAGAATTTAAAATATGACTCATATAAAAATAAAATGCAGGTGCTGAAAACAGCAAGCTATCAATTGCATCTAAAGCACCACCTAAAGCAGGCAACATTTTTCCGGAATCCTTTACATTGAAATCTCTTTTTATAAGCGATTCAGACATGTCACCAATTTGACCCATTCCCCCAAAAAACATTCCCACCAGTCCAATTTGCCAAAAAGAANNGGCACCCATATCGCCAGATTTTGTTATCAAAAGCAAAAACCCTACCAATTTCATGCCAGCTCCTGAAACTTCTGGCATAAGAAACCTAATCTTAATTAAAAAACTAAAGAACCATGAAACATACAAGATCCCAAAAAGTGTTGTTGAAATGCCAACAATAGCATTACTATTATCTTTGCGTGCAAGCTGCATGATAAATATCATGATCAAAGCTAACCCAATAAAAAAAAGCTCCCACCCTTTTGTCGGCTGGAATTTAAAAAATATTGAGAGAGGTATTATTGCTCCAATAGCGATACCGGTATAACTGTAAATGGGTATGCCTTTTTTCTTTACCAAATAAAAGAATTCATAAAGACCTCCAACCGTCAGCAATAATAAAACACTAATAAAAACCCAATCATTTATAACCGCAAAAAACGACAAAAGAATCATTACTGTTGAACTGAAAAGCCTATCCCTGTTCATCTTTTGTTTCCTTTTTATTAATAGCCCCAAAGCGCCTGTCCCGCTTATTAAAATCAATAATTGCTTTTTCTAGTTCCTCCGATGTGAACTCAGGCCAATATTTCTCAGTAAAATACAATTCAGCATAAGATAATTGCCATAATAAAAAATTACTTACTCTTTTTTCTCCGGAAGTTCGTATAAGAAGATCCGGGTCAGGTAAATTTTTTGTGTACATTGCTTTCGATATTTGATCTTCGTTAATATCGGCCAATTCCATTTTACCTGCTTTTACTTTGCCTGCTATTGATAAAAATGCATCTAATATTTCCATTCTTGAGCCATAATCAATAGCCAAATTCAAGATCATACCATTACAATGCTTTGTATCTTTAGACACTTCGCTAATGGAGGCCAAGACATTTTCAGGTAACCTGTTTGTCCTTCCAATCGTCTGAAATCTAATATGACGGTTCATCAACATCTTTTTTTTCTTTAGCATTAGCCCCGCAAGAGCATTCATCAACATACTGACTTCTGTTTGTGGACGATTCCAATTTTCAGTAGAGAAAGTAAACAATGTCAGTACTTTAATACCTAAATCGCTCGAACTCTTAATAATCTCTTCGACTCTTTTCATCCCTTCAAAATGGCCCTGGATCCTAGCCATTTTTCTCTTCTGTGCCCACCTTCCATTACCGTCCATTATTATTGCTACATGTTTGGGAATATTTTCAAATTTTTGATTTTTCATTTCATTTAAATAAAATGGGGGATTATTATCCCCCATCTCAAAGTCTCTCATCTAGCAATAGAAAAAGTTTTAATTAGTCATCGCAACAATCCTAAAAATCCCCTGAAGAAACTTTTATCAACTCCTGGATTTTAGTTTCCAAGTTCTTTTTTATTTCAGAAACTTTATTCAATCGGTTCATTAAATCCTCATTAACCATTTTCTCTTTAGTTAACAACGTTTCAATGTTTTCATTTTTTTTATGAACTTTTGCTAATTGTGATTCTAATGAAACAACCATTTTCCTGGTTTTTTCTAGGTCTTCTTCAGCAACCATCCTACTATATCTTTCAGTATTTAATTTTGGNNATTAATACAAGAACTCTCAAAATCCCCTCCTTTTAGATATAGATCATCGTCCCTTTTTTTCTATTTTAGGAATAATTACGATCTCAACTCTGCGATTCTTTTGCCTTCCTTCAGCCGTATCATTTGTCGCTATAGGCCTATGCTCTCCATATCCGGTTGCCGACAAACGGTTAGAATTTATTTTCTGTTCATCTTCAAGATAATATAGAACACTTAAGGCTCTAGCAGAAGATAATTCCCAGTTTGATTTCCAGCCAGAGTACTTGATCGGCACATTATCCG
>DUGA01000008.1 GCA_013331615.1 Candidatus Woesearchaeota archaeon | reverse complement strand
CAAGCTCCAGCAATGCAGGTAAGAAGCTGCCCATGCTGCATCTCATTTCTGCAGCACAAATTCGGCATGAGCGAGGGAGAAGCAAAGAAATTTGCAATGGGAAGCGATAGCGCAGGTGTAGGTTATGCTGCTAGCTCTGGAGCAGATTATGCAAGCGGAGGAAGCGGTGGAAATTATTCTGGCGGAGATGGCGGTTCTGGTGGAGGTTATTCTGGCAGCAGCGGAGGAGGTGGCGGGAATTATGGCGGCTCTGGCAGTGGGTATAATAAATAAAATTATTTATTCTTTCAGTTGATTAATTAATATAGTAAAATTTATAAACAATTGTTCATTTTATTGAACATATGTCCAAAGAATTAAACAATCTAAAGCCTTTTTTTGAAGACAATTATAGAAGGATAAGCGTCAGGGAATATGCGCGCATAATCAAAGTCAGCCCTGCAACAGCTTCAAAGCTTCTTGAGCAATATAATGTAGAGAAACTGCTCAACAGAGAGCAAGACAGGATATATACATATTATTACGCTAACAGGGAAAATGCCTTATTTGTCCAGCTATTAAGAATTTATTGGCTTCAGATATTTAATAAAATTGGGTTAATAGGTTATCTCGAAAATGAATTTGCCAACCCTGTTGTTATCTTATTCGGTTCATTTGCAAAAGCAGAGATAAATCCTAATTCAGATGTTGACATAGCAATATTTACGAGGTCAAAAAAAGAATTAGTTTTAGGAAAGTTTCAGAAAATATTAAAAAGAGAGATTCAAACATTTATATTCAAATCAATAAATTCAGTAGAAAATAAGGAACTCTTGCCTAACATACTTAATGGCTTTATAATCTCAGGGAGCTGGTAAAATGGACTGGATCAAATGCAATAAAATAAGGATGGTAAAAGAAGCTAAAACAGACATGCATAAAATAATTTCTATCATGGAAATAGCAGAAAAGAAGATAGATTCTTCCAATATATTGCCTGATGCTCATTATTATTCCAAGATAACTTTGCTCTATGATGCATTAAGAGAATTTTTAGAGTGCATTGCCTTGTCAAAAGGCTACAAAATTTACAATCATGAATGCTATACTGCATTCTTAAAGGAAATCTTAAATGAATCTTCTCTAGGGGATAAATTTGATAAGTTCAGGATACTTAGAAATGGGATGAATTATTATGGTAAGAAGATAACACAAGAAGAAGGAACTGAAGTTATAAAACAGATGAATGAATTTATAAGAACTGCCAAATCATTATTAACAAAACTTAAAAATGATATCAATAACAAAACTTAAATATTTGTCTGTAAGATGTGGTGTAATATGGCAGATATAAAAGAAAATTCAAAATTTGATCTAAAACAGAAATCTCTGGCTCAAAAATCACTCGACTATCATTCAGCAAAGCCTGCAGGAAAGATTTCTGTTGTAAGCAGCAAGAAGTGTGATACCCAGGAAGAGCTTTCTCTTGCATATACTCCCGGGGTTGCAGAGCCTTGCTTAGAGATAAAAAAAAATAAGGATGATGTCTGGAAATATACAAACAGAGGCAATATGGTTGCAGTTGTAACAGATGGAACTGCAGTGCTTGGTTTAGGTGACATTGGTCCTTATGCAGGGCTTCCTGTGATGGAAGGCAAAGCAGTTCTTTTCAAGAAATTTGCAGATGTTGATGCGTTTCCTATCTGTCTGCAGAATGTAAGACAAAATAAAAATCATGGCAGTAGTGAAGTTGGTGAAAATGATAATTGTAATGCAGGGCATTCAGATGTCGATAAGATAGTTGAAGCAGTAAAGCAGCTTGAGCCGAATTTTGGCGGAATAAATCTTGAGGATATAGCAGCACCAGCTTGCTTTGAGATTGAAGAACGATTAAAAAAAGAGACTGATATTCCTATATTTCATGATGACCAGCATGGGACTGCAATCATCTCACTAGCGGCATTGCTTAATGGACTGAAACTAAGTGGCAAAAAGATTTCTGAGATTAAAGTTGTTGTCAATGGGGCAGGAGCAGCAGGAATAGCATGCTCAAAGTTCTATGAATATGCAGGAGTCAAAAGAAAAAATATTTTCATGTGCGACAGAAAAGGCTTGATCTATGCAGGAAGAAAAGATGATATGAACAGATACAAAGAATATTTTGCGCAGAATTCTAACAATTTAAGCATTATAAATAAAGGAAAGAAGGATGGTGAGATAACTCTTGCAGAGGCATTAAAAGGCGCAGATGTATTTTTGGGTGTAAGTGTGGCAAATTGCGTTACAGAAGAGATGGTAAAAAAGATGGCAGACAAAGCTATTATCTTTGCGATGGCAAATCCAGTTCCTGAAATCATGCCAGAGCTTGCTAAGAAGGCAGGAGCTTTTATTGTTGCAACAGGAAGAAGCGATGTTGATAACCAAGTAAATAATGTCCTTGGATTTCCAGGCATTTTCCGAGGTGCGCTAGATGTAAGAGCAACAAATATAACTGAGGAGATGAAGTTTGCAGCATCTCAAGCGCTTGCTGAGATTGCAAATGAGGAAGTTCCTGCTGCGATTAAAAAATTTCTTGAGAAAGCTTATCCAAGGGATGCAAAGAAAAAATTGTTTGATGCAAAAAATCCGCTTTCCAGAGAGTATGTCATACCAAAGCCTTTTGACCCTAGGGTTGTTCCCAGGGTAGCGAGAGGAGTTGCAGAGGCAGCATTCAAGTACAAGGTTGCAAGAGTTAAAGTCAATGATTTAAATGATTTTGATCAGTATGAGAAAGAAGTTTTTGAGAGAGTAAATTTACATTAATCCAATTTTTAACAATAAAAATTATAAATAGGCGTAACTTTTGTTCCATTTGTCGATGATGATGTTATTCCCGTCTGATCAATGATGAGCGTAGAACCTTCTGAGACAAATACTTAAAATTTGTAGTTTTATGCGAATTTTAAACTAAAATATTTATATACTCTTGTTATTTCTGCAATTCTATGGCTATATCAGAAACTGCAACTCAAGTTGCCCAAACAACACAACAATCAGCGCAGGCAGTAGATCCTTTAACTATGAATATCATCGCGTTTAGTGTTCTTGGAGGATTTGCAATAACATTTGCACTTCCTAAAATTCCGAAGCATATCATTCACTCATTATTCTTGATGTTTCTTGGCGGTGTGCCTATCTTATATGAGCTTGCAGTAACAGACTTTCAGCTGCCGCAGCTGGCTATAATGACTTATATCATCACTGCAATCATCATGCTGACAGGAGGCACCCTTGTCAAAGACGGCTGGAAAGAAGGCGGAAAATTAGGCTATGGCGCAATGATATTCGGAATCATTATTATGGCTAGTGTCTTAATCCCTACACTCTATAAGATCAATGCAATCACATTCAATATCCCTGCTTATCCCCCAATCATTAATGCTATATTATATATTTTGTCTGGAGTTTTATTGTTAATAAGCACATTTATGCTTGGTGAATAAGTTAAACTTAAAAGAATATTTTGGTTTTGTTTAGCTTTTTCTGTAAAATAGTACAAAGCTACGGCGACTGCCGACGAACACTGTCTTGTATTGTGGAGGAGTTTTTCCTCCTCTACGCTGAGTAGATAGCAGTTATATTCGGAATGTATTGCGTGCTGTGTTAGTAAATGTGTTATATTGATACCATTGCCCGAAAAAACTTAGTGTAGATAGTTTAGAAATGTGTTCGTCAAATATTGGCAGTCACCGTAGCTTTTGAGGTTGGTGTTGCTAAACAAATACATATTTTGATGTAATCTATTATTATATTGCCTTATACAAGCCAGGCAGCCAAGCCTCTTTGCTTATGAATACAGACTCATAGTTCTTTATAAGGTCAGAGAATCTTTTCCTAAGGTCATTGATGATCGTGTTGAAATGATTATAGTTTTCGACGATAAACTCTATCTCTCCTTCCCATGGGCTTATGACACGCAGATAATATGATGTATTCGGATTCTGGTGAAGGTATTCCAGCAATGATCTTTCTCTCTTATCATCTATATAATTGAAGTAGATAAGTGCCTTGAACGCTTCCATGTTTATTCTTTCCAGGTTTAATGCAATCCTATAACCGACAATAATATCTTTTTCCTCTAGCTTTTTTATGCGGTGGCGCAATTTTCCTGGGGAAGTTCCTGTCTTTTTAGCAAGTTCAGTTATAGGGATCCTGGCATCATTAGAAAGGACTTCAATTATCTTCTTATCTATGCTGTCCAAATGATTAGAAGCTGTTTTGCCTCCGACTTTTATGGTATTTATAATCTCATTTGTAAGAAATGATTTCCTGTAAAAATATGAGTCAACAAATGTTCCAACCACCTTTCTTGCGATTATATGCCTGAACCTGAATAATATCTCATTGACGATCTTATAGAATTCCTGGGCATCTGGAGCAAACATGGTAAGTATAAGGTCCCAGGAGCCATTGCAGATCCCTATCCAGTATAAATTAGGATGCGTGTAAAGATAATCATAAAGCTTTTCTCGCTCTTCGCCTATATTTGTAAGCTGAAGATGGATCTTGTACATCTTATAGCCAAGGTTGCTTGGGTTGATTATTGCGCTGAATCTCTCTATGATGCCCTGCTTAATCAGGTTATTGATCCTGTATTTGCATGTCTCTCTAGAGATGTTCAGTTTTTTTGCAAGCAGTGTAGTAGGAAGCCTAGAGTTTTTGTCAAGCTCAAAAAGTATCTTGCGGTCGATCAGATCAAGCTTTGTAACATGGAGATTTTTGAGGTTATGGCTATTGCTCTTTTTATCAATGATGCTTAAGCTTGCTTTCTTATCGGTTTCATAATTAGCGGTGCTTTTACTCTTATCTTTAATCTTATCAATAGCAGTGTTCTTATTGTTTTTTTGCATATTATCACACTTTCAATAGCGCTATTTTGGCTATTACCACTTCTCTAAAGAGCTTTAATCACTAATGTGGCATATGATAGACAGTTTAATATTTATAAAATAAGCTTATTCTAGCTATTAATTTACCATTAATACAATAAACTATATAAATCTTATCATTTATGGCAAAAATCTGTTAGCAGGTTATTTATACCTAACTCACTTAAATAGGTTTATATCATAACTATATATAATACATATAATATAAGCTGGCTGGTGGGGTTGTTGTTATGTTAAAAGCTTATCAAAGATGTTCTCTACGCACAAAAAAGCATCTGGCTATAGTCAGGCAGCTAAAACATCTCTCCAAAAATCATCAGCTATCATTAAAAAAGATCATTGCTTCTAAGTTTTATCCGACACAAAATCATTATCAGACACAAAATTACCAATCTTCTGCGTTTAGTTCAATAATGCACAGCAAAGATAAGAATCTGATGATCGTAAATTCCGACATAATAACAAATCTAAATTCAGGATATAACTCATACACTGAAATAGAAAATGCATGCAATAAGATAAGCGAGCAGTTTGCAGACGGCACATTCTATCTCAACAATAACTATCCGGCAATCAGCTGCGCAAAAAATCTCAGCAGACAAAAGCAAAGTTTTGAAGCAATGCCTGATCAAATAAAATCAAATCAGATGCATCAAAAAAATTTATCTTCTCATAAATTCAATGGCTGCAAGATATCTTATCAGAACAAGAAACAGTTTAAAGATAATAATCTAGTCTCAAAGTTCTTTGCTTGAATATAATCACTATTTTTTCTTATCTCGTCGAGAAAAATTTATTTTTCCAGAGTGACGATTTGTTTTGATAAAGGAAAAATTAAAAAAATAAATATGCTTTCAGACGATAAAAATGCATGGAATAAAAAGGTTTATATACTAGTAGTTTTTTATCAGGTAATAAATTATTCGTGTAAGAATAATCATCTTATTCATACTTTAATTTTTATATTTTAATCTTTTAAAAAGCAGGTGAGCGTTTGCAAAAAAAATCAGGTGATTTTAGAACAAATTGTAGCTATTTAAGATTAGTTATATTATTAGTTCTTTCTGCAGTGGTTGTTTTATCATTTGCTTCATTTGCTTCTGCTGATTTGAGGGCAGGCACTATCACTCTCCCTGTGAATCAAGGATTTAATTTTACTACTAATACTACTAGTGCAACTTTGGGAGGCATGGATATAACTTATAATGGAAGTGCAACTCCTACTGGTCCTCCAGATTCTCCTGGTACTAATGCTTTTAGAGTTTGGCTTGTTACTACAATAAATGCAAAGATTGATGGTATGGGGCAAAATATCGATCTTGATCAAACTCCTTATGCTCGTGATCAGAATACTATGATGTCTGGCACTAGCAGACCTTCTTTCCCTGTTTATGCTGTTGATGACGGTATTATTGTTTATACTGAAAAATTAACTTATGCAGTAATAAAAATAACTGTGAGAAATTCCACTCATATGGTTTTCAGTTATAAGTTTAATAATCAATCGGGAAATACTACATTAGGTTCAATTCCTACTTTTGGTTGCGGTGTCAATATTAATAAAAATGCTTGTACTGCTGCTGGGGCATGTTTCTGGGATGAATGGGGTGGATTTTGTAAGGATAATACCGCATCGGGTGGCGGCGGTAGTTCAGGTGGCGGCGGCTCTTTCGCAGTAGTATTTTGCGAAGCATTTAATGTTAATCCTATGGAGTGTGGTAGATTAAACAGTTCATTATGTACTAACACTAGTACGTCATGTTTTAGGGCAACAAATTTTGATACTTCAAGGGGTATAAAATGTGAAGATATAACTGTTGGTAGCGATATCAATAAACAAGGTATGTGTAATAATGTTCCTTTAATGCCTACTTGCTGCAGCTGGACTGGCACTGCATGTGTTTCAAATGCAACTAAAACTGGTTGTAAAGATGGATTTAATAATAAAACTGCGGGTGCGTCTAAATTCTGCGAAGATGCAGGAAATAGTTCTACAGAATGTGCAAATTTGAAAGCTAATCAATATATGCCTTGTAGGTTTGACAATACTAGTACTCCTGAAAGGATTTCTAATCCAAGATGTGTGTTTGATTCAGGATCTGTTTTTGGCGATAAAGGTCCTTCGCCTATCGGTGGTGGATTTGGTGGTGGCGGCTTTTTTGACATAACTACTCAAGCAGCATGCCAAGCAGCAAGCGGCAATTGGAAAACTTTTACATTCGAAAAAATAGATCCTTTGTATGGTACAAAATCAACAGTTACTGAAAGCAAGTGTGAGCCAAGCTTTAGTAATTTTGGGGGTTCTGGTGGCATGTCTTGTGATCAGACATGTCCTGCATGCGAAAATGATTTATATGCTCTCGGTAAAAATTCTACTACCTGGGCAGCTAATAATACTCTCCAAGCAAAAATAAAATGCGAAAATTCTAGCTTGGGAACTTGTAAATTTAACAATAATTCAAAAGCGTTTAATGGGTTAGGTTTCTGCAGCTTTGACAAAGCATATACTGATTTTGGTTCCACGGGCAATTGTCAAAATGATTGCTTTGCATGTTTTGGTCAGACAACATGTGATACTAGTAAAGCTAATTGCACTTGGACTAATGATCAATTTGGCAGTGATTTTAATGGCGATGGTAAGACAGATGGTTGGTGTGATCCTAAGGCATATCAGAGTTTTAATAGTTGTGCTACTAACTGTAATGCCTGTTTTACTGAAGCTCAATGTAATACTAGTCAGCAGAATACTGGTGTTTTTAATTGTACTTGGATAGACAGTTCTCAGCCAAAAGCAAGTTATTTCTTATATAATGTTTCGAATGCAGGTATTAATCCTGTATATGGGTATCTTGGTTGTGTTAAGGTTCCTAGATTTGGTCCTGGTACTAATAGGTCTGTTGAATTATGTTCATATCCTGGTGATGAAGATGGTGATGGTCAAGAAGATTGCAAAGATACTGATTGTGCTTCAGATCCTGCATGTGGATTTGGTATGGGTGGCGGATTTAAGCCTACTGCAGGTGGTGCATCTCCTCCAGGCGGTGGTCCTTCTAATTCATCACAATTAGGGTTTAGCTCAGATTGTTTTGCACGAGATAATACTAATCAGACTTATTGTACTGCTTTAACGGGTTGTATCTATCAGCAGATGGGATCTATTAGCTTATGCAATCCTTCATTTAAACAGCAGATGGGTGGAGGTATGCAATTAGATGCGCCTCCTACAATTTTAGGTACTGATGCTGCTGGTGATGCAGGCGATCAAGATTGGTTAGATATAAAAGGAATAGGTTATCATGAATCACCTCAGAGTATGGATATTGGTATAGGTGTGCAAAACATCACGAATTTTGCAGGATGTAGGAAATTCCATCTAGGTAAACAGGCAGGTGCAAGATTTAATAGTACTGGTAAATATTATAGGTTTATTGATGCAGATGCTAATTCAAGCACTGGTTGTAATGCAACTACTAGCACTAATCCTGGCATTACTGATATTTCTGGCTATGAATATAAAATTGTTTATGAGTATAATGGTACAACTGAAGCAAAATTACTTTTCAGGTGCAGTCTTAATTCTAATCAATTCTTGAACAATGCAACAAAATGGAATCTTATTACAAAAGCACAGGTTTCAGTTATGGATTTTGGGTGTAATATCGATGAATTTATGACTGCACAAGGATTTTCAGGAGCAGAGATTTTAGTATTATCTAAAACAGATATAGGCAATCCTAAGAATAACATCAAAGTATTTGTGTCAACAGCAAATGCAACTACTAATGATACATGGCCTGTCGATACTGCGGGACCTTTCTTCTATACTCCTGGGTCGATAGATTTTAAAACCGAAGATTGTAGTACGCCTAGTGTTGATATAGATGGAGATGGATATACTTCTGAATCTGATCCTGATTGTTCTAAATTTAAGCAATATGGGTTTATCCCTATGGAAGCAGGTCCATTATGTAAGAATGGTCTAGATGATGATGGTAATGAAAAGGTAGATTGTAATGATGATGCGTGTAAGTTTGATTCATTCCAATGCCCTAGTCAGGGTTATAGGGCAGATGCTAATGATAAGACTGCACCTAAAGTTAGTATGCAGCAGGCAGATATATTCCCAGATGGGGGTATAGTGAGGTTAGTAACTAGTGAACCTACTAATGCATCATTACTATTCTATAAGGATAGCTCAAGCTGTAGTACTATTAATGAAACTGTTTTAGATGTATCCTTAACAAACAATAATTTGCTTGATGATTATAGGCCTGTGCATGATTTGCATTTAGATAATTATGGTCCAAGTGCTGATGCTAAATTAGATTATCAGTTAACTAATAATGCTACCTATTTCTTCAAGACAAAAATATGCGATTTAAGCGGTAATTGTGCACAAAGCGCATGTCAGAACTTCACGACTAAGGCGAGTAGCAGCACAGCAGACTGTTCAACATGTAGCTTTGTCGTGGCATTTGATGGATATTCTAGACCTGCAGGTATTTCTGCAACTAGTCCGTTAGGTAACTTAACATTCACTCTAGACTTTGGTGGTGATGGTGTTCAGGACTTTAATAGTACAGGCGGCGGCACTGGAACAAAAACTAATTATACCTCAACATCCAATACTACAATAACATTTAATAATCCACAATCAACTGAGCCTTGGGAGATTACTCTAAAAGGGCTAGATATAACAACTTCTTTAAGCAGTGTTGTATCAAACCTCTCAACAGCTTTCTTATATAATACTTCAGGAGGTAGCCAATATTTAGGTATGGATGGGGATAAATTTGATTCATTTGTACAAAGTTATGGTGTAGATGCTGTAGCAATAAAATTACCTGTTCTTGGTAATACCTTAAAGCACTGTGAAGCAAGTAATCTTTCTAATTGCGCTGATGTAACAGGTAATGCTACAAAAATAGCTCAAGATGGCNNAGATGGCGAGAGCAGCACTTGGCAATTTAATCCAAATGCTTTAGCAGGTGCTATGGGATTCTCATTATACCAGGTAGATGGAGAAGTATCTTTCAGGAGTGATAAGAGTTCGTATCATTGTGAAGTTGGAGGCAATGAATGTTTTGTATTCCTTAATGTAACTAATGATAATGCTACTTTAAAAGATTTATTATATAATATCAGTATAGGTGTGGCATTTGATATCAATGTTAGCGCAGGAGCTGCAAATACTGCAGGAATCTCATCATGGAATGGTACTAGTTTTGTATATAATGGTACTGCTACTCAAAGTGCAGTTAATTTACCTGATGTGCTTGTAAGGCTTAATAATACTAATTTATCCAGCACGCCATTAAGACTAAGATTGAATTTAACTGCTATACCTCTAACATTTGTTAAAGCAGGCAGAGTAAGCATTCAATTTAACGCTTCGTCATATAATGTTTCTGATGCACTTATGCGTCAAAATATCTCACTTAATTTCAAGCCATTTATAGATGTAATCAATTTAACTTCGCCAGCCAATTCTGCAACAATAACCTCAGAAAGAACATCTTTTATCTATACTTTATTCAGTGAATTTAACGGCATATTAACTTATAATCAGACATGCCTATTAAGAGTAAATGGCACTATTGTAAACAGCTCGTTATCTGTAAATGCTAGCACAGTTACTTTAAGCAATAATGTAACTATAAAAGATGGGTCTAATGCTTGGAATATAAGCTGTCAAAATAATGAAACATCAACAGATTTACCTGGATTTTCAGTTACTAGGACATTTACTGGTGCTGTAGTTCCGGAAATATCAATATCATCGCCTACATCGACAACAACAACAAATGATAACACAACTACTATAACCTTTACACTTAATGATAGCGGTGGGGTAAGTAATATGAGTACGGTGGTCTTTTTCAACACAACTACTTCAAATAGCAGTTATAATGCAAGCNNTCAAATAATGTTACATTTACGGTTGACTTGTTTAACCCTATATTAAATAATCTTAATTTAACTGATAATTATGTGACTAATTCTACAAGTACGCTTGTTATGGTTAATGCTACAGATAATCAGACTAATGTATTTAATGCAACTGTGGAGTTTGGAACCAGTCGTGGTACGATGGGTGGATTATCGGGCGGTATATTTTGGAATGCTACTGTTACTTTAACTGGCGATGAGGGTTCTAATACTTTAACTGTTAGGGTATTTGATAATGCGACAAATACACAGACAATCACAGCAACTTATTGGATAGATACAATCTCTCCTGTAATCAACATTACAAATCCATCTTCCAACGGGACAACAGTACATAATCCAGATGGTAATGTGACATTTAATTGGACAGTTACTGATGTAAATGCATCTAGCACTAATGTAACTATCTATGATTTGCAAGGTAATGTTATAACAAGTTCAACAGTTAGTAATCAAAACGGTTCAGTTGGAGCAATATTAACAGGTTTGAAGCCAGGTCCATATACTGCAAGCTTTGGTGCAAGTGATGGTGCTGGCAATGGTAAGCAACTTGGAACAAATGCACTTTCGTTTACACTAAATTCACAACAAAATTCAACTCTGATTGAAGTTGAGCTTAATAATTCATTTGGACCAAATGGTGGAATACAGATATTAAATTCAACAGGTCAGAGACCTTCAGGAAATGTATACTTTAACCAGACCTTAATTAAATCAGTATTTGTTAATAGTACAAGGGCTGGAGTAAATGTAACTGTTAATATAACTGCTTTAGGCATAAACTTTAATGAGAATAAAACAACTGCACTTGGATTGACTGTATTAACTTCTGCTTCTGATTCATTGGTTGCAGCACAGTCTTCAGGTGTCAATACTTTAGATACTGTTGTATTGTTTAAGAATATGAGCCAATATATAGGAGATAATAATTATACTGATTCAGATGGTACTAAACAATGGGTAGTCTTGAATATTTTAAAAGCATTAGGTAAATTAAAACCTGTATTCATAAATGATGATTCTGGAAGAGATCTTTATAAATTAAGTCAATGCGCAAGTAATACTGTGCCAACTACGGCTGTAAATAGGACAAATGCATGTTACACCAATGGTTCATCATTTGTCAATTTGTATGTTCCTCACTTGTCAGGTGGTGCATTGGCAGATCCGCAAAATGGTATCCCAACAATTAATTTAACAACACCAAATGAAGATTTGGCTTTACCTGGTGTTTCAGATGCTAATCTTGTATTTACAGGTGTAGTAAAAAGTGTTGACTTGAATACAAGCACCTGTGTCTATAACCTTACAAATGCAGCAGGAACTTCAGTAATATCCTCTACCAGCTTTACACCTTCTCAAGCAGAAGCAGGATCAACTAATTATACCTTTACTATAGATGCTGATACTACCTTAACTAATTCCAGTATTTATAATTTGACTGTTAGGTGTGATTCAAATTCTGCTAATGTAAGTGCAAAGACAAAAGGATTTGTAGTTAATGATACAACAAGACCTGCAGTAAAAACATTAACTAGTTCGTCTTCTGGCACAACAACTGTTACGTTGACATGGACATTGACAACAAATGAGAATGCAACATGTAGATATACTACAAATGTAAATGCTAACTTTACTCATATGAATAACTTTGGCACAACAGGTGCTAAAACACACACTAGCGGTATAAGCTACACTTCAGATACATCTGGCACATATTACTTTGCATGCAATGATACAACTGGTAATGGCAATGGATTGAATTATACTAATTCAAGTGCATTTAGTGTTGATGTAACACCAGCAGCAGCAGCAGCAGTTTCAAGCGGCGGCGGCGGTTCAACAACTACAACAGCCACAACAGCAGAAGGCGCAAGCTCAACTAAGAAATGGATTACAGCATTGAATCCAGGTGCAACTGCTACAATGAACATATTGGATGCAAAGATACCTGTAACAAGTTTGTCATTGGAAATAGCTAATAGGGTAGAAAAGGTTGAAATAAAAGTTACAAAATTAAATAGTGCTCCAGCAACAGCTGTTCCTGAAGGCACAGGTAAAGTACACAGTTACTTAAAAGTTGATACTCAAAACTTAAAAGATACAGATATCAAATCTGCTAAGTTTAAGTTCAAAGTTGAGAAATCATGGCTAACTGCTAATAATTACCAGATAAGTGATGTATTGTTAACTAGATTTGATGGTGTAAAATGGACAGACTTGCCAACAAAATCATTAGGTGCAACAGATGGTGTTGAGACATTCGAGGCAGTAAGTCCAGGATTCAGCACATTTGCTATTGTAGGCAGAACTAAAGTTGAAGCAGTTAAAGCTGTTGAAGAAGCTAAGAAAGCAGAAGATGCAGCTAAAACTCCTGAAGTGAAGGAAGAGCCTAAAGCAGAAGAGAAGAAAGAAGAAAAGAAAGCTGAAACACCTGTAATCCCTACACAGCCTAAGAAGCCATATACAGGATGGATAGTGGCATTGATAATTGTTGTAGTAGCTGTAGCAGGATACTTTGTCTGGCAGAAAAAGAAGAATGATTAAATAACTTTTATTTTTTGTTTTTATGTTTCTAATCTCTAATTTTTAATAACTTTTTTATAGTTCTTTGTTATCTTTGATTTTTATATGGAAGAAACAATCAAGGTAAATATTGAAAGAATCAAGACAGAGTTAATTAAGATAAGTTTTTCTAAGGATATTGTTATTGTAGCTGCATCTAAAACACGCACTGTAGATGAGATAAAGCAGGCAATTTTAGGCGGAATCAAGGGTGTAGGGGAAAACTATGTCCAGGAAGCTGAAAGTAAATATAATGAGTTAAAAGAGTTCTTGCAAGCAAATAATTTGAGTGATGTCAAGCTTCATCTCATTGGGCATCTGCAGAGCAATAAAGCAAAGAAAGCAGTTGAAATATTTGATGTAATACAGACAATCGATTCTGTTAAGATTGCGCAGATTGTCAATGATAGAGCAGCTGCTATTTCTAAAGTAGTTGAAGTGATGATTGAAGTCAATATTGCAAATGAGGAGAATAAGCATGGGTGCAAAATTGAAGAGCTTGAGGGGATAGCTTTTGAGATTTTGAAGATGAAGAATCTTACTCTAATTGGCTTGATGACAATGGGGCCTTTATTTGAGAGGGAGGATGAAATGAAAATAAGCGAGAGAAATGAAAAGTTAAAGCCTTATTTCAGGCAGATGAAGCAGAAGTTTGATGAATTGAATAATAAATGGGCTGAGTCAGGATTTAAGTTGAAGTATCTATCAATGGGGATGAGTGATAGCTATCAGATTGCGATTGAGGAAGGCAGTAATATGGTGAGGATTGGGACAGGGATATTTGAAGAGAGGAAAAAGTGAGACTGATAAAAAATACTTATTTTGTAATTAACTCTCCTCTTTTAATTTAATAGTGCATACAGTCGTCAAAGTCTTTATGATGTCTTTATTCTTTCTGAGATTTATAACATAGTCATTGAACTCAGATATGTCTTTGAATTTGTATTTCAAAAGAAGGTCATATTCTCCAGTAACTCCAAATGCCTCTTTCAATCTTAGGTCAGCGAAAAATGAGGATGAAAGATCTTTTGAGGTGTTGATAAACATAAATACAATAAAATTCTCGCCGACAGCTTTGTCATTCAGCTGCAATGTAAACTTTTCTATTATATTATTCTTAATTAATTTTTGGATTCTCAGATGGATTGTGCTTGGGCGAATCTTTGTCTGTTTGGCAACTTCTCTGATTGATGCTCTTGCATCATTTCGCAATGCTTCTATTATCTTGTGGTCATATATATCTAGTTCAATCGAATTTGCAGGATCTGGTTTCATTATGGCAATAAATAGTGTTCACTAATATTTAAATTTTATGGAAATTTTCTATTAATTAGTCTTTCTTCTGTACAAAATATATAAAAATAGACGTAAAATATATAAATAAATTCATACTTATTAGCATTCTAATTAGATTAATCATGGCAGGTGGTAACTATGGCAATACAAATTCAGAAACAAGTACAAAAGAACGATTATAAGGTTGCAGACATAAAATTGGCAGAATTAGGCAGAAGAAAGATAGAGCTTTCAGAAAAAGAGATGCCTGGGCTGATGGAACTTAGAAAAAGATTTGGTAAGAGCAAGCCATTGAAAGATGCAAGAATCGCAGGCTGCATACATATGACAATAGAGACAGCAATATTGATCGAAACTCTTATCGAATTAGGCGCGCAAGTTAGATGGAGCTCTTGCAACATTTTCTCGACACAGGATGATGCAGCAGCAGCTATTGCTGTTAAAAGCATACCTGTATTTGCCTGGAAAGGAGAGACTGAAGAAGAATATAATTGGTGCATTGAGCAGACATTAAAGTTTCCAGACGGCAAAGGCTCAGTTTTTGGTCCAAATATGCTTTTGGATGATGGCGGAGACTTGACATTGATGGTACATGAGAAATACCCTCAGCTGCTTAAAGCAATTCTTGGCGTGACAGAAGAGACTTCAACAGGCGTCCATAGATTATATCAGATGCACCAAGAAGGAAAACTAAAAATGCCTGCAATCAATGTAAATGACTCAGTTACAAAATCAAAGTTTGACAATAAATATGGGTGCAGAGAGTCTCTTGCAGATGGATTAAAGAGAGCGACTGATGTTATGGTAGCAGGCAAAGTTGTTGTAGTTGCAGGATTTGGAGATGTAGGAAAAGGATGTGCGCAATCAATGAGAGGATTAGGTGCTCGTGTTATAATAACAGAAATTGACCCAATAAATGCTCTTCAGGCAGCAATGGAAGGGTATCAAGTTACTACTATGGATGAAGCAGCAAAGATAGGGGATATATTTGTCACAGCAACAGGCTGCGACGGTGTGATTTCAGACAGACATCTAAAAGCTATGAAGGATCAGGCAATAGTCTGCAATATAGGCCATTTTGACACAGAGATAGATGTTGCTTGGATTGAATCTGAAAGAGATGCAGGCAGAATAAAAGAAGTCAATATAAAACCTCAAGTTGATAAGTTTGTATTTTTACAAGACAAAAATAAAAAAGAAATAATCCTATTGGCTCGAGGCAGACTTGTAAATTTAGGATGTGCAACAGGTCATCCTAGTTTTGTGATGAGCAATTCATTTACAAACCAAGTGCTTGCGCAGATAGAGCTTTTTACTAAGACAAAGCAATACCCTATCGGTGTCTATATGTTGCCAAAAAAATTGGATGAAGAGGTTGCTAGATTACATCTAGATAAATTAGGCGTTAAATTAGATAAGCTGACTCCTAAACAAGCTAAATATCTTGGTGTAGAAGTTGATGGACCATATAAGCCAGAACATTACAGGTATTAAAATTATAATAAGCATTGTGTAATAGGTGTTGTATAACTCCTAATTTACTATGAAAAATAATAAATCTCTAATCAATTTTGAAAAAGAATTCGACATCTATGGCATAGGTTCTGCTTTAATTGATGTTCTGGTTGAAGTAGATGATTTTGTATTGGAAAATCTTGGTTTGAGAAAAGGAGAGATGAAACTAGTTAATAGAGTAGAGTGTGATATTGTTGAGCAGGAATTAAAAAAATATCCAACAAAAAAAGTTCCAGGAGGCTCAACAGGAAATGCGATTGTGCTTGCAGCCAAGCTTGGGGCTAAATGTGTTTTCTGTGGAGTAGTTGGAGATGATATCAAAGGCAGGATCTATGAAGAAACCATGCAACAAGATAAGGTTGCATTGAATCTAGGAAAATCTAGTGCTCTTACTGGTCATGCAATAACTTTCATAACTCCAGATAAACAGCGTACATTTGCAGTGCATCTTGGAGCAGCTCTTGAGCTGGATAGAGAGCATATCAGTATAGATGATCTAAAAAAATGCAAGATACTTCATACTGAAGGTTATCTGCTTGCTGAGGATGGTAGCTTAAAAGATGCATGCATAGCAGCAATGGATCTTGCTAAGAAGAATGAGGTTGTTGTTTCTCTTGACCTATCTGCACCAAATATAGTGAGAAATAACCGAGCAGAGTTTAGGGAGATACTTGAAAGATATGTTGATGTTGTATTTGCCAATGAGGAAGAGGCTAATGCATTTATCTGTAAAAATGATGATGGCTGTGCACAGCATCAAGATTATGGAGCAGCATTAAATGAGCTTTCAAAAATCTGCAAGATTGCTGTCGTAAAATTAGGTAAGCATGGGTCAATAATCAAAGCTGATGGAAAAATTACAAAGATAGAGCCATTTAAAGCAAATGCTATCGATACAACAGGCGCAGGAGATGCGTATGCAGCAGGCTTTTTGTATGCATTATGCAAAGGAAATGAAGTTGAGAAATGCGGTAAATTAGGAAGCTATCTTGCATCTAAAGTAGTTGAAAAGATAGGAGCAAGATTGGAAAAAATCGAGTCAAATGAAGTTAAGAAAATATTAACTAAATAATTTCTGGTTTGTATGGCTTATTTTGTCGTATTTATAAAATATATAAAAAAATAATAGAAAAATTGAAATAAATTACCTCTTACTTATTCATCTTCACCGAATGGCTTTTCACCATCGTCATCATCGTCGTCATCACTGTCATCATCGTCATCTTTATCAAAATCATCCTTATCATCATCTTCAAATTCTTTATCTTCTTTCTTAGCTTCTGAATCTAGTTCAGAATCCTCTTCCTCAACAGTCTTCTTTAGGCGCGGCATGTTATCCCTCCTCTTTATACTTATTTAGTCCTATTTTTATTGCTTTTTAATAAAGCCAGTTTTGCAATCGGTAGTATTTAAATATTTTCATTTTTTGTATTTGCAGCAGCAAAAATCCTGGAAAATTCTCTGCTAAACTTTTCAGCGATGCCTTTGTCATGGATTATCAGCACATTCTCATCATTTTTTGTATCTGCGCTTTTTGTTGGGTTAAAGCTGCCAGTCACTACACTACTTTTATCTATTATGAACACTTTATGGTGCATATTATACTTGTTGATGTCAGGGTGTATATTTACTGGAGTTTTTGTAATATATTTATACTCTTTCCAGATATTTGAATTTGTCTGTGATTTTTCATATACACCTTTAACTTCTAATCCATCATTATGTTTCATTATTATTGTGTTTGCCAGTAAGTCATTTGTAAAGCTGAATGCCATGAAGTAGATGCTGGTGTTTGCAGAGTTAAGGACATTGTTTACATGATTTGCGCATGAATCTTCAGGGCAGAAATAGTTCTCTATCTTTATGCTGTTTAGGATTATTACTGGATAAGCCACTTTATCTCCTTTTCTAAATATTCCATTCCAAAGCTCGTTGAATTCATCTTCATAATTAGATGCAATGTATCTTGATTGCAAGATTATAATGTTGTTGTCATTGACATATGCGTTTTTGGTTGGGTTAAAACTGCCTGTTAATACAATATTCTTATTATCATTTTCTTCATTACTAACATCATCATTATTCTTATTATTATCATCATCGTCCTCATTACTCTCATCATCAGTATCACTATCTGCTGCAAAATCGAATACGCAAAACTTATTGTGGGAAAGCTGACTGCTTGTATCTTGCCTTGCAAATTCTAAGTCTTTTACTTTCTTGTAGTTTTCGTTGTCAACAATCAGCTTAACATCTTTTCCTTTTTTATGGCTTTCATTAAATGCATCTATTATCGGTTTTAAGCTCAAGTCGTATAACGCGCAGTATATCTTGTCTGCAGAATCAATATGCTCCAATAGTTTTAGAGTACAGTTGTCTATTGCACAGAAATATGCTTCAATATCTTGAGAAGAATTTTCGTACACTATATTTGTTGTATCTCTGATATTATTAAAGCTAATCTTATCTTCTTCATCTATTATTTTTATATCCTGTGTGTTATTGAAGTAATCAGCAGCAATTAATATTATTATCAAAACAGATAATGCCAGAAATATCTTTTTCCTTATTATTTTCATTTTTTGTTCAATGCGACAGCCAGATCATCTATGCTTTTTAACAGGGAAAACCTGCTTTCAGGATATTTTTTGTCCATGGTATCTAAAATATTTGTGTAGGTATCTTTCTTCCTTCTCTGAAAACTAAATCCTCTGGCAGCAGCAAAGATCTCAAGTTCCTGTTCTTGTAATGGCCTGAATAATTTGATGTATTTCTGCCTTATAGTATTTCCTAAAATGTTAAAATCTGCATCTTTACCAAGCATCTGCTGTAAGAACAGACAGCATTCATGCTCTGCTGTCCATGGAAGAATGATCTTATCATATTCAT
>DUGA01000089.1 GCA_013331615.1 Candidatus Woesearchaeota archaeon | reverse complement strand
TTTGTCAAGATAAGATGCCCTAAATGCAAGAATGAGCAGATAATGTATGGTAAAGCATCAAGCGAAGTAAGATGCCTAGTATGTGGGAAAGATCTTGCAGAGCCGACAGGCGGCAAAGCTAAGATAAAGGCAAGAGTGCTTGAAGTCTTGGAATAAATTTAAAGCTGATTATTTTGAATTTTTAATGTTTGTTTAATCACGAGGATGTAGATAAGAATGCTGTTAAAAAAACAAGGATTGCCTGAGGAAGATGAATTAGTCCTTTGTTCAGTTACCAAGATACATTTTCATTCTGTATTTGTAAATTTAGATGAATACAACATGTCTGCNNGAAGGAAAAGTTATTGTCTGTAAAGTTCTTAGGGTAGACAGAGAAAGAGGCCATGTTGACTTAAGCTTGAGAAGAGTCAATGATTCACAAAAAAGGCTAAAGCTTGAAGGGATTAAGAAACAGCAGAAAGTTGAAAAGATAGTCGAGCAGGTAGCAAAACAATTGAAATTAGATAATGAAAAATTGCTTAATGAGATAAGCGAAATTGTCTTGAAAAAATATGATTCAGTGCATGACGGATTTGAGAGTATCGTCAAAGGAGAGACTAATCTTGAAGAATTAGGGATTGATAAAAAATATATAAAAGAGCTTGATGAATCCATCAGGACAAGAATAAAACCAGAAGAAGTCATAATTAAAGGCAAATTTGTGCTTAAGAGCTATGAGCCAGATGGAAATGAGATTGTTAAATCTGCATTAAAAAAAGCAATGGCTCTTGGCAATAAAAAGACTACTTTAGTGTATATAGGCGCAGGCTCATATAAGCTGGTGATAAAAGCTGAAGAGTATAAGGAAGCAGAATCTGTTTTAAAGCATATGACAGATGCTGTTACTAAACATATGAAAGCACCAAATAATTTTTCTGAGTTTGTGAGAGATGAATAGGAAGATAAAAGCCATTTGCTGTTACGTTGAAAATTATTCTACGAATATGTTGGCATCGCTCGGCTCTTTGAAGGATAATTTGCTTGTATCGTTCAAGCCCCGTAAGGGACAACCCCCTGAACTCTTATGCAGATTAATTGAATTGAGCCTCGCAATTGATGCCAACATATATTTTTAACCCATCTAAGCCATTTACGATATATTTATATACACTCTCTCGTTTTCTAGCAAAAGAACAACAGGGGGATTATAGAGAGGAAAAATGGCAAAAAATCAGATATTGAAATGCACTAGCTGTGGAAAATACACCATGAAAGAGCTATGTGGATGCGGAAGCAAAGCAGTCTCTCCAAAGCCGCCAAAATATTCTCCTGAAGATAAATATGGCGATTATAGGAGAAAGGTCAAGCATGATGATTTAGTCAGCAAGGGATTGTTGTAGTTAGAGTGTAGAATTGTGCAATAAAAAGATTTAATGATTATTATTGATTATGAGGTTTGAGATTATGGACGGTTCATGGAAGATAACACTGC
Source organism: Candidatus Woesearchaeota archaeon (assembly GCA_013331615.1). Classification (GTDB taxonomy): domain Archaea; phylum Nanobdellota; class Nanobdellia; order Woesearchaeales; family UBA10200; genus UBA10200; species UBA10200 sp10200u. The sequence goes on along the minus strand of DUGA01000089.1, from coordinate 10,242 downwards.
TTGAGAAGAAGCCTAAATTAAACAATCCAATATTAATTGAGGGATTGCCAGGCATAGGGAATGTAGGCAAGGTAGCAGTTGATTTTATTATAGAAGAATTGAAAGCAAAGAAATTGTATGACGTATTTTCTTATACATTTCCTCACAGCGTATTTGTGAATGAGAAAAATCTTGTGGAATTGCCGATGATAGAAATTTTTTATAAAAAGCTGCCAAATGGAAAAGATCTATTGTTATTGGCAGGAGATGTCCAACCAATAGATGAAGTAAGCAGCTATGAGTTTTCTGACAAGATGCTGGATATTTTAGGGGAGTATGCTGGAAAAGAAGTCATAACTCTAGGTGGCATAGGATTGCAGACTATTCCTAAAAAACCTAAAGTTTATTGCACAGGAAATAGCCAGGAGATAATAAATAAATATAAAGCAGGAGTAGAGCTTAATGATAAATTGTACAGAGTTGTTGGCCCAATTGTAGGAGTATCTGGATTATTATTAGGATTAGCAGACAGAAGAAAAATACCTGCAATCGCTTTGCTGGCAGAAACATTCGGGCATCCTATGTATCTTGGCATCAAAGGCGCAAAAGAGATATTATACATACTTGATAAGAAGCTTGACTTGAATCTGAAGATTGAAAAATTAGATAAAGAGATTGAAGAGATGGAAAATGAGATGTCAAAGCGCACTGGAGACCTTGGCAAGATATCTAAGGAAGCTGCACTCAGAAAAGTCCAGGAAAAGACAAGCAGTCAGACTAGCTATATCGGATAAAAACATAGATAATTATTATTAAAATAATTTATTAATAAGGATTGCAAAGTTTAATTAAAAACGTTCATGGGCAGTTGAGCGAAAGCGAAACTGAGCGTGGGTTGATAAGGGTCGTAGACCCTTATGTGAGGTTAAGCTTTTGCGAAGAAAAAGGTTATGTCAAAAATAAAAACCATAAAAGCAAGAGAAGTTCTTGATTCTAGGGGAAATCCTACTATTGAGGTTGATGTTAAAGTTGAGTTCAAGACAGGTTCTGGAGTATTTAGGGCAATTGTGCCAAGCGGTGCAAGCACTGGAACGCATGAAGCTCTTGAGTTAAGAGATGGTGAAAAGAGATTTCTGGGTAAAGGCGTTCTAAAAGCTGTTGAGAATGTAAATACAGCAATTGCAAAGAATGTTGTCGGCATGAATCCTGAAAAACAGAAAGAGATTGATGAATTAATGCTAAAACTAGACGGCACTGAGAATAAGTCTAAGCTTGGTGCAAATGCGATTTTAGGAGTGTCGATGGCAGTAACTAGAGCTGGTGCTGCTAGCAAAAATATGCCATTGTATCAGTATGTTAATAGTTTGTTTGCGCAAAAAAATGAAAAAAAGAATAATAGCAAAAATAAAAAAAATGCAGATAAGAATAATAAATTCATCCTTCCATTGCCTTTTATGAATGTTATCAATGGCGGCAAGCATGCAGGCAATTCTTTGGCAATACAGGAATATATGATTGCGCCTGTTGGTGCGAGAAGTTTTAAAGAGGCAATGCAAATGGGATGTGAAGTTTATCATACACTAAAAGAGATAATAAAGACTAAGTACGGCAAAAATGCAGTTAATGTTGGAGATGAAGGAGGGTTTGCTCCTCCACTTAGCAATGTTGAAGAGCCGCTTAAATTAGTGCAGAGTGCAATAGATAAATTAGGTTATGGAAAGCAGATTAGAATTGCATTAGACTGCGCAGCAAGCGAATTTTATGACGAGAAAAAACTTATTTATAATGTAGATGGAAAAGAATTGAGTTCGGAGAGATTGATTGATCTGTATATGGATTTTACCGAGAGATATAATCTAGTAAGCATAGAAGACCCATTTGACCAGGAAGATTTTTCTAGTTATGCTGAGCTGATAAAAATGATTAGTAAAAATAGCAAAAATGGAAATAAGGTTCAGATTGTCGGAGATGATTTGCTTGTTACAAATGTCAAACGAATCAAGAAAGCGATTTCTGTCAAAGCCTGCAATGTGCTATTGCTGAAAGTTAACCAGATTGGCACAATAACAGAGTCATTGGCTGCAGCAAGACTTTCTATGGACAATAAGTGGAACGTGATGGTTAGCCATAGAAGCGGAGAGACAGAAGACAGCTTTATTGCAGATTTAACTGTTGGACTTGGATGCGGAGAGATCAAATCTGGCGCTCCATGCAGAGGAGAAAGATTAGCTAAGTACAACCAACTGCTGAGGATAGAGGAAGAGCTTGGTGATAAGGCAGGGTATGCTAAAGTGTTTAATTAGGATTTTTTGAGTATATGTAAAGTATGGTATTCTGGCACTGATGGCTGATCTATGCCTAAATGTGTGAGTTGTTCTTGCTTTAGACCATGCCTTTCAAATATTTCTTTCCATGCTGCAGGAGTATTGAAATTATAAGGCACATTAACTTTTGTAGAAGTAATACCGTCACTATAATGAATTATCCTGTTGTAAAAATGATCAAAGAATATATTGACTTTTCTTTGTTGCTCTGGTGATAAGGAAAGATATTCTTTTTCATGCGGCTGAGACTCTTTATCCTCAGGTGTAACCCCATATACTGATTCAATAACAATCAATCTGCCCCCTTTCCTAGTGGCTTTGATAGCATTTTCAAGATTTCTTACTGGGTTATCTGTATGATGAAGAACTGTTAACAAAAGAACATTATCAAATTTCCCTATTGACTCTGGTATATTATGACCATCTCCAAATAATATGAATGGCAGACCATCATACAAAGCCATATCAGATAAACGCGTATGCATCTTGACGTCTAAATTAGTTACAGAATAACCATTTCTATGTAATCTAAGCCCTATTAGTCCATCTCCACATCCATAATCTAATACATTTTTTCCACTAAGAAAAGGACTAATTTGTTCAATGATCAAATCTGCTCTTTCTGATAATGACGTCCCTATCTTTCGTTTTGCTGCGCTAAAAAGACTGGAATCCTTTGGGACTGTACCAGCTTTCTCAGTTAATTCTAAAGTACTAGATAATAAGCGCACTAAATCTTGCTCATAATCTTCAGTAGGATGATAATTATCATCTGGATATGTATTTTTATACTTAACTGAAATCCCTAAAGTTTTCTGAACGAAGTGATGAGCATCTCTATGTTGAACACCAAAACTTCCTACAATCCCACATAATGTGCTTTGGATATAAAGCGATAACTCTTTATCCAATATGATATTCCAAAGTGCAGGTATATCCATGCCAAATGCATTTATTGTAGTCATTTTATCCCCCATACTACCCTGAAATGATAACTAGAATATTAAATATCTTATCTGTTTTTTAATAATAATAGTAAATTTTAAATATAAAATACCATTAATATGTAAAATTATGAAATATCTGCCAGAGAATATAGACAAGATAGACCAGAAGATATTAATCACATTAGATATGGATGCTAGAATGCCATTATCAAGACTGGCAAAAATATGCAAGATAAGCAGGGATAAGGTCAATTACAGGATAAACAGATTATTGCAGAAGAACATTCTTGGAGGTTTCTACACTTTAATCGATATTGAAAGGTTAGGCTATGCAAATTATGTTGTGTTTCTTAAGATAAAAAATAAAGAAGATGAGATAGTAAGCTACCTAAAGAATAATAGCCATGTCAACTGGCTCGTAAATGCAGAGATGCAATGGGACATCGTAACTTGGATAGCAGCCAAAGACCAGTTTACGTTCATCAAGTTTTGGAAAGAATTTTCAGAGAGGTTTGAAAATAGCTTGATCAATGCGGAAATTGCCATCCTTGGGTCATTGGTGCATTATAAAAGGCATTTTTTCACAAATGAAAAGAATGAAGATGAAATTGTTGTTTTTGGCGGAAGAGAAAGAAGAGAAATAGATGATAAAGATATGGAGATACTAAGGGCAATATCATTTGATGCAAGAATAAAATTGCTTGATTTGGCAAAAAAAGTTAATCTAAATTTTAAAACTCTTCAAAAAAGGATCAGAATGCTTGAGAAAGAGCAGATAATCATCGGTTATAGGACATACCTCAACTATTCTGAAATAGGCTACAATTATTACCTTATACTGTTAAGGCTGAGCAATATAAATAAAGAGATATTAAATAAGATAAGAAGTTACGTAAAGCTAGACCCATATATTGATGTGAGCTGGCAGCTAATCGGAAAAGCTAATATGGCAATCCATATAAAAGCAAAGAATGATAAGCATCTAAGAGAAGTCTTTAATAGTTTCAAAAATAAATTTCAGGATTATATAATAGATTATGAGACATTATTGTTATACAAACAGCATAAGTTTGTGAGCTTTCCATCATAAAGCACTATTTTCTTATTTTTGATTAATCATAAAAAAGAGATAGAAACATTTAAATATATCACTTAACTAATTAGATAGTTAAGTGATTTTATATGATGCAGAACCTAAAAACAGAGCTAAAGCCAATATTGAGCAATAAGGAGATTGAAGTAGTTATGAAAAGGCTCAATAACAAGCACCTTACGCAGACAGAGAGCAATTACATGAGCAGGTCTATAAGACCAAAATTAAGGGCTGCAAAATTTGCTTCTTCTCTAGATATGCTTTCTCTACTGGATTACAGGAGAAAGAAGCATGAGAGAGAAAGAAACAAGCTAAAAAATGCCATAATTACTTCCATCGGCAATATAATCCATGATGTCAAAGCAATAATCTTATTCGGAAGCTATGTCAGGAATAAGCATACAGCATATAATGATATCGATGCCATGGTTGTCTTAGATAAAAAACTCTGGAAAACTGGGATGGAAATGAACAAGATCAAGAAAGATATTGAAGAAAGATGTGAGCTAAAGCTTGATGTACAGCTGATTTATGTTAAAGACCTTAAAGTGTTATATCCATATAGCCCTCTCCTACAGACACAGCTTGAAGAATATGATATCATCTATGGCAGCATCAGGCTGCCAAAGAAGATGATAATCGACAAACTTTACCTGTATAAAGAATTGCTTGAAGTTGACATCATACTAGAGATGAACAAGAGTTTGGAGCCAAGATACCTCTATAGCGGAATGAGAAAGGTATTAGCTATCCAGCTTTTTTTGGATAAGAATGTTGATAATAGATTAGTAATTAAAACTATTGAGAATAATATCGGCAGGACAACACTAAGATGCCTTCAGCAGGATACTGCAAATAAGATTCAAAAAGACATGGCATTAAGATATCTCAGGCATCTATATACTGAGACTGAAAAAGAGGTAAAATGAGCAAAAGCAAAAAAGTGGAAAATCTGGCAGGCTTTATAGGCTTAAATGCAGCACACACAATCTTAATGAGAATTACAAATAAGCCTGAGACTAAACACCATCTTGAGATTGAAGCAAGAAATTAGGGGAAATTATCTGTTAAATATACTATCGGCAATTGGAACAGGGAAGCTATAGAGATGATAAAGAAATTAGCTGCAAAAAGATGCAGAAGCAAGCTGAGCAAATATCCAGATATTAGTTATGATAATGTAGAGGAAGATATAGAAACCATTATGAATGCATTAGGGATAGATGCAGATGCCTAATTGCAGAACTTTTAAATAGTATTTGTGATAGTTAGATTGTATTTAGGAGTTAGTTATACCATCACTGGAGGGGATAATATGCCAACTATAAAAGAACTAATGGAATTTGTAAGCAAGATACCAGAAACGCCTGCTGGCAAGCTAGAGGCAATGAACAAGGTTTTCATGAAAGAGGAGAATATGGAAGAGGCATTTAAGACAATGCTGAAATTCCAGGAAGATTTATTTAGAAGCAAGCCAGAGTATTTTGAAACATTAAAAAACTGCAAGACTGAAGAGGAGATTAAGCAGAAAAGCGGAGAATTTTTTGCAAACCACCCTGAGATGATCGAGGAAGTGATGCTAAGCATGGTTGCAGCAAGAAGGGATAGATTAATTGAAGATGAAAATAAGAATTAAATAAGTATAAAGATTGCATAATAATATGAAACTAAAACATAAAGTCCTTTTGATTGTAAGAGACGGCTGGGGATATTCTACAGATAAGTATGGCAATGCAGTAATGGCAGCAAACTTGCCTAACCATAAGTATTTTGACAAGAATTTTCCGCGCATAATATTAAAGACAGATGGAAATGCTGTTGGAGTGCCTGAAGGAACGCAAGGCGGTAGTGAGGTTGGGCATCTTACCATGGGCGCAGGAAGAATTGTGTTCCAGCCGATGGAAGAGATAAACAAAAGCATTAGAGAAGGGAATTTCTTTAAGAACAAAATCTTGCTGGAAGCCATAGATAATTGCAAAAAAAATAAGAGTGCATTGCATCTGATGGGATTATTTTCTGATGAGGGCGTGCATGGCGCTGTGCATCATCTGTATGCATTGCTTGAGCTTGCTAAAAGAAATAAATTAAAGGAAGTTTATGTCCATGCATTTCTTGATGGGAGAGATGTGCCAGAAAAGAGTGCAGCTATATTTTTGAAAGAGTTTGCTGCCAAAACAAAAAAGCTGGGTGTTGGCAAGCTTGCTTCTATGTGCGGAAGATATTTTGCATTAGATAGAGATAAGAATTACCACAGGACAAAAGAAGCTTATGATATGATTGTGCACGGCAAAGGAGTTCATGAAAAAGATGCTTTTGCTGCAATTCAAAATGCGTATAAGACAGGAGTGCAGAGCGATTATTATGTAAAGCCAATAGTGTTTAGGGGAGATGATCAGAAGCCTATTGGTGTTGTTAAGGAGAATGACAGCATCGTGTTCTGGAATTTTAGAAGCGACAGGGCAAGACAGCTCACTTATGCATTTGCAAAAAAGAATTTCAATGAATTTGCGATAAAGAAATTGGATGTTTATTTTGTATGCATGAGCGAGTATGACAGGGAATTAAAGCTGTCAGTTGCATTCCAGCAAACTGTTGTAAAAAATAATCTCGGAGAGATTTTTGCAAGCCATGGGTTAAGGCAGCTCAGGATAGCAGAGACAGAGAAATACCCCCATGTGACATACTTCTTTAACTCACAGGTTGAGATACCATATAAGAATGAAGAAAGGATGTTAATTGAGAGCCCTAAAGTAGCTAACTATGCTGAAAAGCCAGAGATGAGTGCAGCAGTACTTAGCGAACGTGTTGTTAAGGAGATTTTAAGTGAGAGATTTGATTTTATACTATTAAACTATGCAAATGCTGATCTTGTCGGGCATTCAGGCAATTTTAAGGCAACGGTAAAATGTTTGGAAGCAGTTGATGACTGTATAGGCAAAGTTGTGCATACTGCACTTACAAAAAATTATGTTGTGATGCTTACAAGCGACCACGGAAATGCCGAAGTCATGCTTTATCCAAACGGAGAGCCAATGCCTGCGCATGGCAATAATCCAGTCACTTTTCATCTGATGTCTAATGATCCAAGATTAAGGAAGATAAAATTGAAAAAGAGCGTTAAGAATCTTGAGAATCTCCATGGCAAACATGTGATGGCTGGATTAAGCAATATTGCTGCAACTGTACTGAAAGTTATGAGACTGAAAGTGCCAAAAGAGATGAAAGGGGAAGCTTTGTTCTGAAAAATTAGAGATAGGCTGTTTATTTAAAAGAATTATAAAAGAGGCTTAATTTTAGAATCTATCGCTATTGCTGGCAGCAGGCTTATTTTTTGAGGTGAATGAGTTCCTCATTATTTCTTCATCATAGCCGGCAGGTATTTTACCAGTATCAGCATAGACAAATAAAGCAGTATTAAATATCGTGTTTGCAACTCCGAAAACTAGAAATATAGCTACAAAGTAGATTATTGAGAGAGCAATTATAATAATTGGTGCATATATGCCAAGATTAGATGTCAGAAACATAAGAACAACTGTGATAATTATGCCAAGTAAGACAAAAATAAACATTATTAGCCCAAGCCCATAACTTCTGATTAAGCTTTCTCCCCATGTTTTTTTTAATGTTTCGATAGATTTTTTTATTGCGTCTATCGGGCCTAAATCATGATATACCATGGCAGGAATCACAAAAATGGTGATTATACCCCATACCATGCCTAAGACAGAAGTTATTATAACTGCGATTATTTCACCTAACTTGCCTCCTCGTTCTGCTATATTTTCAATAACCCTAAATATTAATCCTATTGTTGCTGATAAGACACTCCATGCAAAAATCAAATGAATCTTAGTAAATGCAAATTTTATGCTCTCTCCAAAAGTTGCATTGCCGCCGTCAAGCCTGGTCTTAACAATATAAACTACACCGACATTGAAGAAGGTTGCAATAAAAGAAAGTCCAAAATATGTAATAAACAAGATTATGTACTCAAATAACCCATACTGATAGTTGCCTGAAGCATTCAAAAATGCCAAGATTATTGTAGGAAATAATATTGCAATAATAAATATCAATGAGAAAATTGATGCAAGTACAGGAAATAGCAGCAATTCCTTATCCTGCTTGATTATGTTAAAGCTTAATTTAGTAATTTCCCAACTTCTTGTGAAGACATTTGCCATATTAAACAATTAGTAGCAGAGTACTATCTTATTTATATATCTTTCTTTTAATGAAAAGTAATTTATAAACAAAATATTTAAACATCACTGAATATGTAAAAAGATAGAAGTATAGGGTGATAATCATGAAGCTAGAGAAACTTAAAGATAAAATTTCTGCAGAATTGTATGAGACATTAGTTGCAGAGAATATTTCTGAGCTTAGACCTGCACAAGTTAAAGCTATTAAAGCAGGATTACTGGAAAATAAGAATTTGCTAATTTGCACGCCAACTGCATCAGGCAAAACTTTGATTGCTGAAATGGCATTCGTGAAGAGCATACTAAACAGAGAGGGAAAATGTATTTACATTGTGCCATTGAAAGCTCTTGCTTCTGAGAAATATAGTGAGTTCAAGAGGAAGTATGACAATAAGGATGCAGGCAGGGAGTTATTTAGAGTTGCGCTCTCTATAGGTGATTTTGACAAGACAGATAGTTATCTTGATAAGTATGACTTAATCCTTACTGTCCCTGAAAAGCTTGATAGCTTAATGAGGCATCACACGCCTTGGCTAAAAGAAGTCAAGACAGTGATAATTGATGAGATACATCTTTTGAATGACACCGATAGGGGACCTACATTAGAGATAATAATCACGATGCTGAAGATGATGCTTAAGAAAATACACATCATTGGCTTGTCTGCAACAATAGGAAATCCAGACGAGCTCGCTGCATGGCTGAATGCCAATCTGGTGGAAGATGACTGGAGGCCGGTAAAGCTGCACAAGGGGATTTACCTTAATGGAGAAATTGAGTTTGAATATCATGAATCAAAAAGAATATTGGGAAACTAAGTGGAAATCAAACTTTCCAAAAGATCCTAACAATTTTGCAAAAAAAACATTTTTATTAACCAAAAACAAAGATTATAAGACACTTCTTGATTTGGGTTGTGGAGATGGAAGAGATTCCATTTACTTTGCAAAAAAAGGGCTAAAAGTTACAGCTATAGATTTCTCAGAGAATGCAATAAAGCAATTACAGAATAAATTAAAATTAGGCTCCATTGAAAATATTCATCCAATTTGTCAGGATATATCAAACCTAGAGTTTCCAAAAAATTCTTTGGATATAGTCTATTCTCATCTGAGTTTACAATATTTTAATGATAAAACCACTACTAAAATTTTCAATAAACTTCATCATATTTTAAAAAATAATGGATTGATTTTTATTAAATGCAAGTCTACTGATGATGCTCTATATGGTAAGGGAAAGAAAATTGAAAAGAATGTGTACCTCCTAAATAATCATATCAGGCATTTTTTCGATAGGGATTATATGAAAAAGAAACCGGAAAAATTCAAAATTTTAAATTTAAGAAAAACTTCATTAGTATACTACAAGTACAAATCTTCTTTTATTGAAGCAATAGCAACAAAGCAGGGATAGAATAATCAAAGCCCCAAGCCCTCAACTAGACTAATAGTAAATTCTTTAAGCCAGAATAATTTTTTCCAGCCGATTTAAATACCAAAAGTTTTAAAAACATCACAATAATAGCATAGCCTATGGAAAAGAAATACTTTATGGACGTTGTGATTAATAAAGAAAAATTAAGTGGTGGAAGCCCTGTTTTTGTAGCTCATTGCATTAGCTTAGGCATTGCCAGCCAAGGTAAGGATACAGATGAAGCTATGGATAATATTAAAGAAGCCATTGAATTC
>DUGA01000065.1 GCA_013331615.1 Candidatus Woesearchaeota archaeon | reverse complement strand
TAAAAGACAAGATTGCTGCAAATGAAGAGGCAGCATTTAAGATACAGCTTAAGGAAGATATCACTACGATCGAAAGGTTCAGGATAAAAGAATTTTCCACTGAATGGGATTTTAGGACAGATCCGACTTATGTGCAGTATTCTGGACAAGTTCTCTATCCAGATGAGCTGAAGGAATTTAGTTTGTACTTAAAGCCAGAAGCTAACATAAAATTTGGGCAGCATGAGGTTGTTATGGAAACACAGCTTGAAAACTATAAAACAGTCTCACTTCCTTTATATGTTTATGTTGAGCCGATTAAAGAGCAGAAGCAATTGTATGCAGTTGACCTGGATATACAGACAGAAGCTCCTGCAGCATTTGATCCAAGGCAGGATTTTACCCTAAAATTTACATTAACAAATCTGAACAAGAGAGAATTGCCGAAAATAGTTTTTAATATCCAAAGCAAGCTATTAAAGGAAACTATCACAACCTCTTTATCTACATTGGAAAAAGCCAAGGTCGTTGAATTAAAAAAACAGTTTGATCCAAAGCTTAAGCCGCAGGAAGATGAGCTTGTCATAACAGTTACAGTAGACAATGAAGTTGTAAAGACGATCAGAAGAGCAGTTTCTATTGTTGATTATTCTGATAAGTTCAGCGAAAGAAGAGAAGAAAAGAAAGGGATCTTAAAGACAATAAAAACTTTGATATACACAAACGACGGAAATGCCTTGCATACCCAGACAGTTCAGCTCCAGACAAACTTCCTTGAAACATTATTTACCAAAACAAATCCTAAAGCAAAGATCATCAAGAATACAGACGGCAAAAGATATTTTGCATGGGACATTGCATTAAAGCCTGGCGATTCTTCTGATCCGATAATTGTCACTGCCAGCTACCGCAGCTTTGCATTTGTCATTGTTTTGTTTATTGCAGCTCTTGTGTTTTATTACCTTCAAAAAAGCCCAATCATTGTTACCAAGCATGGTGTTGCAATCGAAAAGACAGAGGATGGCATCACAGAAGTTAAGGTTTCTGTGAGCATCAAGAATAATTCCAATCTTACATTTGATAATCTTACTGTGACTGATATTGTGCCAAGCATAGCATCTGTTGCCCAGGACTCAGGTTTTGGCCCAGTAAAGCCAAGCAAGATCTTAACAAGCAAGAAAACAGGCAACCTTATCGTCAAATGGGAGCTTGAAAGCCTAGGCCCTGGAGAAGATAAAATATTGAGCTACAAAATAAAGCCAAAGCTATCTATACTTGGCAGCTTTGATCTGCAGTCAGCAACTGTGAGATATCCTTCAGGAGACAAGTCTGTAAGGGTAGAGAGCAACAGGGTTACAGTGATGGGATAAATTAGAGTAATAAATTCTTTATATTCCTCTTAAAATATTTATCTAGAAATAACTTTCTTTACAAAATGAAATGTTGCTAATCCAGTTATCGCAAGCTGTGCTAATGGTGATACTCCTATGCCAAAAAATGTAGGCATCAAATTAGTGTATGCCCATTTTTGAGCAATAAAGATTGCATTGTATTCAATCAGAAATGCTATTGTAATCGCGGAAATTGCAACAAATAAAAATTTTCTCTTAGTTAAATTTGCAAACCAAATATAGTTGTTAAACAGCAAAGTTCCTGTCAAGTAAATGCCTGTTATCATAAGCGCATCAGCAAAAGTTGCTGGCAAAATGTGAAGTACAAATAATCTTGAAGATAGATTCTGGCAGCACTCATAGAACCATGCTCCATGCAAAGATTCCCAGAGGAAATTTAGGAGGAATGCGAATATAAAGATGTAAGAAGAAATATTTAGTATCGTTTTTTTGTTTAGATTTAATTTTCTCATAATTTACACTAATAAATCTAATAATAAAATTTACTTAATTAATAATAAAAAAAGTCCCCTCCGCCGGATTTGAACCGGCAACCTTACCCAGGCAAAAGCATTAGCTTATTGACCTCTCGGGATCGGCTGGCTTAGCTTCATTCCATGCATTGCGCAAAGTCGCTAAGTGTTTTTGAACTACAGCCGAGTGCTCTAGCCATTGAGCTAGGAAGGGATATTAATAGTAATTAATGGGTGTTATATTTAAATTTTGCCACAATATTTTTAAAGTAAGAATAAAATATGTTTTATTATTGAAATAATTTAGGAGTGGTAGTTATGAATAAACCAATCGCAGCTTCTGAACTGATTATTATAAATGGTAGAGTATACCATATCGGAACCAAGGCAGATGAGCTTGCAAGCCAGATATTTGTTACTGGAGATCCAGGAAGGGTAGATGCTGTTGCTAATCATTTTGACAATATTAGATCAAAAGTCAGTAATAGAGAATATATCACAGTAACAGGAACTTTTAGAGGAATGCCTGTATCAGTAATGTCAACCGGCATTGGGACAGATAATAATGATATTGCTGTTGTAGAAGCACATGCTTGCAATGCAATTGACCTTGATACAAGGATAGAGAAAGATCCTACAAATGTTACGCCTTTAACTGTAATAAGGCTTGGAACATCAGGCGGTCCACAGCCAGATATTACAATCGGTACGTTAGCTATCAGCTCATATGCATTAGGATTGGATAATACAGGAATTGCATACAATTTTCCTCCAGCAGATCAAGTTTGCAAAGACCTAAATCGTATTGCTTATGAAATGATAACCGCAGCAACACCAGATGGTAATTATTACAGAGGATGGTTAAGACCTTATTCTTCAAAAGCAACTCCGGAAGTTGTTGAAGCTTTGGCAAGACAAGCTCAATTAAAAGGATTTCCGCATGCTGTTGGCATAACAGCATCTACCTCAAGTTTTTATGGAGGACAAGGAAGGCAAATCCCTGGGTTTCCATTAACCGTAAATGATTTGCCAGATGTATTAGAAAGATTGCGTGTTGGCGATTTAAGAGTTGTAAATATAGAGATGGAATCTAGTTTATTGTTTCAGCTTTTAACAGGTGTGGGATACAGATGTGGTACTATTTGCCCAGTTATAGCAGGCAGAGCAGAAGGTACATTTATAGAGCCTGATGTAAAAGCAAAATCCATTGAAAGAACTATTGAAGTTGGGCTTGCAGCAATGCATGATCTTTACACTAAGGATAGAGCATCTTAAGCGTGACAAACAATAACATTTATAAATAACTGCTGTAATCTTAACCTTATCTCAGATTTTTGTGAGAATAAAACTAAAATATTAGAGATTATGAAATCATATTGATAAATTATAGGAGAATAAAGTTTAATCAAGGGAGTTGTGGTGTCGAACGAAGTGAGACATCACGATGGTTTGATTAAACTTTTGCGAAGCAAAAGGTTATGGGCAAGAAACCACGCGGACTGAACACAGGATTGAAATTGAAGAGAAGAAGAGTTGCAGGCAGATGGCATAATAAATGGTATGTCAGAAAAGTCTTAGACTTAAGAAGAAAAGCAGACCCATTGGAAGGAGCTTCTCAAGGCCGTGGCATAATTCTAGAAAAGATCCAGCTTGAAGCAAAACAGCCTTGCTCAGGCATGAGAAAGTGCGCAAGAGTTCAGCTGATCAAGAACGGCAGGCAGATAAGCGCATTTTTGCCAGAAGACGGCGCAATAAAAGTTGTAGATGAGCATGATGAAGTTCTTGTCGAGACCATAGGCGGAAAGATGGGTAGATCCATGGGAGATATCCCTGGTGTCAGATGGAAAGTCCTTAAAGTCAATGATCAAAGCTTGCATCACCTATTGATAGGCAAGTTGGAAAAAGCTAGAAAGTAGCAATATTAAGTATTATGATCCTCTATAAAATTATATAACACCTGCTAAAAAATGTCAACAATAAAAGTATTCAACAGATGGGGAACAGAAGGCATCAAGGTAGATGATGAAGGATTGGTAAATTACATAACTATCCAGCCTACAATCGTCCCTAGAACAGGCGCAAGATATATAGGCAGCAGATTCCACAAGTCAAGAGTTTTTATAATTGAAAGATTGATTAACAAATTAATGATTCCTGGACACAAGGCAAGAAAGCATTTTAAGACTTCTTATACCATGTCAGGCAAAGGCAATACTGCATATTCTCTCATATATGATACTCTTGAGCTGATCGAGAAAAAGACAAAAGAGAATCCTGTCAAAGTTGTAGTTAAAGCATTGGAAAATGCAGCTCCAAGAGAAGAGATTGTCACGATAGAATACGGTGGAGCAAGATATCCAAAAGCTGTCGAGTGCGCTCCACAGAGAAGGGTTGATCTTGCGATGAGATGGATCACTCAAGGCGCATTCCATAAACGATTCAACACAAAGAAATCAATGGTCACTGCATTATCTGAAGAGCTTGTCTATGCTTACCAACTATCGCCTACCAGCAACGCAATCGCAAAGAAGCTTGAGTTGGAAAGACAGGCAGATGCGAGCAGGTAAGTAGTTAATAATTAGATAAATCATTTCTGAATTTCTCTTAAATCTTAAAATGCAAACTCTTATATAGTTAGAATTCTCTCATTTACCAATATTTGTCAAGAGTATATTATTTTGTCAAGAACATACCCTAAAATGACGCAGATAAAAAAGAGTGTTTTACTGGTAATACTATTGCTGATCATACCTGTAGCATATGGGTTGTCTGTCTCAGAGACAAAAGCTTCTAATCCTGGCATAAAAGCNNTAAAGATATGTGAAGAGGGGAAAACCAGATGCTATACTGGCTCTTTCCAAGCATGTGAAAAAAATACATGGACCACAAAAAAAAGATGCTCTTCTGGTGAATCGTGTGACGGTGTAAAAGGCTGTGTGAAAAAGCAAGCAACTGCAACTACAGCTGTTCCAAAAAAAAATATTAGAGAGATAAAGCCAGCAGCCACAACAGTTAGGAGGACAGTGCCTAAGCCAACTCTGCCTGAATCAACATCTGCAGTTCCTCAAGCAGAGAATATTGATACTTGCGAAGAGACAGAGAATGGTGTAAGCGGAACATTCAACAGCAGGCCATACAATTATGATGCTACCTGCCAAGGTAACTTATTATTCACATACAACTGTGGCAATGAAGGACGATATCTGATGGAGCAAGAAAACTGCGGAGAAGTCGGATGTTCAAACGGAAAATGTAATATTGATAGCTGCGAAAAAACAGCTAACGGAGTTAGAGGATTATTTAGAGGCAGAGAATATAATTATGAAAATGTCTGCCAAAATAGTTTATATTTCACATACACCTGTGGAACTGAAGGAAGATATTTGATGGAGCAGCAAAGATGTGAATATGGCTGCAATAATAATGGATGTTTTGTTGATAGTTGCGAAGAGACAGGCAATGGAGTAAGAGGTAGTTTTAGAGGCAGATCTTATAGTTACAGTGCTACCTGCCAAGGCAATTTATTATTTACATACAGCTGTGGCAATGAAGGAAGATATTTGATGGAGCAAGAAAATTGCGGAGAGGTTGGCTGCTCTAATGGAAGATGTAATACTGATACTTGCGAAGAGACAGTTAACAGTGTGAGAGGCATATTTAGAGGACGAAATTATAATTATCAAAATACGTGCCAAAATAATATCTATTTTACATACACCTGCGGTAATGAAGGAAGATATCTGATGGAGCAGAGAAATTGCAATGCAAATGAAACCTGCAATAACGCAAGAGGGTGTGTAATAAGAGGCCAGGCAGCTGCTATATCTGCCAAGCCATCTGTACAGGACTCCCAAGCAAGAGAAAAGCAGAGAAATGATGTAAAAGCAAGAATAGCCTATCTGAAGAATGAGCTTGAAAAAATAAAAAAAGCAGAATCGATAACTGCAAGCAAAGCAGTTTCTATAAAGGAGATTGATAAATCCCTCAAAGAGCTTGAAGAGCAGATGAATACAATAGGTGATGATGCACAGCTGGCAAATGTTGACCTGCAAAACACGCTCCAGAAATCACAGCAACTAATCCAGGCGCTTTCAAATGTCTCTAAGGCAGTAAGTGATGCAACTATGGCAGTTGTAAGGAGAAGCGCGCTCACTAGTGAAGAGGCTGCAGAACAGCAAACAACAGTAAGAGACCAAGGTGATAGGACAACAAGAGAGAAAGACCAAAAAGAAAAAAGATCAAATCCAATATCAAACAGCTTCTTGCCAGTATTTCAAAAAGAAAAAAAGCAGGATAATGGTGCTGCATCAGAAAATAAAAATCAAGTAACAGCAAAAAATATACAGTTGCCTGTAAAAACTAGCAGCTTGTTTAATGCAAAAGCCAAGGCAACAACAATTACTAAGACAACTACAACTACAAAAATAACTACAACTCCTAAGACAACCCCAACTGCTTCAAATGTGCGCAGTGCCAAAGCAGAAAAACCTAAAGTTAAACCAAATCTTAATACTGTTGCTGATAAGAAGGCTACAGGTGTTGGTAAAGTATGGAGCTGGATGAGGAATATTTTTGCAGCAAATAGGGGAAATACCGTTGTATCTGAAGAAGAATCTGAAGGGTCTACAGGACAGGAAACTTCACCTCCGCAACAACCTACACCTTCACAACAACCTGCTCATAATGAATTTCCGTGGTGTGATGATCCTGATGGAACAGATGTGACGACAGCAACAACAGTAACTTGGCAGCAGTCTAACTGGTCAAGGCAGGAATCCATGCAAGATACATGTACTGGATATAATCTAAGAAAAGTTTATGAAGCAACCTGCAGCCAATATCACAGAGAGTTGCTTGATTGTCCTGAAGCAAGCATTTGTGTAAATGGTGCATGCACTCCTGAGGACCAAGTTGAAGATCGTGAAGCTGCTGAGCGCGCTGCATATAGAGAGACTGGTGATGAGCGCTCTCAGACAGAATATTGGGGAAATTATTGCCTTGATTATAGGTCAATGGGCACAAATGCACCAGGGATTGTCACATACAGGACTTGCGGCGCAGACTATAGATGCAGCAACCTTACAACACTTGAAGAGTCATGCACAGGAAATACTGCAATGCATTATAGGTGTGATATGCAAGGCGCTTTAGGCCATTTAATCTCTTCTGAAGAAGATTGTGGGGATGCTACCTGTGTTTTAGAGCCATGGGGTGCAAGCTGCAAGCCTAGAGATGCTAGTGAAAGCGAATCATGCACTAGAACAACAGATTGGCAGACAAACACAGTTGTCACATACAAGGCTTGTACTGATTGTGAGCAGATAGAGTATAGAAACAGATGTTTGGAAGGCAACAGGGTTGCTAAAGTCTCGTGCCTGAGAAACAGGGTTGTTGAAGTTGATGAGAACTGCTCTCCAGGGCTTGCTTGCCCATTGAATCTCACTGAAGCTGCAATCAGTGACTTAGGATTTACGCCGCAAAATTGCGGAAATTACATGAGATATCTGAGTTAAATTTGATTCAATAAATCTTGGATATCAATTTTTCTGTGTTCTTATTACAGATATAATTTATATAAATTTTTATATTCTAATTGCATTTAATACTTATAAATAATGCTTATGGATATAGCCAATACTAACATGCCAGCCATCAACAAAAAGGATGCATCGATCTATGAAGTAGAATCGCATACGAAAGGAAATTTCTACACAGTTGACATAGATGCAAAAACTTGCACCTGCCCACATTACCAATTCCGGTTGAAAAGATTTGGAGGAGAGTGTAAGCACATTGTTGCAGTCAGAGATTTTATGGCAGCAAATTCTGAAGTTAAAGAGTATAAGAGCAAATATAAGGGCAGGAAAACTGAGAGAATTGGTAAATCTTCCAAATCAGATAAGAAAGAAACAAAAAAAACTGACTCAGGCTCGAATGACCTAACTACTGAAATCCTCAAGGAAGTTGACAGTGAAGAAGGCAAAGATGCCATAGAATTGATTGACAAATACGGCGAATTCCTGATCAATGATCTGATTGCAAAAGGATATCTGATTGAAAGCAAAGGAAGGGTAAAGTTGATGAAATGATTTATGTAGTTTGGCAGCTATAAATAAATTATCAATATCATCTCCCTAGATTGTGAGTATGGTTCTGCCTTGAGGTGGATTTAGCCCAAAAAGAACCTCTACCTTGAGAAATATCAATAGGATAAAGCATATATGTAATAAATCTTTGCCTGGGGTCAGCACTAAAAATAAATGTATTGCAAAATTCCTTCTGTTCCTGACCCTGATTTCTGGCATATGTCCTATCAAGAAAATTTCTTATTATAGATAATGTACTATCATCAAATCTGTCTCCACCTAGAGTCCTAAACATGAATGATCTTGGGATAGTTGAATGCGGAGCTCCACCTGCATGGCCAGCTTCATGGACTATAATCATGCCTAAGTCATCATTTCCATTACACTCTATCACCATATGATTGCCTGGCATATGTGCAGCGCCTACTATACTATTAGTGTGATTACCATAGCTATCTTTGCCTTCTATATTTTTTGCAGTAAAATACATGAACATAACATTGGGATTACCATGAAAACTTGTTCTCATTTCCTGAAGTATCTTTGCATAATCCAAATCTGCAGATGAAAAATATCTGATATCTATAACATGAAAGCGTGTTCCTCTCTCAGTCAGAGGCTTATCATCTGTATTTTCTGGTAAATTATCATCTGAAACTATCCTTGTGAACTGTAAGCTTGCATAGTCAATCGCTGCCTGTATCCTTGATCTCCATTCCTTGCCGTAAAACCTTATAACAGATTCATCAACTGCAATTACTGTAGGGATTACATATGTATTTTTAGGTGGCGGATTTGCAGCATTGGATAAGCTCGCATTTGCCGCTGCTATCTCTTCTAAAAAAAGCTGTTTAGATGGTACTTTCTTTTCCACGGATGCATAAACAGCTTGAGGCTGGGATAATATGGTATCAACTTTCTGTGAAAGCTTATCACAGCAAATGCCTATAGCTGCTCCAGACATAATTACTGCTGTTGCTTCAAATGCAGATATCTGCTTTATTGCATATGTTATCATTTTAATCAATTCGTCTAGTGCCACTGCCTTAACCTCACTTCGTTAAATTTAGTTTTCTTCTGAGTCACTTCTAATAAATCTTTAAATAGCTTGTGACACAAATAAGGAAGTAAAAAGGAGAAACTCTTGCTAGTATTTTCCTTCTCTTTTTCTTACTTACTCATTCTTCTATCATTCAAGAACATAAAGAATTGTCTAATTTAGGACATTTCTGTCCATTTTGTATAATATCAGCCAATAGATTTATAATGCCAAATTATTTCCAGTGAAAATTAACTTACAATGATTAAAGGCGGTGGAATAAATGGAAAATAATGAGACTAAAGATGAAAATAACAAAAATAAAAAGATAGTTTTGGCATACTCAGGCGGCTTAGACACAAGCGTAATCTTGAAATGGCTGGTCAACAAAGGATTTGAAGTAATAGCATTTATCGCAGACATCGGGCAAGAAGAGGATTTTGAGGCAGCAAAGAAAAAAGCCCTTCTTCTTGGTGCATCTAAGGTTTATGTCGAAAATCTTAACAAGGAATTTGTTGACAAATACATTTTTGTAGCATTAAAAGGAAATGCTGTTTATGAAGGCCGTTATCTGCTTGGGACATCTATCGCACGCCCATTGATCGCAGAGAAGCAGATAGAGATTGCAGCTTTAGAGAATGCAGAGTATGTGGCGCATGGCGCAACAGGAAAAGGAAATGATCAGGTAAGATTTGAGCTCTCTTATTATGCATTAAATCCTAAAATAAAGATAATCGCGCCTTGGAAAGACAGCGAATTTCTTGCACAGTTTAAAGGCAGAAAAGACATGATCCAATATTCAAAAGATAATAGCATCCCTATAACTGCAACACTTGATAAGCCATACAGCACAGATGAGAATCTTATGCACATCAGCTTTGAATCTGGCATATTGGAAGATCCAAAGCAAGCGCCTGACTCAGCTATGCACAAAAAAACTCTTCCTCTTAAGGATGCTCCAGATAAAGAAACGTATATAACAATTGAATTCAAAGATGGATTGCCTGTTAAAGTAACTAACTTGGATGATGGTACAGTAAAAACTGAGTCGCTTGAGCTTTTCAGATACCTAAATGAGATTGGATGCAAGCATAGCATCGGAAGGATAGATATTGTTGAAAACAGGTATGTTGGGATAAAAAGCCGCGGAGTATATGAGGCTCCTGGAGCAACAATCTTGTGGAAAGCTCATCAAGACATAGAAGGAATTGCAATGGACAGGGAAGTCTATCGCTTGAAAGAGATGCTCTCACCAAGATTTGCTGAACTGATATACAATGGATATTGGTTCTCTCCAGAGATGGATTTTCTTATGGCGGCATTTGACAAGAGCCAGGAGCTGATAGACGGCAAAGTCTTTCTGACGCTGTATAAAGGCAATGTTATAATTACAGGGCGTGAATCACCTAGCTCATTGTATGATAAAGAACTATCCAGCATGGATGTTGCTGGTGGTTTTAATCAGGAAGATTCTCGCGGCTTTATCAACATAAATGCAATCCGTTTGAAAGCGCATAATGTGATATTAAAGAGG
>DUGA01000033.1 GCA_013331615.1 Candidatus Woesearchaeota archaeon | reverse complement strand
TAAAGTGCAGGAATAAAATCATGCTTTAATTATATTAATTATGTTTTAATTATATCAACCAATGTTGACGATGGCAGATAAAAAGTCAAGCAAGAATATACTGAAAAAAGCTGACATAAGAGAGCTGCTTAAGGAAAAGATACTTCTTTTAGACGGAGGCATGGGTACCTGCTTACAGGCATTTAATTTAACTGCAAAAGATTTTGGAGGAGATAAATATGAAGGCTGCAATGAATATCTTAATATCACAAGACCAGATGTTGTAAAAAGCATACATGAGGCTTATCTTAAGGCAGGCGCAGAT
Organism: Candidatus Woesearchaeota archaeon; assembly: GCA_013331615.1. Lineage (GTDB taxonomy): Archaea > Nanobdellota > Nanobdellia > Woesearchaeales > UBA10200 > UBA10200 > UBA10200 sp10200u. The sequence continues at coordinate 13,796 of DUGA01000033.1, read as the reverse complement.
ATCATCGAGACAAACAGCTTTGCAGGAAGCACAATAACATTGGCTGAATTTGGTCTGGAAAATAAAGAGTATGAGATCAATAAGGCAGCTGCACAGCTGGCAAAAGAATGCGCAAACAGGTTTAGCACAGATGCTCATCCAAGATTTGTCGCAGGATCAATCGGTCCTACAAACAAGACAATCTCTATTACTGGCAACATAACATTTGATGAGCTTGAAAATGCTTACTATCTGCAGGCGAAAGTATTAGCAGCAGGTGGAGCAGATGTGTTCTTAGTTGAGACTTCGTTTGACACTCTTAATGCAAAAGCTGCGATGATCGCTATCCAAAGGCTTAATGCTGAACTTAAACACCAACTAAAAAAAGAACTCCCTATATTCCTGTCTGCAACTATTGAGCGCAATGGCACNNACAAATACCATCTGCTATCCAAATGCAGGTCTGCCATTGGAAGATGGAACTTTTCCTCTGAAGTCTAAAGAATTTGCTTTACAGATAAAGGAATTTGCTGACAAGAGATGGGTAAACATAGTCGGAGGATGCTGCGGCACAACGCCTGAGCATATTGCAGAGATAAGGAAGATTCTTGATGCAGATAAGAGAAATTTTGAACACAAGAGAATTATTCCAGATATCTCAAGAACTGCTGTCTCAGGGACAGAATGTTTTGTTGCAGAAGATGACAACAGGCCAATAATCGTGGGAGAGCGCACCAATGTCATAGGAAGCAGAAAGTTCAAGGAGCTGATATGCGATGAAAATTTTGAGATTGCTGCTGAGGTCGGAAAAACTCAGGTAAAAACTGGCGCACAGATAATAGACATCTGCCTTGCAAATCCAGACAGGGAAGAGGCTGAAGACACATCTAAATTCTTTGACCTTATCACGAAAAAAGTAAAAGTTCCGTTGATGATAGACTCAACTGACCCTAAAGTCATAGAGATCGCATTAAAAAAATCCCAAGGCAAGTGCATAATAAATTCGATAAATTTCGAAGATGGCACAGAGAGGATAGAAAAAGTGATGCCTCTTGTGAAGAAGTATGGCGCTGCCCTTATTTTCGGCACGATTGATGAAGATAAAGAGCAGGCGATGGCAACAACCGTCGAGAAAAAGCTGGTGATTGCGAAAAGAGCTTATAACTATCTTACACAGGAATGGGGATTTTCAGGGCATGACATAATTTTTGACCTGCTTGTGTTTCCTATTGCGACAGGAGATGCAAAATATGCAAGCAGCGCAAAAGTAACTATAGAGGCGATAAGAAAGATAAAACAAGAGCTTCCAGGTGCAAAGACCATACTTGGGATAAGCAACGTCTCTTTTGGGCTGCCTGCTTCAGGAAGAGAAGTGCTTAACTCTGTTTATTTGTACCATGCAACAAAAGCAGGCCTTGATTTTGCAATCGTAAATTCTGAAAAATTGATGAGATATCCTTCTATCCCTGAAAATGAGAGAAAATTGGCAGAGGATCTTCTTTATCAGCAGGGAAATGATCCAGTAACGCCTTTTGTCGAGTTTTACCGAGGAAAAAAATCTGATTCATTTGCAAAAACCTCAGCATCTTCTTTAAAAGACATGCCTTTGAATGAGAGGCTTGCAAGATACATTGTTGATGGCACAAAGGAATGGCTTGTTGATGACCTAAATGAAGCATTGAAAACATCTTTGCCGTTAGACATAATAAATGGTCCATTGATGGCAGGAATGGACGAGGTTGGAAAACTGTTCAACGACAATAAGCTGATCGTATCTGAAGTGCTGCAGAGCGCAGAGGCGATGAAGGCAGCAGTTGCGCATCTGGAAAAATTCATGCCGAAAATAGAGGGGGATACAAATATTACCAAAAAAAAGTTAGGAAGAAAATCTGCTAAAGTCATACTTGCAACAGTAAAAGGAGATGTGCATGACATTGGAAAGAATCTGCTGGAGATAATCCTGCACAATAATGGGTACACAGTAGTTAATCTTGGGATCAAAATTCCTCCTGAAGCATTAATCGAAGCATATCACGAGCACAAGCCAGACATTATAGGCTTAAGCGGCTTGTTAGTTAAATCTGCGCATATGATGGTAACAACATGTGAAGACTTAAAGGCAGCAGGCATAGAAGTGCCTATTTTTGTAGGTGGAGCTGCTCTGACACTCAAGTTTACTGCAGGAAAAATAGCTCCGGCGTACAGCAATATAGTTGTCTACTCAAAAGATGCGATGGAAGGTCTGAACCATGTCAAGGAAATAACAAATGATTTTGAAAAATTCAAGAATAAGAATGATGAAGTNNGATTTTGAGGAGCATATTATCGAAGATTATGACCTAATGGAGATATTTGATTACATCAACCCAGTCATGCTTTATACAAAGCATCTGGGATTGAAAGGCTCATATCCTAGATTAATTGAAAGCAAAGATGAGAAAGCCATAAAGCTTACCAAGCAGGTTGATGAAGTTAAAGAATACATCCTCAAGAACCAGATATTTCATCCAAGAGCGATCTATAAATTTTTTGAGTGCAATTCTGAAAAGAACAGGATAAATATCTATGAAGATGAAAACTTGGTTGAAGTGCTTCCATTTCCAAGGCAGAAATCAGGAGAAAAGCTTTGCGCAAGTGATTTTATCAGGCAAAAGACACATGGCAAAGATACAATAACCAGAGACACCGTAGGTTTTTTTGTAACAACATGTGGCGAAGGTATTATGGAAAAAGCAAAAGAATTAAGAGAAAATGGGGAATACTTAAAATCCCATATCATCCAGGTGCTGGCTATAGAAGGCGCAGAGGCATTTGCTGAGATAGTCCATAAGAAGATGAGAAAGTTATGGGGAATAGCTGACAAGCAGTTGACAAAGAATGAGATATTCCAGGCAAAATATCAGGGCATAAGGCTGAGCTATGGTTATCCTGCGTGCCCTGACCTTAACGAGCAGAAAAAGTTATTCAAGCTGCTAAAGCCTGAAAAGATTGGAGTCAATCTGACAGAGGGCATGATGATGGAGCCTGAGGCCAGCGTATCTGCTATAGTGTTTTATCATCCTCAGGGAAAGTATTTTAATGTGTAGCAAATTGATCGTGATAAAAATTATAATTAGAAATTGTAAAAAATAAGAAGTAAAAAATACAAAAAAACTAAATTGTTAACCGCAAAAAAATAATATAAACTTAATTAAGGTGTTGAAATCATGCAAAAGATCACAGAACTGCTAAGGAAGAAATTTACTTATTCAGTTGAGCTTGTGCCGCCAAGGAATGGGACAGACCTCAAGATAGTCTTAGATGCTTTAGAGACTTTGAGAAAGATCAAAGTAGACTTTATCAGCGTCACAAAAGGCGCAGGAGGAAGCTTGCGCGGAGGGACTCTCCCTATCTGCTGTCTTGCACATGAAAGATTCGGCATAACCTCAGTTGCGCATTATACTTGTAGAGAAGCTGATTCATTCAGGGTTGAGAATGAGCTTGTTGACCAATATTATTTCGGAATAAAAAATGTATTGGCATTAAGGGGAGACCCTCCTGATCTCACAGAACATAGCGTTGGCAAAACATTGAAAGGAGATTATAAGTATGCTTATGAGCTTGTAAGGGACATCAAAAAGCTTAATAGCGGAAAATACATTGCAAGAAAGAAGTATGACAGCACATTAGAAAATTACAGAGAAGGAATCAAGACAGATTTCTGCATCGGTGTTGCAGCGCATCCTGAAGAGAAAGATAAGGATGGAAGCTATGAAAAAGGCCTTGAATACCTTAAGAAAAAGGTAGAGGAAGGGGCTGATTTTGCGATTACTCAGATGTTATTTGATGCAGAAAAGTATAGGATCTTTGTAGCAAAAGCAAGGGATGTAGGCATTAAAATTCCAATTATCCCAGGGATCTGGCCTTTAGACACAAGATGGAAGCTTGAGCAGGCTGAGAAAAAATTCAAGGTTTCTATCCCCAGCAAAATTAAAAAAGAGTTTAGTGGTATAGAAGACCCAGAAGAGTTCAGGAAAAAAGGCATTGAGCTTACAGTTGAGCTATGCAAAAAGTTGAAAAAATATGGTGCGCCTGGTATACACCTATTCTTATTTTTGGATGCTAACATCGCAGAAGTTATATTTGATGAGATGAGAAAGGAAAAGAAATCTTGAAAGATGAAAAAAAAACTGAAAAAGATAAGCTTAAAAAAACTTGGAATAAAAGAGGTAAAATACTGCAAGAGCAGTTTCTCACAAGGCCTAGGTCTGATGTTCTCTAGAAAAAACAATAGTAAGGCACTGGTATTTGAACTGAAAAAGCCAAAGAAAGTACCATTGCACATGTGGTTTGTATTTTATCCGATAGATGTGCTGTATCTCAATGAGGATGATGAAGGAAAAAAAAGGATTGTCGAAATAAAAGAGAATTTCAAGCCATTCAGGTTCTATTTCCCAAAAAAGAAAGCAAAATATGTTATTGAATTGCCTGCGAATACTGTAAGCAAAGGCAAGCTGAATGTGAATGATATTCTGGTTCTGTGAATAAAGCCACAGCCTACACGCCGTGGGCACTATCTCGTTTAATCAAAGAGTTGCTCCTCCTTTTGAAAATCACTTTTAATGATTAAAAGTGATTTTGCAAAACCTCTACGTTTAGAGTGTAGGATGTGAAAATAGAAAAGCATTGTGTGTTATATTGATGGCAATGTCCTTAGATGATCTTGCCCGTCGCAACTTAGAATGTGTAATTAGATTTGCGCCCACTTACTGGCTGTGTAGGCTGTGGCTTTTCTGAAAATTTTAATTATGCATTTGTTATAACTTCTTTTTCTTCTGTATCGTGTCATGCACCAGCTGCTTGTCCCAGCCTACTTTTGTAAGAATTTTCTTTATCTCTGCATGGCTTCTGCCTTTGTCTAATACATGGGAGACATAATCCTCCAGATGCGAAACATCATCATGCACCTGATGCACATTATGCTCTTCAAGCTCTTTCTGGATCTGCTTTTCTTTAAATACGTCATGCACCAGATGCTGTGGCCAGCCAGCTTCCTTGAGCGCCTTTTTGATTTCGCTTTCATTTTTGCCAGTGCTTATAGCATATTCAATATATGCGTGTATATGCTTTGCATCTTCATCATGCGTGTCTATCTTATGCGCTTTGATGCTCTGTAATATGTCATATTTTTTGATGACAATATTTACTATTTCCCTACTCCAACCATTTTCTTCCAGATGCTTCCTTATCTCGTCTTCGCTCTTATCCTGGACAAACAGCTGCTCGACAAATTTTTCAAGCTCTTCGAACTTTTTTCTAGGGTCTTTCTCATCATTTGCCTTTAATTGGCCAAGGATCTCTACTTTTGCAAGGGAATTTTCCACAAGCTCATCACTCCATCCTATCTTCTGGAGCTGGCTTCTGATCAATTCTTCTGCTCTTCCCTTTTCGATCGCATGCTCTATATATCTCTCAACTTGCTCTAAATCTTCATGCACTTTATGCACTCTGAATTTTTCAAGCTCATTTTTTATCTCATCTTCAAACTTGCTTTTAACCATGAAAAAGAAATAGATCGATACAGGCAGCATAAGCACAATAATAGCTACAAAAATTAGGGTATTTATCCTTTTGTTGCCGGAATATTTTTCATCCTTAGGCAAGATCTTTCTGGTTAATTTAGACAATACGCTTTCTGTCGCTTTTTCTTCTCTTATCTTTGCATTTTCGCTTGAAATTGAATCCGAAATATTTTTGATCTGGATATCCTCATTGGCAGTTACAGCAGGCGTTGATTGTGCAGCTTGAGTATTATTCTTTGTCTGCTTAGCTTTTTCCTCTGCTTCCCTTGCTTCTGCTTCTCTTACTTTTTTTAATATCTCTTCACAGGAGATGCATGGTCCTCCGCAGTCTGTCTGGTCTTCTCCCTGATTTCTGATGCCATCAAAGCAAGTTGGGTCAATTGCATTTTTATAAGTCAATTTTACTTTTCCTGTTATGATTTCAGGTGTCAGCTGTATGTCTAATACACCATCCCCATCCAGGTCTATTTTCTTAGTTTCTTTGTCAAACAAAGTAAGAGATGATGATCTAGTGCCATAAGTTATAGTGAAATCAACGCTTGAAGTTGAGAGCAATGCTACCTGTATGCTATAATCTATGTTATTCTTTGTGACTATGATGCTGTCTGTTTTCTTGAGATCAACTGCCTGTGGAACTGCTAATATGCTTACAGTATATGATGTAGGTGGCGTTGCTCCACCTCCTCCACCACCGCCTCCTCCTGAAGAAGGGCTAGGTGTTGTACAAGTTGTAGTTTTGCTTGAGTCTGTGTCATCACAGTCTGGGCCTGCCAAACAATTTGTTCCAAAGCCGTCTCCATCACCATCTCCACATTGCTGGTTAACACCAGAATGATTCAAGCCAGAAACAAGAAATCTTGTCCCAGAGTCGATGGCAGTGCAGTTGTAACCTCTAGTTACTATGCCATCACATGTTACAAGTGTTTCATTTACACCGCTGCATGCTGCAGATATATTTGCTAATGCAGTGATCTCTGCATCATTTATACAGACAGAGTTTTGTGAACTTACATTATCAAGATAAACTGTTTTAGTTTGGTTTTGTAAAGTTAAATTTAAACCGCGGATCAATACTCCTGAGAAATTTCCTGCAGATCTGGTAACAATAACCATGTTAGAGAGGTTTAACCTGCCTTTTGAAAAGTTAAAATTAAACTCAAACATCAATTTGCTGCCGTTGAGTATCTTAACAGGCAATGAGCCATTAAATGTTTGCGTAAGATTAGTCGTGCTGTTTACCGTAATATTAACTGAGACTGTAGTTGCTGTCACAGATGAGATGTTGCCTATCAATGGGTCAGCTGAATTATTAGTTCCATCATTGTCATCATCTTCTATCTCATTTATCGTGAGCGTGAAGTTTTTTGATGTGTTAAAGATACCGTCGCTTGCAGTGACTGTGCCATTAAATATTCCTGAACTTTGGTAATTTGTGAGATAAAAGCCTGTAGCATTTATAGGTGAAGTATAATAATAGGTTATAGCATCTCCATTTGCATCGCTTGCATTTACTATCGTGCTTACGTTGACAAGCTGAGTCTCATTGACTGTGATGTTTGCAATCAGTGTAAGGTCAGGAGCAGTATTGACTGTCAGGTTCCATGTTCTTATGCCGATTGCATATCCATCATTGACTAATATGCTGATGTTCCAGAAGCCAGGCTGTGTATGGTTAGGCGAGAAAGTAAAGTTGTGCGTTGTTGTTATGCCAACATGAGAGCTTACATTTGTCCAATTGCGCAGCCATGTTATATTAAATGTCGGATTAAATAGGTCAGTGTAATTGACGCTGAATGTAACACTCTCTCCTTCATTCATCGAGTAATTTGTTGAGTTTGGAGACACTGTAGTGATAACAGGCGCAGTATTGTTTGCTTCGAAGAACCTAAGCTCGCTTACTCCCCAGTTATTGTCAGTATCATTTGCGAATATCCTTACTCTCCAGAGGGAGCTGCTGTTTAATCCAGTGAGATTATAATAGAAATGTGTTCTTGTGCCAGAGCCGTTTATCATGGTGTAATTAGTTGTGAAGTTGAATTCAAGCAATGCTACTGACAATGCTTCACTTGCAGAAATATTTATGAGAGTAAAATTTTGAGGGAATTTAGAGTTATTGTCAACTGTAGATGAAACATAAGTTAATACAGGCTTTGTATGTATTTGTATTGTTCTAGTCGCAGAAACACCGAAATTATTGACGGTGTCATTTCCAAATACCTTATAGGTATAATTGCCATCCTCCAGATTAGTTACGTTGTAATAGAAATGGGTTCTAGCTCCAGAGCCATTCGTCATCGTATAATTTGTTGTGCCATTCCATTCCAGCAATGCAACAGAAAGCTCTTCATCTGAAGTTATATTGATCAATGTGGAATTGATAAGTGTTTCATTATTATCTGGAGGAGAAGATGCTGCATAACTGATTATCGGAGTTACATCATCAATCGCACCAGAAACCACCAGAGCAAATGTCTGTTTGCCAGAGCCTAAAGCTATATTTTTTGCGCTGACATTGACAAAGTAATCGCCTACTGGAGGAGAATTAATTGTTATTTGCTCAACATTATTAACTGTATCAAGAGATGAGTTATATGGTGTGACAAAATTATTGCCAAAGTAGATCGAGCCGTTTGGAATTGTGACAAGCAAGTTTAGGTCATTTACTAATTGAGTGCTTGCACTTAAGGCTGCAGGATAATCTGTCCAGACCAATGTAAATTTGAGCTGCACATTTGTGTTATTGCTTTTGTATGTTGCAGTCCAGTTGCCTCCTGTGCTGAATCTTGTGGCATTATCAGAGAATCTTATCTTGCGTGGAGATGCAGGAAACATTGTATTTGAGAGATTTATCCTTCCCCATCCACTATGGTTGCTAGGAATTCCATATCCGATATCAACTGCGCCATTTATCAATGCTGCTTTAATGAGTGCAGCTGTTGGGTCAGAGACACTTCTGTTCTGCACAAAATATTGTCTCACCAAAGTTGCGCTGCCTGCTGCAATAGGTGTTGCCATGCTTGTTCCTGAGCAATAAGAGTAATTTCCATTTGATTCAAAATCACTACTACAAGCAGATAAACCTGATAAAGATGACTGTGTCGAGACAATCTGATTTCCAGGAGCAACGATATCTGGCTTGATGCGTTGGTCATTTGCAGGACCACGGCTGCTGCTAGATGAAACATGATTTATATTATCAGAGCCTGCTCCTTTGCTGGCTCTTATATTTTCTGTTGAGCCAACAGCTATTACGTTCTTTGCTATAGCAGGTGTTCCCACCGTGTTTAATGTTCCGCCTGTGCCATCTGTGCTACCTGCACCACTATTGCCTGCAGCAAATAAAATAACCATGTTGCTGTAATTCCAGACAAAATCATCTGTATTTCGTGGGTCATCACCATAAGTCTGTCCAGATCCGCCCCAGCTATTGCTGTGCAGTCTTGCACTGGTGTTATAAGCTTGAGCATATAGATTATGCAGGTCATTTGGAGGATAGACAGTGCTGCTACCTTCATCATCACCGATTGCCTGGAAGATCAAAGTAGCGCCAAATGCCATCCCTTTGAACTGCCCATTGCTCCTGTTACCATTTGCAACTATGCTTCCAGAAACGTGAGTTCCGTGGCCATTTGTATCATTTGCGCCAGAGCCGTATAGATTGTATATTGTGCCTATGCGATTATCAAAATCAAGATGTATATCACCAATTGTTGTGTTTGAATCAACACCTGTATCTATGCCAGAATCAGCTACTGCAATTATCTGCCCAGAGCCGTTTAAGTTATAAGTATTCCAGATGGTAGGCGCTTCAATTATAACAGAAGCATTATCATTAAGGATTTTATATATTGGTTGCGGTTCAATCCATTCGACTTCAGGTAAATTAGTTATTGAATTCAATTCGCTTGAATCTGCGTCTATTAAAATCATATCATTGGATGCAATAATACTATTTATTCCAGCTTGTTCTAATTGCAATTTCACATCATCAACATCAGAGCCATCAGCAACGATCACTCTATATTGGTTTTTAACAGGTGAAGATGATGAAGATTCTACGCTAAATGAAGAGGGAGAATTAGCGTCATTATTGTTGTTAGTGCCTGCATTTGAATCAATTTCAGGAGATAACTTATACTCTGCTTTATACTCAACAATCTGGTTGACAAAATCATATTCTGCAATCGCATCTAAATCATTTTGCCTTATCTTTAGCAAGAATGCATTATTAGGGATGTATTTGTTGAAGTTTAAGCTGAATTTTTGCTCCAGCTCTTGCTTCCATTCATCTCTAATGCTGTCTGCAAACTGGAGTATGTATAATTTTTTATTTTTATTATTATTGTTATCGTCCTGTGATGCGACTGAAAATTCTGACTTTTTTATCTCTCCTAATTTTTCATTTCCAATCTTCTCTATTTTTGCGTTAAGTAAATTAATCTGGTTTTTTTTGTTATCTGCTAAGTTATTAGCATCATGGTTAGAACTAAGGATAATTGTTGGCAAAATTACTAAAGCAATTACTATTAATATCACAAAAAACAGCAATCCTATTTTTGCGTTTTTATTAATTCTGTCTCTCATTGCACTAAAACCTCTTTTAGCATAACTTTAGTTTCAGCTGTTGTGTTATTGTTTTCTGACTTTTTGCTGATTTCTACGGCGTTGTTGATTTCTTTATCATCAAAATATTTTTTAACTATATCTAACATCTTAGGCTGCGCTTTTTTGCCGAGCGAATAATATATCTTTTCCACTTGAGTGCCCCAGGAATAATCTCCTTGCTCAACAACAACTTTCTCGACCTTTAGCTCTTCGAGAGAGACGCCTTTGCGCAAATGATAGTAGATGCTTCTTAAGGTGACTTTTGGAAACAGGTCACAGTAGATTCTATATATATCATAACCATAGCCTTTACCAAAGAAGTATAGTATCTCAACTATGTTCTGGCGAATGACAGAATGCACTGGTCTACCGCGCGGAATAATCAACACCTCATTTTTAGTATAAATCTAATATTATCCTAATGGATTATTATTTTTTATGTAACTTGTTTAAGTTTGTTTACTCATATTTATACTTTATTGTTTATATGGAAAAGAAATGGGGTAGAAATGACAAATTCTCCTTATTTTCCACTGGACATTCTCCTTCGGCACTGGACAAACACAGGCAATGTATATAAATAAGAACATCTTTCTATTTTACAGAAAACGATACGCAAAACTTCCAAATTAAGCCTTTTGCCTGCTAGCAAAATTCTTTTACGAAGTATTGCTCATCATCTTTTTCTGGGAGTGATCCAAACTTAACCAGATGAAAGTTTGGAGGATGATTAAAATGGAATTTGACTTAACAGATATAAAATTTAGTAGATATGATCTAAAAAAAGGACTAAAATTACCTAATAAGCTCTCTCAAGAATTAGCGTATCTATGCGGGATAATTGTTGGAGATGGAAGCATATATCAAAGACAAGATAAAAAAGATTGTGTTCTAAAAATAGTGGGGAATCCTAAAGATGAGCAAGAGCTTTATCATGAAGTAATAGGTCCATATTTCAACAAAACATTTGGATTTATGCCAAATATACGGTTGCAGGATACAAATACAACTTACGGCTTTGTTGTTGTTTCAAAAGGATTGCTTATATTTTTGACAGAAAAGACTGGGCTTATCAAAGGTAAAAAAGATCAGCGATTAGGAATTCCTGAAATATTCAAAGACAACAGAGAATTTCTCGTACCTTTTATAAGAGGTCTCTTTGACACAGATGGTTGCATGTGCTTTAAGAAAAGGTATAGAAAAGAGCCATATTATCCTGTAATCAGCCTCTCCTCTTCAAGCGAAAAGTTGATCAAAGAAGTTGTTAAAGAATTGAAAGAGATGGGGTTTAAAGTTGTAGAAAGTTATAACCGCCAGATATTTGATCCTAGATTTAAGAAAGGATTTAATATAATTAGCAGGCTGGATTTAAACGGATTTCAAAACTTACAATTATGGATAGAAAAAATAAATTTCTCGAGTCCGAAGCATCTTAATAAAATTAAAAAGTATTATTTCAAAGAAAATCTTGGATAATAAATAAATCTGCTTGAAAGAAAAATCTTCCTCTCAAGCAGATATTTTTGACTAGCGAGGGGTGGATTTGAATTCGGCAGTCCTTTTTATGGACTTCCACCGACCTATGGGTTATGAGCCCATCGAGCACTCCTGGCTGCTCCACCTCGCTATAATCATCTAGAACTATGGACTTTTTATAAATCTTTTGAAATAGAATCAACAAAACATATAAATATTAACTTAATTATAGCTAAACTATGGTAAAACTAAGCGCATGCATGATCGTCAAAAACGAAGAACAGTTCATAGCAAACTGCCTAAACTCACTAAAAGAGCTGGCAGATGAGATAGTGATAGCAGATACTGGCTCAACAGATAAGACGAAAGAGATTATAATTGACTTTAAAAAAACTTTCCCTAACTTAAAATTGCATGATTTCAAATGGACAAATGATTTCTCTGCAGCAAGAAACTTCTCAATCGAAAACGCAACAGGTGACTGGATATTAATCATTGATGCAGATGAAATTGTTGCAAAAGAAGACCATTTTAAGATCAAAGATTTTATCTCTAACAAAATCTATAAGCAATATTCCGGATTTAGTTTTGTGCAGAGAAGCTACACAGACGAATTCAACAGGGAAGCTTTTGAATATCGCGGAAATGATGTATATAAAGAATGCGAAGGCTATATTGGCTGGGTTCCTTCTCGATTGACAAGGCTTTTCAGGAATAAGAAAGAATTCCGTTTTAGAAACGTCATCCATGAGCTTATAGAATATTCCATTAATGAAGCAGCGGGAAAAATATATGCAGCTGATGTTCCTATCCATCATTTCAAATTCAAGCGTTCTGAGGAGAGCAAAGAGAAGAAATTAGCCATGTATCTCAATCTTCTGGAAACAAAGGCTACAGAAAATCCAGACAGCGCAAAAGCTCTTTTTGAGCTTGCAACATTCTACCGCTATATCGGTAAGAATAAGGAAGCTATTGCATTGCTGGCAAAAACACTCAGCATAAGGAAAGATTTTACTGAAGCATTCCATTGCATGGGAGAAGCTTTCCAGAATCTGGAAGATTATAGCGCTGCTGTAGAATGCTACCAAAAAGCAATCGAAAGTGATAAAAAAAATTTGAGTGAAAAAGATAAAGAGAAAAAATCACAAGATGTTGGGAAAGCTAATACCAAATTCAAAGACGCATATTTCAGCTTAGGTGTCTGCTATACAAAAATGAACCTGCTTGGAGAAGCTGCTGAAGCATTGCAGCAAGGATTGCTTATTGATCCTCAAAACATAAATGCGCTTACCAATCTTGGCGCTGTATTTGAGAAACTGAAATTGTTTGACAAGGCGATTGCATCATTACAAAGCGCACTTGTACTCTGTCCAACAAATGGACGCGCACATTTTAATCTTGGCATCGTGTATGAAAAACTAGGAAGAACAAAAGAGGCCATTGCTTCATATGAAAAAGCAGTTGATCTTGATTACAAGAGAAAAGACGAAATCTTGTTAAAATTAGATGAGCTCAAAGGCAACAAAAAGTCAGAACCTAAATTCAGCTATGGCATGAGCTATGATAAGAAAGGTGAAGCCAGGGTAAATAGGTTATAATGGTCGGTAAAATCCTTAAAATAAGGAATAAATATCGTATTTCATTGAAAACATTTAAATATAAGACAGCAGTTTTATGGATATTAACATTTTTTATTGTATTTGAGGTGCAAGTATGGAACAATCAAGACCATTAGATGCTCTGAACAGGGCAAGAAACAAGAGAGTAATTGTCGAGCTGAAAGGCGGCAAGCAATTTATCGGAAGCTTAAATGCATTTGACATACACATCAATGTTGTGTTAGATGATGCAGAAGAGCGATCAAACGGTGAAGTTGTGAGAAAAGTCGGTACTGTATTTATCAGAGGGGATACAATAACGATTATTTCAACAGCATAATTAAAGTTGATTTTAATTCATTAGCTTAAATTGTGTTATAACATTTATTTGGATATAACTTATCTGGTGAGAAAAAATGTCAAAAGGAACAGCATCAATGGGCAAGAAGTCTGGCAAGAAGAACATGATATATTGCCGAAGATGCGGTTTCAGAAAGTTCCATATAAGAAAGAATAAGTGCGCAAGCTGCGGTTATGGAAGATCAGCAAGGATGAGAAGCTACAGCTGGCAGAAGAA
>DUGA01000018.1 GCA_013331615.1 Candidatus Woesearchaeota archaeon | reverse complement strand
TATTTTTTCCAGATATAAATTTTTTATCGTGTTTCATAACACGCATAATATCTGAAAGCTTACATTTTTGAATAAACTGCGGCAATCCGATCTCGTTCAGGACATCATTAACAAGATCCGCATTTTTTTGACTGACTAACCCTAATTTAAAAGAAATTTCAACCGCCGCTCTCATGCCCAAAGCAACAGCCTCTCCATGATGATATCCATGATAATTTCCCGCAGCCTCCACGGCATGGCCAACCGTATGTCCAAAGTTCAATATGGTTCTAATGCCTTTGGTCTCTTTCTCATCCTTAGAAACCACTTCTGCTTTTATGCGGCTGCATTCTGATACAACATCAGCCAAGACATTAGCATCCAGCTCTATCAGTTTTTTCTTATTCTCAAGAATATGATCAAACAGCTTCTTATCTTTAATAATCCCATACTTGACTGCTTCCGCAAAACCATTAAGAACCTGACGCTTATCCAGTGTCAGCAAAGTCGCAACATCGCTCCAGACAACCTTTGGCTGATAAAAAGCCCCGACAAGATTTTTCCCGACAGGAAGATCGATCGCAACCTTACCTCCGATTGAGGAATCCACTTGCGCCAAAAATGTTGTTGGCACCTGGACATAAGGTATCCCCCTTTTGTAAGTTGAGGCAACGTAGCCTGCAAGGTCTCCAATAACTCCGCCACCCAAAGCAACAATAAATGGCCGCTTAAAACAATCGTACACTGCAATTTTCCCTATCAATTAAAACGCATGCTTTGCTGACTTTGACTTTTCCCCATCTGGGACCTCAAAGACCTTTACAGAAAAACCGCTTTTCTTAAGACTTGTTTCAACTGCTTTTCCATGAAATTTTTTTACAACTGGGTTCGTGATCATAATTGCATCATTGCCAATATTAAGAGAGCGCAAGTATGCCCCTAATTTTGGCATAGTATTATTTCCAACAACAATATCATAAGAATTTTCTTTTAACTTAAGGGTAACTTTTTGCATTAAAAATCAACTCCCAACATTTTGCCTACAACCAAGATTATCGGCAGAACTATTATCTTGAAAGCACCTAAATACAACAAGCCAAACACTATTAATATCCCATAGCGCTCAATGCTTGAATATTTCATTGCGATTTTATCAGGCAATAATCCCATTACGATCCTCGACCCATCCAGCGGCGGGATAGGAATAAGGTTGAAAACCGCAAGTAAAATATTCATATAAATGGCGATCTCTATCAATGACTCAATAGCATTTGGCAAACCAACAATGAAGATCCTGCTCAGAAGAACTGCTATTGCAATATTAATCGCTGGCCCTGATAATCCGACCCATATCATATCTCTCTTGGGATTTTTCAATTTTGAGAACATAACAGGAACCGGCTTAGCCCAGCCAAAAACANNCAGCTGAAATTTTAAAGCATTAACAATAGGATGCGAAACTATTGCTTCTGCATTTTTGTCAACTTTTCCCTGAACCCTGACTTTCTTATTCACAAAGTCACCAAGCACCTCATTAAACCCTTTTATATAATAAACTGAACTATCATCAGCAATGAGCATAAAGACCAAGCCATCTAATTCAACGTTTTCTTGGGTCTTAACGATCCCCACTATTGTAACTATGCTCTTTAACTCTTCAGCAATTCTCTCTTCTTCTTGCTTTTTTAACAACAGCTCTCTTTCTTTTTCATCAGATAAATTTCTTTTATAGCTCGAAATGTCCCTTGACTTGAACTTTATATATTTGTCAGCTATCCAGCCATAGCTTTTCTTGTGAGGATAAATTTTGTAGAAGCCTTCCTCTTCGCTTAAGATCATAACCTTATCACCTCTAACAAGCTGTCCTATAATACTTGAAGCCGTATCGCTTTTGCTCCTAATATTAACTTGATCCCCAATTATTTCACCAAAATCAGGTTCTATAAGCTCAACATATTTAGTGCTGATAAAATTATCCGCGCTCTCCGGAAGCATAACCTTATACCAGCTATAATCTCTCTCTATAACAACCAGCTTATCACCATTATTCACAAAACAAAGCATCTCAAAATTAACGCTCTGCCCTGCACGAGTATTGACTTTTTCAGAAATCACTTCACCCAGAAATGGAAAAAACTCCTGCACTGAAGCCGCAGAGACAAAAACACAGCATACATTTAGGTTCATCATGCAAAATAATATTGATAGAAAAGCAAATCGTAGAATCATTTTGAAGGTTAATGTGGAGTATTTTTTTGACCGCTAAGCGGAACAAAATAGGTTATTAATAAACAGCAAAAGATTTATTGAACTTATTCTTTTCTGACGATCCAACAGGTAGAACTAAAATAAATTGCCAAAAATAAATACACTACTGTTTCTTCTCAGCTTCTTTATTCTCAGTTTCTTTATCCTTATCTTCAGCCTCAGCCTTTTTCTTCCTAGCCTTGACTTTGACAATCTTTGTTTTTGGTAAAGACGTAACAGATTGACCATCAACCCAAAGACCTTTTTTCATAAGATCTTTTATCCGTTCAATTCTTGAAAGAACTGTTCTTTGTTGTGCTCCAGCTGTATCGACCTTTAAAGATGGGTGTAACGACATCTTACAATCTCCTTATTAAAAAATCATTATATTTAGACTTTACTTTATTAGAAAACGTTTTTGCTTCTTCGCGTTTCTTAAACCGTCCAACGCAAACAATTAAATGATCGCCTTTAGATAACACAAAAACATCCTCCCCTATACCATTAAGCTTTTCAGCCTCCATCTGTGCATTTTTCTTTTGTTTGAAAGAGGCAATTTGAATGGTAAAAACATTCTGATTCGCTTCATTAACTTCTTGCGGAAGATTTAGGATTGCTTCGTTCTCGCCAATATTTCTCTGACCAATACCTGCAAGCTCAACCTTCTCAATTTCATTATTTTCAGAAACTTTCACTTCATCAGAAGGAAGCAATGATACACTATTTACATTAATTTGAACAGCTTTTTTTTCAATTGAGTCATTTTTCGGGCCATTGGACATTTTAGCTACCTTTTTGCCTCTTTCAACCCCAAAGGAAAACAACACTACAAAACTTACTATAATTATAATAATCGCAGTTATAACATTTTCAGGTGTAAAAGTAAAACCCCTGAAAAAATTACCATGTTTAACAGATCCTGCAATTTTCCTTACATTAGAATCCGGAAACAATTCAAATTGAGAATAAGGCTTATTATTAATATCCATAATGTTAATTATAGTTATGTTTATAAGAAGAACTCAAGTAATTTCTGAACTTTTTTTGGCTAGACAGTTCTACAAAAACATCAACTACCTTTGGATCAAACTGCGTTCCGCTGTTATACCTAATCTCAGCAATTGCATCATCGACTGACAATCTTGTTTTATATGGACGTTCAACTGTCATTGCTTCAAAAGCTTCAACAACAGCCATAACCCTTGCTCCTAAGGGAATCTGGTTTTTTTTCAGACCCGATGGATAACCAGACCCATCATACTTTTCATGATGATAAAGTATGATCGGCAAAACAGGCTTTAAAAATTCAACCGGCTTTAAAAGATCGACATTCTTTTTTGGCTGCTTACGCACTAGCTTAAATTCCTCCTGTGTAAGCTGACCTCTTTTTAACAAGAAGTTATATGGAACATCAATGGCTCCGGCATCTCGCAAAATACAGGCATAATAAAGATGGTCAATATCATCAGAATTCATCTTCAATTTTTTCGCAATTGCATTTATCATTTGAAAGAACGCAGGCATATGTGCAGTCCTTGAGGAATGCCCGTGCTTCTTTAACAACTTTCCAATAAACTCAATACTGCCTATAATTACTTTTTGCTGTTTTTCATAAAGCTGAAGATTTTTTATAGCTGTAACTGCTTGCTCAGCTACAACAGCAAGAATCTCTCTATCAAAATCCGTAAATGCCGGCTCTCTCCTTTTTCTTTTAATAAAAATTGCTCCAATATTTTCATCAGAGACTAAAGGCAGCCCTATCATATGTTTTTCAGCAATTGAATCACCTTGAGTAACTTTTAACTCCTTACTAGAAATCTTAGCAAGATCTTTCTTTTTCTCAACAAGTATATTGATTTTATTGTCATAAATCGCGATCAAGCAAACTTTCCCTTTTGCAGGGTCAAGGATATAAATGCTTGATGAGCTTGCTTTAATAAATTGGCATAAAAGCCGAGTCAGCCGCAAAGCCAACTCCTGCACGTTGAACGTAGAATTAACCAACCTGTAAACCATGTGAACAGCAGAAAGGACCAGGTTATACTTTTTGGTATGGGTTAAATAATTTTTTGTGTTCATCTAATGCAAACCTATCTGTCATTAATGCAATATGATTACAAATTATCTTTAGCTTTTCTTCTTCAGAATAAGCTCTGTCTCTAGGATACACAGCATAAGGCAGCTGCATAGGATTATCTTTATATACCTTAAATAAATCATTGATTATTCTACTAGCTTTAGATGTCATCCTCTCGACTCGAAAATGCTTGTATAATTTTTCATTAACAAGGTCCTGAAGAAAATCTCTTTGACTCTTCATCTCGGGACTATACCCAATAATGACATGTTTCGATCTTTTCAAATTATAATTTTTGACTTCATCTGAAGATTTGAAACCACTTTCTTCGAGTTTTTCATCTGAATAACCAAGCATATCCTTTATCTGCACATCTATCAATGCCCTAACAATCTGATATTTAAACATTTCAATATTACTTTTTTCAAGGCCAGAATCAATCTTAGACGCCGCCTTCTGCCATAATTGACTTTCCATCAAGTCTTCCTTTGAAATACATCCTGAAGTAAGGCCATCGTCTATGTCATGCGATAAATAAGCTAATCCATCAGCAACGTCGACAACTTTTGCTTCAAATGTCGGCCCAATATTTCTATACTCTTCGAAATCTCCCTTATCATCATAATCTGTCTCGTGTTTTAAGATCCCTATAAGGACTTCTTGAGAAAGATTCAGGCCTTTAAACCCAGGATAGCGTTTCTCGATTTCGGTAACAATTTCAAAACTGTGGAAGTTATGGTTAAAACCCCCAATACCTTTCATTAACGAATTTAAAGCGATCTCTCCCGCATGACCAAAAGGAGAGTGCCCCAAGTCATGAGCCAAAGCAATAGCCTCAATAAGGTCCTCATTTAATTGCAAACTTCTTCCTATACTTCTTGCTATTTGAGCGACTTCAATTGTGTGGGTTAAACGTGTTCGGTAGTAATCACCTTCGAAGATAACAAATACTTGAGTCTTATATTCAAGTTTCCTAAAAGCTTCTGAATGGACTATACGGTCTCTGTCCCTTTGGTAACATGTTCTATTCGCGCACTTTGGTTCCTGATATTTGCGGCCTGCTGTATATTTACTCTTCATTGCATACGGAGCAAGATTCTTTTCTTCGAGAGCTTCAATTTTTTCTCTTGTGAACATCACATAACTCCTTATGCAAAGTCTTCAACGATTGGGAAATAACCTTTATTCCACTAACAACAGGCATAAAATTAATATCCCCTGCCCATCTTGGCACTACATGTATATGCAAATGTCCAGGGCATCCTGCTCCAGCAACTCTTCCAAGATTCATGCCTATATTAAAACCCGCCGGACTGATAGTCTTCTGTATTAGCGTTTTTGTTTCAATAAGAAGGTCCAAGAATTCGTCTCTTTCTTCTTTATTCAACTTGTCTAAATCATTAACATGCCGATTTATTACTATTAAGGTATGACCATTATTGTAAGGATAAATATTAAGAACAGCAAAACAATGATTGCGCCGAATAACAACAAAGTTCTTCTTATCTTTTTTCTCTTTTACTATTCTGCAGAAAACACAACCAGAGGATTTTTTAAGATCCTCAGTTATATACTTTATTCTCCATGGTGCCCAGAGCTTATCCATTTTATTGCCTCAACCATCATACAATTTGTTAACATCGTTGGGACAGAAACCTTTCTAGGTCCCCAAGGAGCTTTGAAGGCTTCATTTAACTTTAATAAGTTTAGCATCAACTTCTCCATCCTGAACTTCTAAAATTCCATATGCACAATAAGGCGCACAAAATTTATCATTAGGGCTGCCCGGATTAAAATATAAAACCCCGTCAATTACCTCTTTTATTGCGCAATGAGAATGTCCGAATATAACAACATCAACCTTGTCATTCTTAAACTCTTCAACAACAAAATCGAGGACTCTTTTAGCTGGCCCCCTGCCATGATATATCCCAATTAATACACCTTCTTTTTCTATGA
>DUGA01000024.1 GCA_013331615.1 Candidatus Woesearchaeota archaeon | reverse complement strand
GGTAGCATGTTCATGATTGTGTTTTTTGTAGGCTCTGGAGCAGCCATGATCATGCCATTTGGAAATGTGCCATTAATGTTTGCAAATTCCTGGAGAATGGCTGCATCAAATCAGATGGTATTAAGCGTGTTCTATGTCGTATCTTATATGAGGCATACTTCTAACCTGGAGTTAGCTATTGAATTTGCCAGCAAACATCTATCTCCGCCGCTTGCTCTTGATCTAAGAAAAGTTCTCTGGGATGTTGAAACGCANNGCCGTTGATGGTCAGCTTTATGGAGGGTGTGCAATGGTTTCATATCTCGGCGCTTTACAATCTTGGGCTGCCATTTTTAGTCTATTACATGGGCACAAGCATATTAGCAAGCAGGCCTACCGGTTATGGTGATACTGATATAAGCGAGGATCCTGAGCTTGCAGATGAGAAAAAGATGAGCATGGAATTTTTTGGTGTAAAATTAAAGATGGATCCGTTGTACATGTGCATAGGTATTGCAGTTGTTTGTATAATAATAGGCTTCAGCCCAATCTATCTTCATGCATTAGGCGTGAAAGATTTTGGGTTTGGCGGAGAAGATGGCTTATCTGAATGCGGTTCAAAATTTTGCTTTATGGGGTATAAGCAAAGCCAGAAAATAACAGATCCAGAGACCAATGAGCCATTAATCATAGGACCGTTTGGATTAGGCGCTTCAATATTATCTGTTGGCATCATTTTAGGCATAGGTTTAGCTATTGGCTTGTATTATAAATTACAGTCAACCAATGTTATCGAGATCAGAAACCGTTCAAAAGAGCTTGAAAACGAATTTGCAGCTGCATTATTCCAGCTAGGCAACCGTTTGGGAGACGGTATTCCAGCGGAAATTGCGTTTGCAAAAGTTGCATCAAGCATGGAAGGCAGCATCTCTGGACAATTTTTTCAGGCAGTCTCTAATAATATTATGAGGCAAGGCATGAGTGTTGACCAAGCGATATTTGATCCTCATCATGGCGCATTATTGCAGTTTCCAAGCGCGTTGATAGAGAGTAGCATGAAAGTCCTTACTGAGAGCTCAAAAAAAGGCCCATTAGTCGCTGCACAAGCATTGATGAACATCAGCCAATATATCAAACAGATGCATACTGTAAATGAGAGATTGCAAGATCTAATGTCAGAAACGATCTCTTCAATGAAATCACAGATCAAGTTTTTGACTCCTGTAATATCTGGGATTGTAATTGGCATAACTTCAATGATCACAACAATCTTAGGAAAACTAAGCACGCAGATGAAGAAGATCCAAGCAGGAAGCGCAACAGGCGCAGGCATGCCAGGCGGCTTAAGTGATATGTTTGGTGATGGGATCCCTGCATTTTATTTTCAGCTGATTGTTGGCATTTATGTTATCCAGCTTGCATACATATTGACGATACTGATAAATGGCATTGAAAATGGATCAGACAAGCTTGGTGAGAAATATAACATAGGAATCAATGTCACGAAAGGGACTACAATCTATTGTTTCCTTGCAACTGTTGTGATGATAGGATTTAACTTTGTTGCTGGCAGCATCTTAGGTGCAGGGAAGTGAGGTTTAATATGGAATTTAATGTAATTCTAATTCCTAAATCACTCACTTTTTTGGCATTGTCTTCTCATAGAAAACTTTATAAAGCAAATAAAACCTATAACATGTGTAGAGGTAATTATATAACGAATATAGGTAATCAGGTATAGTTTATAAATATTTTTTCAATAAGTATATTCAAATCTGTATCATATCAAATCAGCATATCTTTAATCAAAGAGGTTGTATGACAAGAATCAATAAGATGGTGTTGCATGGCTTTAAGTCTTTTGCGAAAAGGACTGAGCTTCTGTTTGGAGAAAGGTTTAACTGTATACTTGGGCCAAACGGTTCTGGAAAATCTAACATAGGGGATGCTCTTTGTTTTGTTCTTGGAAGAAGCTCTGCAAAAGCTCTGAGAGCAGAAAAATCCTCAAACTTGATATATAACGGTGGCAAAGCAAAAAAGCCAGCGTCTTTTGGCGAAGTTAGCATACATTTTGATAATTCTAAAAAATCATTTCCTGTTGAAGATCAAGAGATAAAAGTAACAAGAATAGTCAAGCAAAGCGGCCAGAGCGTGTATAAGATAAATGATAAGACAAAGACAAGAAATGAGATTGTTGAGCTTTTGAGCGCGGCAAAAATAAATCCAGATGGCTACAACATTGTTCTTCAAGGCGATATAATAAGATTTGTTGAAATGAGTGGAATAGAGAGAAGGCAGATAATTGAGGAAATTTCTGGCATGGGTGTTTACGAAGAAAAGAAAGAAAAAGCACTTAGAGAGTTAGAGAGAGTTGATGAGCATCTCAAAGAAGCAGAGATCATTCTCGCAGAGCGTAACACTTACCTAAAAGAGCTGAAGAAAGAAAGGGACCATGCGATGAAGTATAAAGAGCTCAGCGACAAAGTTAACACAAACAAAGCTTCTTACCTTAACATAAAGATTCTGAAGCATGAGAAAGCAAAGCAAAAGTTGCTGGATGAAATAACCGAATATAAAAAAAAGCTTGAGAAGCTGCAGTCAGAAGTTGATGACCAGAAGAAACAGATTGAAGAAAAGAAAAGTTCTATTACTCAGATAACAAATGAGATTGAGCAGAAAGGAGAGAAAGAGCAAGTCTCGATGCAAAGGGAGATAGAAAAGCTTAAGGTTGATGTTGCTACACAAAAAACAAAGATTGACACATACAAAAACGAGATTGTCAAAGTCAAGCAAAGAAAACAGCAGCTTCTTAGCGACCTAAAAGATAATGAAGAAAATATTGCAAAATTATCCAGAGAGAAAGATGCTCTTGCTAAGGATGTCCAGAAAAAGACTAGTGAGATGCAGCAGGTTGAAGTGCAGTTAAAAAAATTCAAGGAAAAACGCGGCATAGATACAGCAACAGATATAGACAAGCAGCTTGAGGAGATTGACAAAGTTTCTGATGAAAAGCAGAAAGAGATAACTCAGCTAAGAGAGCAGCAACAGAACATGTTAAGAGAAAAAGACAAGCTTGAGTTTCAGCTTAACAACATTGAAGAGCAGATCAAGAAAGTCAAGGAAGTCGAGAGAGAAAATGCTGGCCAGATAACTGAATTAAAAAATAAGAAATCCTTATTCAAAAATACTATACTGGGGTTAAATTCTGTCCTTACAAAAGACAGCGAGCTTGCTGCATCTCTTGGGGATGCAAGAAGAAAGCTTCTTATGACCCAGGAAGAGTACAGCAAATTAAATGCAAGAAACATGGTTGTCAAGGAAAGCTCGATGCAGAATATTGCAGTCAAAAAGATCATGGAATGCAAGACAAAAAATGTAATACGAGGTATCCATGGCCTTGTATCTGACTTAGGCAAAGTAAATGCTAAATACTCTCTTGCGCTTGAAGTTGCAGCTGGCAACAGGATACAGAGCATAGTCGTAGATGATGATAAGGTTGCAGCTGATTGCATAAAATATCTTAAAAGCAATCGCCTTGGGATCGCTACTTTTATCCCTTTGAACAAGATAAGGGTGCCTGAGAAGAATCAGAACACAGATATCAAAAAGATACTCAAATCAGAAGGGGTCCATGACCTTTGCACTAGTCTTGTAAAATATGAGCCCCAGTATAAGAATGTCTTTCTGCATGTGTTTGGAGATACTATTGTCGTAAATAATATAGATGTTGCGCGAAGAATCGGAATTGGAACTGCGCGTATGGCAACAATTGATGGAGACCTTTGCGAAGGCACTGGTGTTATGAGAGGCGGCTTTAGGGAAAAGAAGCATGGTGTCGGATTTAAA
>DUGA01000010.1 GCA_013331615.1 Candidatus Woesearchaeota archaeon | reverse complement strand
GGAAGCTTGAGTACTGCAACCTTATTTCCAGATGAAACAAGCTGGCTGGAAAGCTCAAGCTATCCAAATGCTGTTAACACAAACGTTAATTCAGGCGCTTCCACATCAGTTGTCTTTTCAGGATTGAAAGGGAAAAAATCTGGAGTAAATGGATTTGCAAGGATTATGCTTGATGATGTGACAGATACATATCCTGCAGATAATTCAGTAACAGTCAATGTTGTTGATTCGCTTACCACTGAAAGCAGCGCAGCTAGCTCTGCTGCAGCATCTGCAAGTGTAGATGTTACAGGACAAGCAACAGTAGGAGGAAACGTGAATACAGAGCTAAAATTTACAGTAACAAGCGGCGGTTGTTCAATAGGAAGCCAGCAAGCTGCTGCAACCACAAATGGCATGACAGATGGTCAGACAACCTCTCATACATGGACAGTGACAATGGGAANNATACAGGTACGATAACATGCAGCTCTGGATGCATCTCAGTATCTCCATCAAGCTCTAGTGGTGGAGGCGGAGGAGGTGGCGCTTCTGCAGTTATAGTAGAAGATGCTTCTGAAAAAAATGTTGCATCATTTAAGACACATACTTTTGCAAAAATAGAGCAAGGAGCTACACCTATAGCCTCAATAGATAAGCCAGAGATCGCTATCAGCGAGATAAGATTTGAAGCAGTTAAATCACTTTCTAATGTTGAGATAAAAGTCTCAAGCTTAAAAGACAAGCCAACTGTGATGCCAGCAGCAGAGAAAGTCTATCAATATATTGAGATAGCACCAAAGAATCTGAAATCTACAGATATGAATAAAGCAACTATCACATTTAAGGTAACAAAATATTGGCTGAATGCAAACGGATTTAAAGAGACAGACGTAGCTTTATCACGATATTCATCAAATGCCTGGACACAGCTTTCAACAAGTGTTGTAAAGACTGATGCGGAAAGTGTTACTTATAGTGCAGAAACGCCAGGATTCAGCTATTTTGCAATAGTCTCTAATGCTGTTAAAGTTGAGAAAGCTGCTGATGCACCAAAAGAACCTGAAGTAAAGAAAGAAGAAAAAAGTGAGCAAAAGCAGGCAACAGAAGAGCAAAAGAAATCACCAGAAATTGTAGCAGCTGATAAATTATCTGTAACTAAGAAAGGTAACATATTCTTAAGATTTTTTGAAGGCAATAACCTGATCTGGACAACTATAGTATTAGGAGCAGCTGTATTAGCTGAATTATACTTCTATCCCAATGAGAAAATCAGACATCACCTGCGCAAAAGGCACCACAAGAAACTCCATGCTAATAACACTGCACACAAGCATCCAGGAAGCCATGATGTGCATCACGGGCATACTGAATATGATATGGAAGATGAGCATGAGATCGAAAGGGAATGATTATAAATAAATACACTTAGAGGATATAATTAATATAATTCTCTTGGGGTTTCACCTGGAATCTGCTCTAGTGATTTCCTGATTTTAAGCAGGTAGCCTAAGTCTCTATCTGAGCTATAGATGACTGATCTTGTGCCAGGAGGATGAGCAACTATATAGCTTAATAAGACCAAGTTTTTATCTGCAAGAGAAGGCTCGGAACTTTGTTGAATTCTTTGGCTTACTTGATTTATATGCTCTTGCCTTATAGCTCCACCTAACATCCTGATCCAAATCCTATCTACAGAGCTATTAAAAGAATCAACCATCTCATCTAGGATTGCCTGTTTATCAACGCACCTAATCCTTAACCCATATCTTTCAGATAAATAGTTGCAAAGTTGATTCAGATTACCTTTATATCTTTCTGCAGATTCAGCTTTCTGCGCAGCAAGTTCTGTCCTCATCCTATCAATTTCTGGAGTTAGCACAATATCTGTATGCACAAGCAATTTGTCTAAGACTCTATATACTGCTGAGCCCCTTTCTCTTAGATCACAAATAGTTATTCTATCCCCACCATTGACTCTCCACTCCAATAATGCCTTAATTTTTCCATACCATTCTGAGAGATATTTCTTGGTTAATGCACATGCTTGGTATTTTGGCAAATGCTGTGAAAAAATATCCATATACTTGCTTTCTTCCGGATTTCTTCCATTTATATTATATAACCATCCTTTATCTTTGATAATCCCAACAATGATTGAGCCTATATCATTCGCATTTAATGACCTTTGAGTCCTACTCCTTTTATCCCTTATCCCGAGTAATCTCCTATTTTCAGCTAATTCCTTTTCAACCTCAACAGCTGTCACCACATTTCCTCTTTGATAGATAAAATCAACCAATTCACGTGAGTTATCATTCCCTAACGCATTGCTATCTACTACTAAAACATCTCTTTCAGTCCTAAAGCTAGATGGCGGATTACGTTCTGGATTTGTTATTATTACTCTTTCCAATGCTCGTTCTAATGCAGTAGGCATTTTCTTCTGATCAATTTACCAGTTTTACTCATTTATTATTTTTTTCTAATTTTCCCTTAGGCTTTATTTTCAACAAAGTACCCTAATTTCAATGATAAATAATGAAAACTTAGCATGAGATTTATAAAAGTAATGACATAAATAGAGGATGTTTTTTCTCAAAACATTTATAAAATAGACATTTATCCGTGATTTACAATGGCAGCAGCTAAAGTTGAGGGTAAAGATAAGGCTAAAGGCTTAGAAGACAGGCTAGAAAAAGCAGGTGAAATACCACAATTCAGCGTCCCAAGAGATGAGCTAAAGAGATTGATAAAGGAACTGGACCCATTCAGGCTGATGCAGACCCTGAAAGAATATGCTGCATATTGTTCTGCAAAAACTGGAGTGCCTGTAGTTGACTTATCACGCGGATCGCCATCTTACGAGCATTCGCAGCCATCTGTTGAGGGAGATGAGATATTTGGATATATGTTTTTAGCAGCTAGTTACTTATCATCAGACAAAGCCGCATTAATTGAATTTAAGAAAACTAAAAGCCCTGCAACTTTAGAGAGAATACTTAAAAGAGTTACAAGAGAGCATGGCTTAGGAGAACAGTTTATACAGCGTGCTTCAAGAAACTTAAGCGCAGTCATGGACCATCTTGCCGGTGTTCCATCTCATGATGACAATGATAAAAGAAAATTTAAGGTAAAGCTGTATAACGAGATGCTCCAATATATACGAGGCATACCTTATGGCCCAATCCAAGGCTTGGATGTTGCTAAGATATACATGAAGAGCATCTTGGATGACCACGATAGAAGTTTAGATGATAAGGTAAAGCCAAACGGCAAAGGAATCAATTACAATGACATACTTATTACGCAAGGAGTTTCTCAAGGGATAGATACATTCTTCAAATCTGATCATTTTGAAGACGGAGATATAGTATTCATTATA
The DNA here is from genome assembly GCA_013331615.1 of Candidatus Woesearchaeota archaeon. Classification (GTDB taxonomy): domain Archaea; phylum Nanobdellota; class Nanobdellia; order Woesearchaeales; family UBA10200; genus UBA10200; species UBA10200 sp10200u. The sequence goes on along the minus strand of DUGA01000010.1, from coordinate 20,657 downwards.
ACGCCATTCTATCCCCCATACCAATTATTGACAGGGCATAAGAATTTGCAGATTATACCAATCCCTTCTGACCCAAAAGGAAAATTGCATCTAGATACTATAACTGAACTTAAGAAGACTATATCAAAATGGAGACAAAAAGATAAAGACAGGATCAAGTCATGCATAATGATAGACCCTTCAAACCCAAGCGGCTGGGTCTTATCCAAAAAAGAAAAAAAAGCATTAGCAGGATTAAAAGATGTTGCACCTAATCTGATCTTCTGCGAGGATATGGTCTACAAAGGCTATGGAAGAAACAGGTTTGTATTCATGAGAGATGCTGCACCAGGAACTCCAGTTATAACTTATTACAGCGGCTCAAAAGTAGAAAAACGCGCAGGAACCAGAGTAGGTGCATTATATGCAAGCAAAGAAGCGCAGGATATATTACGAAGAAATGGCATATTGGACAAAGTCATCGGTCCTCATAAAACAGCTGCAGAATATCTTGCACAGCTCAAGGGTGGTCCTGCATATCACACTAACCAAAGCTCAACTCTTGCCCAGATCCTTGTCGCTTTAGGTGGCACATTTGATGTGATGAATGGCCATGTTGAAGGATTCAGCCATGAGCTGGCAAAAACAAGAAGAAGATTGTTCAAGCTTTTCAAGATGTCAGCAAAAGAAAGATTAGATGGCAGCAATTATTATTTTTGGCTTAATGTTTATAGCTTTGTCCAACGAGATCTGCTGAAAGAAAAGCATGACTCCAAGAAATATATATTAGAACATTTAGATGTCCCAGAAGTTATCTTACAGGCGATTGAAAAAGATTCAACAGTTTTATTTTCTGGATCATCATTTTATCCGAAATCTCAGATGCCAAATGAGCTTCACCAATCAGGATATGTTGAGCTATATGATTCAAAGCAAAACGGCCATCCTGAAACGTATATAAGAGGAGCATTGCCAAACACGGATCCTGAAAGCTTTATCAAAGCATACAAGAATTTTAGGCAGGTGATTAGAGAGCATGTTGACCAGCTTAGAAAAGAATATGCAAGATTAAAGCCAAGCAAAAGAGCAGCATGATGTTCAAGGCTTAAATCAATTCTCAGTCATATTTTTATACTACTTATTAATTTGCACCTGCATGTCACTTGATGAGATTATAAAAACTGCAAAAACAATTGTGCAATCAGCTAAAGGTCTAGCATATGGAGTTCCAATAATTGCACTTGCTTCATGCACATATTATATACGAGATTCTGTACCTAAAGCATTAACTCCAACAACTCCACAACAATCTGCAGAATCAACAGTTAGCTCAGAAGATTATAATTTACAATTATCTATTGGTGCTGCTCCAAATCCTACACCTCCTATCCCTGATTATGCTTCTATGGCACCAGAAAAGGCCCTAGCATTATATCTTGCAAATAAGGCAAAGGCAATCCCAGAAGATGATAAGATAACATATAATGGAATATTCTTTGTTGATGATGTATATATTATTGTTACTTACTCTACGACAACAAAAGAAACGGCAGAGATTCCAGAAGGAAGTAAACTAAAGCTTGCATTGTATAGGCTTGACAACCAAGACCATAGTGAGACATATGTAGATGCAAATGTAGATGGGATGCATCCATGTGAATCAGATATTATGCAGATAGAAGAGTCATCAGATTATGCTATACAAGGAACTGTAAATGGTATAACATTCACGGAACAGGCTGTAAAAACAAGAATAACCTCAATACCCTTATTGTTGTTAAGAAAAGATGTATTTTATCAGATTAGCCAAGCAACGCATAATATTATAATCAGAATATTAGGTCAATTAGGTGTCCCTTACTTGCAGAACAATGCGCCAGAAATTGATTCAGGAGAAACTCCAGACTTAGACAGAACAAAATTACCAGATGAGAATGGCACTGTGCCTTTAGCTCCTGTCAGAAGATAATTTCAAAAAACATTTATCTCAGAATATTGATCACAATCTTCTCTCCTCAATCCTATAAGGATTTTTTCTTACGTGCTCAGTTAAAGTGTGCCAGTGCAACAGTAGATTCTTTGCACCGTAATGAGTTATTACGCTTTCAGAATTTGCAAGAGCAAGCTCTAATGCTTGTTTTGTGTTATTTGTTTTTAATATCCCAGCGACAAACGTAGCAGCAAAAGCATCTCCTGCGCCAGTTGTCTCCTTAATCTTAACTTTTCTCGGATAGATGGTGTAGATCTTTTCTCCGTCGCAGGCATGCGCAGGATTGCTGCCATCTGTGATTGCAATATATTTTATATCGATCTTGTGAAGCATTTTTAACTGCAAATTTACGTCTTTTTTGCCTGTCAGAAGCTCAGCTTCCTCTTTATTCAGCACAAAAAGAGTAGTGCATCTCAAGATATTTTTTAAATAAGAAAGTCCTTTTTTTGCAAGATATGTGCTTGTGTTAAATGCCAAAGGTATGCAGTTCTTTCTCGCAAATTCAGCAATCTTTTCTGCAGTATTGAATGAGCTTCCCATCATCGAGCCAAGATATATCCAGCGTGTTTGCTTGATCTTCTTCAGGTTGAGCTCATTGAACAAGAGATCATCATTTGCCCCTTTGAACGCAAATATTGTGCGATCTTCGCCTTCTGCGTCTATGATTGTAGAGTAGCCTGTCTTTTTAGAATTTTTTTGAATTTTAGAGGTTTTAGTATTTTTTCTGGCTTCTTTCTCAATGACCACTAAGCTGGTGTCAACTTTCTCTGCCTTAAGCGCATCCAAAACAACTTTTGCTGGGTTATCATTGCCTAATTTGCCAAGATATGCTGTCTTTAATCCAAGCCTTGAAAATGCGACTGAAGTATTAGTTCCTCCGCCGCCAGTAGAAAACTCTAAATTTCTTACCAATAATTTTGTGCCAACAGGAAAGCAATACTCCTCAACATGATTGCCTTTAATCTGATTATTACGCACATACCTCTTGTCTGTCTGCAAAAACACATCGATTGTTGCGCTTCCTATTGCGATTACGTCGTACATGATTATAAGTAAAATATTATTTTATATAAATCTATGGGTTGTAAAACCTGCAAAAAACAGAATCATCAGAGAGGATTAAAAAAGAAATACAAGAAAAATTAAGAGAAGATAAAAAAGAAGAAAGAAAAAATAAACAAAAATCCTTACTGGTATTCAGCAAGCTTCTTGACTGCTTTCAATGCAACGACCAATGCTGCAGGAGCAACAAACTTTGCGATGTTTCTTAAGATGTTGTTTAAAATCTCTCCCACATATGGGATAGATAAAACATCAGCTACACCAGCTACCATCAATGCGATTGCTGCTACTAAGAAGCCAGTATATTCTTCTGAAGTGATGTTCATGAATCCTACTACAAGACCAAGAACAACTAATACAAGCGTAACAACATGCTCTTCAAGAATTGAGCTTGAAATGCCTGCAATAATTGCGACAATAACGCCTGCAATAAAAGCAAGATGCCCTAGATTGCGCTCATAAGTCTTCAGTGCAGGACTAGCTGGACTAGTTACTGGTGCACTTACGACAGGAGCACTAACAGCTCTAGCTACTTTTTTCTTTTTTGCCATAATAATATTCACCTCTCTTTCCCTGATTTAAATGATATAGACTAAACCGTATAGTACAAGCTACTATTTAGCCGTACATGCCTAATATAAGGTATAATTATTCGAGGGTATATAAACTTTTATTACCATTACGGAGAAGAGAAAATGCTAAAAAAGGATAAATCATTAATATAATCTATTCATCCGATTCTATCCAGTACATCATGTGCGTTTACTGCATTAAGATACTTCTTGATGACTAGCCAACTCTTCCCTGCTTTTGCCTGGAACATTGTCGTAAGATATTCTTTCTCGTTATTTGAGACACGAGCCAACTTGTCTGCAAAAATCAATCCATAAGGATAGCCTGGAAAAGCTAAATCTCTTGAGTTATTTGCAATCGCAGAAAATAGTTCAGACAAAAATCCAGCTAAAAGTGCAGAATCCTGTTTTTTTTCAGCTAAGCAATCCTTAAATATCTCAAACCTAAAAACATACTCGCTTGCCTTATTTAATTTGACAAAAAATAGCTCTGCTTTGTGGTTGTCATTCTCAATCTCAACAACAGGATAGTAATACCATGCAATGTTTTTACAGATTACACCATTTACTTGTGTATTTGCGCTAATTTCATTTAACAATCCAGCCATGCTGTTTCCATTGTTACTAAATAACCTCGATGTTTTGGCAAGAGCACTTACAACTATCCCTTTCTCATGCGCATAAGCATATAATTGCTCCAAATACTTCTTATGGTTTGTTATTGTAGCTTGCAAACTCCCATCTAAAACAATGATGCCATCTTCTCCTAGCTCATTAACAATTTGCTTAGCAAGCGCAAGCTCCCCAAACTTTCTTGCAATCTCTCCAACTGCAGAAATGCTTGCATTATGGATACCATCCCTTATTGTCTCATCATTTGCTGCAAATAACAAATCAGAAGCATCAATGAATGTTTTTCCATCTTTTCCAGGTTCTTTGTTTGCATTAAATATCTCAGCAGTATAAGTCAGTTCAGCTTTTCCCTCATCATTTAATCTATTAATACATTTTGCTAGAACATAAAACTCTTTTTTCTTTGAGAATATTCTTTTATTATCCTGAAAAATGCACGCAAAAACCCTTACAAACTGAAGTGAAAAATTAGGCGCAGAAAGAAGCTCTACATTTCCGCCATCAATGAATGCAATCTTAGTATTAGTTATAACATTATTATTATTTTTGTTTCCATCATCTGCATTATTTTCTTTGTTGCTTTGTTCAATTGCATGAAAATTAGTCTTAAAAATAGGCACTGCCTTATATCCAGGGAGATTGAATTCTATCGCCTCATTCTCATTAAGCTTCAGAGAACCATCTAGTGAAGTGATTATCTTTCCTATTATTTGGGATTGCATAAGATAGAATAATCACGCTGTATTTTTAATTTTTGTTGATTTTAGAAGTATAATCTTTCAACCATGACTAAATATATGCATAAAACAAGCATATAAAATGTAGTGGTTAACTGGTTATTTCTTACCCATCAGCTGCTTTCTAAGCTTTTCGAGATCTGCTTTAGTTGCAAATGGTGTCTGCTCAGCAGCATTCTGTATCTGCTTACCAACTGCGCCAGTCAACTGTTTTTGCGCTTTGTTGGATGCTTTTAGGACATCTTTTGCTAATTTTCTGCCTTCAGTCACACTCAACAATCCTTCCCTTACAATCCTGTTGACTATCTTCTCGACCGTATCCTTTGATGCAGCTGCCAAACCAACTGAAAAATACAATCCATCCTTAATCAAGCTTCTTGCCATAAAAAACACCTCTTATGATTTTTTATATCTTATATATCAATTATCAGATTTTAATTTTTATCCTAATTCAGATATCTTGCTAATAAAGTCCTGTGTAGCAGCCATAAAGTCAAGATAAATCCTAAGCCTATACCAACGATTGGGACTATAGGATACCCATTATACACCGGCAATTTATCGCTCTGCAGCATCAAGCCACTTGTTACAAACAATGCTGCAATTATCATCCCAAATGCAATATTGCCAGAGCTGTGCTCCATCTCTAAGCTAAGTGTTTTGATGTCAGTGTCTGCAATGTCTATCTTTATCTTTCCTTCTCTAATTTTGTTCATTATCTCAAGAGTATAGATAGGGATGTTCTTTATGCTCTCTTTAAAACTGGAATATGTCCTGTAGATATTCAATGCATGCTCTCTGACACTGAACTTTTTATGCGCTAATTTCCTAATCAATGGCTTGCTGCTTTCAATTATCTTAAAATCAGGATCATACTTCAAAGCAACGCCTTCTAATGTAGCAATTGTCTTCCCAAAAAGCACAAAATCAACAGGCATCCTGACATTATGCTTAAGCGCAAGATTAAGGATATCATCCAAGATGTAACTGATTTTAACATCACTTACAGAAGTGTCTTTCATCTCAGCAAGTATCTGCTCTAAATCATCCTTAAATGCATCATAATTTACTTGCTCAATGTTCATCCCCATCTCCAAGAATGTTTTGATGATCCTAGCACTGTCTCCTTCAATAATGCCTGTGAACAACGCAATGCTTTTGTTCTTCAGATTCTCATTAAAATGCCCTACAATCCCAAAATCAACTAACCCTATCTTTCCATTTTTCATGATAAAGATATTGCCAGGATGAGGATCTGCATGGAAAAAACCATGCACAAACACTTGCTCCAAGATTCCCTGAAACCCATATTTTACAATAGTCGGCACATCATATTTATTTTTTGCATGCTCTAATGTGCCTATTTGGTTAAGCTCAGTGCCGTCTAAGAACTCTAAGACAAGGAGTTTTCCTGTTGTGTATTCATTATAGACTTTAGGTATGACTACATGATTATTATTAAGGAAATTTTGCCTGAATCTGATAGCATTCTTCGCTTCATTTCTAAAGTCAATCTCCTGTTCTGTCCATCTAGCAAACTCCTCAACTATCTTTGCTGCATGTATTTTCTTTGCTTCTGGAAAATGCTCTTCAAGTATTGAAGCGATGTGCAGCATCAATCGGATGTCTTTTTCAATAACTGCCCTAATATTTGGGCGCTGTATCTTTACTGCAACAATTTTGCCATTCTTTAATACTGCTTTATGAACTTGTGATAATGATGCAGATGCAATAGGCTTTTTATCAAAACTTTTAAAAACACTTTTCAAGGATTTGCCAAGTTCATGCTCAACTGTTTGCTTAGCCTCTTCATAAGAAAACTCAGGAACATGATCCTGCATCTTTTCAAATTCCTTGATGTATTCTTTTGGCACAAAGTCTGGCCTTAAGCTAAGTATCTGGCCAAGCTTTACAAATGTAGGCCCTAACCTTTCCATTGCCCTTCTTACCCTGACAGGCAAAGTTAATTCTTCAGTTGATTTATTTTTTATTCCTGCAAATATTCTCCTATACCAAGGAACATGAGAAGCCAATGCAGTCCTAGAGATCCAGTAGCCAAAGCCTTCTTCAAATAATACTGCAAGAATCTCCCTTAATCTGTTTATGTCTTTTATGTCTTGGATTAGGTTGAATAATGGCATGATGACCTCTTTTTTAAGCGATTGATTCTAATTAGATTATAGGATATATTAATATTCGTGCTAGTATATATATTTAACTTAGTTCCATATTAAAACAAAAACATTTTTAATAGCCTCTGTTATTTTAGTTCTTATTGTAATAGATTAGCTTAACCTATCTTATTTATATTTAGGTCGGAATAACATATTTAACATACATTAGAATTGAATCATACCTTTTATTTAGATTTATACTTGGGGGTTTTAGATAATGCAACTTACGCCGGCTATGCAGCAGTACATGAAAGTGAAGCAGGAATATCCAGATACTATTGTGCTTTTCAGGATGGGGGATTTCTATGAGACATTCTATGAGGATGCTAAGACTGCAGCGAGAGAACTGAATATTGTTTTAACAGCGCGCGGCAAAGGAGAGACAAGGGCTCCTTTAGCAGGGATTCCGTTTCATTCATTAGACCAATACCTTGGAAAATTGATCAAGAAAGGATATAAAGTTACCATAGTCGAGCAGATGGAAAATCCGAAGTTTGCAAAAGGTCTCGTAAAAAGAGATGTTGTGAGAGTAATCACTCCTGGTACTGTGATGGAATCAAATATTTTAGATCAAAAATCAAATAATTACATCTTGGCAATCAACAGGCAAGGTGAGTCTGCATCATGCAGTTCAGATACACAGGATAATCCCGGCAAACAAAACTTAAGATTTGGAATTGCCTTAGCTGATATCTCTACAGGAGAATTTTTAGTTGCTTCAGTTGATAGTTACGATAAACTGATCAATGAGATTGCAAGATATGAACCTAAAGAATGCATACTGCCAATAAGTTTGGAAGACACTGAATTACTTTCGCAACTGAGGAGAAGATTTACAAAAAATACAAGAGCTGCTTCAGACAATTCTAATTATTCCACCAATTTAGGTGATTCATCTAATGTAGTCTTCAACTCATTTGATGACAGGCATTTTTGGAAGGAAGCAGCATATAAATTATTGCTGGAGCATTTCAGCACAGCAAATCTTTTAGGTTATGGATTGGACGAGCAGAACCAAGAGCATGAATCTGCGATAAATGCAGCAGGAGCATTATTGAGCTATCTAAAATTCACTCAACGCACCTCTTTAAAATACATAAATAAAATCCATGTGTTGAATAATCAGGAATATATGCTGCTTGACTCTGCAACACAACGCAACTTAGAGCTAGCCAGAAACATAAGAGATAATTCTATAAATTCAACGTTACTGGAAGTCTTAGACAAGACATTGACATCAATGGGCTCAAGATTACTAAAATCTTGGCTGTTAAAGCCATTGTTAAAAGTTGGCAGCATCAAAGCAAGGCAGGATGCAGTTGAGATATTTTTCAAGCAATCAATTTTAAGAGATGACATAAGAGATCTGCTAGCAAAAGTATCTGACATTGAGAGATTGATAAGCAGGGTTAATTTTGGCACAGCAAATGCACGTGATCTTGTTGGGATAAAGAACGCTTTAATCATCATTCCTGAGATAAAAAGATTATTGAGAGAAGTAAAGTTTGCTTCATATATGCTAACAGAAATATATGAGATTCCAGAGTTAGCTGAAATTGCGCAGATAATTGAGACTGCAATAAAAGAAGATGCACCTATAAGCACAAGAGAAGGAAATATAATAAATCAAGGGTTCAATCCTGAGCTTGATAAGCTAAAAGATGTTTCCAGAAACTCTAAGCAGTATATTGCACAGCTTGAAGAGAGAGAAAAAGAAAAGACAGGGATAAGATCATTAAAGATAAGATTCAACAATGTCTTTGGATATTATATAGAAGTCACAAAAGCAAACTTGCATTTAGTTCCTAAAGATTATGTGAGAAAGCAGACTCAAGTAAATTCTGAGAGGTTTATTACAGAAGAACTAAAAGAGCATGAAAATTTAATTCTTGGTGCAGAAGAAAAGATCTGCGGGCTAGAGTATGAACTATTTACCGATATAATAAATAAGATCAGCTTTGAAACAAAGAGTATACAGAAGATTGCAGAGAAATTATCTTTGCTGGATGTTTTATGCTCTCTGGCAAAAGTTGGCGCAGAAAATGATTATGTAAAGCCAATAGTTGATAATGAAGAGAGGATAATCTTGCATGACAGCAAGCATCCTGTAATTGAGCAGATAGAAAAAAACTTTATTGCAAATGACTGTGTGATTGATAAGAATAATAGATTACAAATTATCACTGGCCCAAACATGTCTGGCAAAAGCTCATACATGCGCCAAATTGCATTAATTGTCTTAATGGCACAAATTGGCAGCTTTGTGCCTGCAAAAAAAGCAGAGATTGGAGTGGTAGATAGAATTTTTACGAGAGTAGGAGCGTATGATGATCTTACACATGGTCAGAGCACATTCATGGTCGAGATGAATGAGACAGCTAATATTCTAAATAATGCAACTGAAAAAAGTTTAGTTATCTTGGATGAGATTGGACGCGGCACATCAACATTTGACGGAATTTCAATAGCATGGGCAGTCGCTGAATATCTGCATGAGCATAATAAAGCAAAGACTTTATTTGCAACGCATTATCATCAGCTGAATAAATTGGCTGAGCATCTTCCTGCAATAAAAAATTATAATATTGCAGTCTTAGAGAAAGAGAATGATATCGTGTTTCTGCGCAAGATTGTAGCTGGAGGCACAGACAAGAGTTACGGCATCCATGTTGCAAAATTAGCAGGTATGCCAGAAACTGTCATCCATAGGAGCAAGCAGATAATGGAAATGTTAGAAGTTGAGGATGAGATAGGGGATAGGTTGGAAGAAGAGCTAAAGGAAAAGAAGATACCCGAACTCAATAATGAAAAGAATAAGATTGAGACTAAATTTGATAAAGAGGAGACAAGTAATAAATTCAACAGAGAAGAGATTAATAAGATTGTTGATAAGATAAAGAAAGAGAAGCAGAAAAAGTTATTAGAATTATAATGAGTTGAGATTATGCCAAAGATCCAATTGCTAAGCGACGAGATCATAAACAAAATAGCCGCAGGCGAAGTTATCGAAAGGCCTGCAAATGTAGTTAAAGAGCTTGTTGAGAATGCATTAGATGCTGATGCAAATAATATTGCAGTAGAGCTGAGAGAAGGCGGTAAGAGTTATATAAAAGTTTCTGACAATGGCTTTGGCATGGACAAGGAAGATGCATTGCTAGCTATCCAACGTCATGCGACAAGCAAGATTTCCAATGCAGATGACCTGTTTTCTATTAATACCCTTGGTTTTAGAGGAGAAGCTTTAGCCAGCATCGCTGCAGTAAGTAATTTAGCATTAACAACTAGAACAAACTCAGGGGATCAATCTACCATACAAAATATCCAAGGAACCCAATTAAAAACCGAAGTAGGTAAAGTAACTGCAGTTAAGGAAGCAGCATGCAATCCTGGCACGACAATAGAAGTATTTGACCTGTTTTATAATACTCCTGCGCGTAAAAAATATTTGAAAAGCATTGAACATGAACTTGCAGCAATTGTAGATATAATCATAAGATACTCATTAGCAAATCCGCAAGTTTCTTTTAAGCTGATACATAACGACAACGTCTTGCTTTCATCTCCAAAAACCAATGACACTCTTTCAAATGTTGCAAACATATATGGAAGAGATGCTGCAAAACAATTATTGGCAGTCAATTATGTAAGAGATGAGATTGAGATAATGGGATTTATCTCCAAGCCAAGCTTCACTAAAGCAGATAAGAGCATGCAGTCGATCTTTGTGAACAAGAGATTCGTAAAAAACAAAGTTATCACAGATGCATTGTATTCTGGCTATACTACAATGCTTATGGAGCATAGGCATCCTATTGCAATATTAAACATCACTATCGATCCAAAGAAGATTGACGTAAATGTCCATCCGACAAAGTCAGAGATAAGAGTAAGCAAAGAGACTGAGCTGTATGAAGCAGTTTTTGAAGCAGTAAAGCTTGCGCTTCTTACTACATTTGCTGCTGAACTGATTCCACAGATTTCAGACAAAGATGTAAAGAATCCTTATGATATCAAGATGGAAGATGCAAGAAGAAAATATGCTCTTGAAAGCGATAAGCAGACTTTGTTGGAATCGCCATCACTTGATTTATCTCAAATTAGTGCAGATGAATTTGTAAATGCAGATAAAATAAAAGAAAATGGTGTTGATATTAATACAGGCATAATTATAGAGCCGATTAGAGTCGAGATGAAACTGCCTGCTATGTCTGTAATTGGGCAGATGCATCGCACATATATTTTGGCAGAAGCTGATTCTGGATTGTTGATATTAGACCAGCATGCAGTTGAAGAGAGAGTTAATTTTGAGGAATTTTTAAAAAAATCAAACAAGCAAATATCGCAGCCATTGCTAAAGCCAGATGTGCTTGATCTGACATTAAAAGAATATCTGTTGCTGCAAGAGAATCTTAATTTGTTTCTGAAGCTTGGATTTAATCTAGAAGAGTTTGGCAATAATACTTTTGTTGTAAGGTCAGTTCCAATCCTATTAGGCAAAATTTATACAAAAGAATTCCTGAAAGATGTAATAAATGAAGCAACCAATGCAACCAAGCTCACAGATGAATTTATCGAGCACAAAATTGCAACCAAGGCATGCAGAGCATCTATAAAAGCAGGCGATTCACTTACTTTGCCGCAGATGAGTGAGCTGTTGAAACGTCTTGCAGGATGCGAAAATCCATTCAACTGCCCGCATGGTCGTCCTACAATCATCAACATGACATTGTATGAGTTGGAGAAGAAGTTTAAAAGGGTTGTTTGATAAAAAGTTTAGTGTTCCTGCTTAATAGCGTTTTTAAAATTTTTCTACCAAAAGGTTTTTATAGAATAACCTTGTTATAGAATCCATGAAAAAGAGGTTATTTATTTTCGGATTAATTTTTGCAGTCTTATGTAGTTCTTTTGTTTTTGCAAGCCATAATGAATCAACTGCTACTGCAAGTTCAGTTGATACATCATGCAACAGCTATTGTAATAAAAGTGTGTATTATTTTAGAGGCTCTTATAGTACTGCAGCTCAAAAATGTTATTATCTGAGCCAACAATGTAGTTTAGGGTGTGATAAAGTAACTAATAAATGTGTTCCTGAACCTCCAAAGTGCGGCAGTTATTGCTCTAAGGGAGTGTACTATTATAGAGGATATGCAGGCATAGACGGCTTATGCTTTTATTCTAAACTTCAATGTGAATATGGATGCAATGATAAAGGAGCAGTTTGCGCATCAGCTCCTATACCAACATCTCCAGTAGCAACCGCACAAGTAACTCCAGTCAGCTGCCAGGATTCAGATGGCAACAGCACAGCAACAGTTGGCACAGTAACAGTCACTTACTCAGATGGAACTACCAGAACATACAATGATGGATGTAGGTTTCACCAATCATATAATCCAAGAGTTGTTTCAGAATATGTGTGCGATGATACTCGAGTTGACAAGTTAAGGCAACTTGATATCGATTGTGCTCAAGTTTATGGCTCAAGCTCAAGCTGTTACCAAGGAGATACAAGGCTTGGGTATTGCAGCAATGCAAACAATCAAGCTTCAGATGAAATATCAACACAAGTGCCTGAAGAGAGTGAAACTAGAGGAACAATAGAAACTCCTGAAGAGAAGGAAACTGAAGCAGCAATAAAAGTAGATGAACAAGATGAGACGGAAGAAACAACACAAGTTCCTGAAGAAAAGAAAACTGAAATAACAGGAACTCAACCAGCTACTTGCAGCATAGGATGCTTAGACCAAAACAATAATTGCATACCTGTAGGAATAAGGATACCTGGAAAATACTGTGACATAGACAGAGAGATTAAACCTCAATTGAACAGCGGTATTTCATGCAATAATAATTATGAGTGTGGAAGTAATTTTTGTGCAGATGGAAAATGCACTGCAGCAGGCTTTATGCAGAAGATTCTCAATTTTTTTGGTTGGATAATCAATATATTTGGTGGAGATGGAAATAAAGAAAATACCAAGGAAATTGCAGAAGAGATTAGAGTTGTTGAAGAAGGATCTAAAGAGCCACAACCTTCTCCTATTGTTAATCTAGGACAATCTTTTACTGACAACATAGTTAATGTAGATATTGAGGGAGTTGGAGAAGATATTGAAGTAATAATAATCTCAGGACCAACTGTAGAGATTGAACAGATACCTGGATTTACTCAGACTCATCCTGATGATAATCCTGGACGTGCTACCCTCTTCCCATTGGTATTTGAATATGATGGGCCGTTGAAAACTGAAATTGAACGATACAGAAACCTCCCTATAAATTTGACCATTAAAGTCAAAGAATTGGACCGTGAGACTGTTGCATTCTCTTGGCATTATCGCCAATACCTGTTAACAGATGTTCAGCCTGGCTTTGAAGGCAGATCAAGATATACATTGACTGCTCCTTTACATTACACACGTGTCCCAATGTTTAGGGATCCGAGCGGCATCAACCCTCAAATGTCAAGAAATCCTGAAACAGACTCTGAAGTTGAGATTTCCGGAGTAATACAGGATGTCTATCCAGTGGTAGAAGTCAATGAAACGACCAGAAAGATTACGCTTACGTTTGACTATATTGAAGCAGGAGGCATTTGGGATTGGGTACATAATTTTATACAGGGAATTCCAGACAAGCGAAGCATGAGTGTAATACAAAACGATCCAGCAAATCCTGATCGTGAGCTCTCTGCAAGAAACTATTACGAAGTTTGGCCGATATTGTATTCCCAATCAGAAGGATTTAGCCTTCCTCAAAAAGCTAAAGAAAAAGTGGTGTTAACTTTCTCTAGATCAGAAGAGAGGAGATAAGCAGGGTTATACTTTAGAAAGACCTATTTTTTATCTTCCAATTTCCCAACAGCATCCTCAAATATCTTATCAGGCTCCTGCTCTGCATCCAAGTTAACTATCAATCCTTTCTTAGAATAATATTCTATCAATGGCTTTGTCTGGGCATTGAAAGTCTTTAATCTGTTTCTAATGGTCTCTTCCTTGTCATCATCCCTCTGGTAAAGCTCACCGTTGCATGAATCGCATTTTCCGGAAACTTTAGGTTTCAGATTCTCAACATGGAATATTGCACCACAGCCTTTGCAGGTTCTTCTTCCTGCTAATCTGTGGACAACAACTTCATCTTCAACATTTAAGCTTATGACATGGTCAATCTTAGCAGACTTATCATTTGCACCAATTTTACCGAGAGCATCTGCCTGAGCAATTGTTCTTGGAAATCCGTCGAGAATAAAGCCGTTTTTGCAGTCTTTCTGCTTCAATCGTTCAGCAATTATATCAATTACTAATTGATCAGGAACTAAACCACCAGAATCCATAAATGATTTTGCTTTCTTGCCAAGGTCTGTGCCTTCTTTTACTGCTGCCCTCAGCATATCTCCTGTAGAAAGCTGGGGGATAGAATATTTGTCAATCAGCTTTTTTGCAAGTGTTCCTTTGCCTGCGCCTGGCGCACCCAATAATATCAGTTTCATTTTTGCATCACCAGATAAATGATTTGTATTTCAGTTAAGGTATGAATATTATCCAAAGTAAGTAAGTTTCTGCTTGATATCAATATCATTATCCCATGCTGATTCAAGTTTCTGCAATACTGGCAGGATCTCTTTTTTTAGCTGTATCCATTGCTGCAATGAATCTCCGATAAACTTTGCATTTGCCTTGTCATCTTCAGTTAATCTTAAGAGAAGAGAACTTCTGTTTATCTTCATCAGCTCTCTAAATAAATCAAATATCTTTTTTTTATCTTCAGAAACAAATGCTTTGAGCTCATGCATATTCACAAAACTCTCTGCAGTAATCAATTCTTCAAATATTTTTGCAAAATCAACTATTTTGTCGCACATCTTGTGCCTTATCTCTCTCAATAAGAAATTAGGATAATCAATATTAGCGATCTCAAATTCATCATTGAGCTTATTATAGTCAGGCAAAGAACTATACTTTTTTCTTAGCTTCTCATATTCTGCCTTTATTTCATCTGCCATCTAAACACCTGTTTTCCCGTAAATACTAATCAGTTATTAATATAAGTAAGTTATCAGTGTTTATTTATATTTGTTTCGCTAAGGTTTATATATTTTAACATAATACATACAGATAATATGGCAAATGCAATCGCGCACATCATAATACCTTTGATTTTCTTCGAGGCAATACGCCATTATCTTAGCGATGAGAAGCAATTTCCAAGATACATAGTTCTTGTTGGAGGGATTGCAGGGTTATTGCCTGATATAGATATACCGTTAAGCTGGCTTGCATCATTCATTCTTGGCAGAGAGATAAATTTTCATGGATATTTTACCCACACTATTTTGTTTGCATTGGTATTTTTCTTTTTATTCGTTGTTTATTACTTTATAAGGCGCAGCAAAATATCAAAGAATATCAACCACAGCCATGCGCCATTGATATTTTTAGTCATCTCAATAGGAATAATGTTCCATCTTGTGCTAGACTGTTCATTTGGAGGATATAGTTTTTTCTGGCCGTTCAGCGATGCAAATTATTGCTTGGCATTGATTCCGCATGAGCTAGCTGTTCCTTTAGACGCAATAATGCTGGTTGTCTGGCTAGTGCATGAAGAAGTTAAGCATAAGATAAAGGCATACTTTTAATATCAGAAAGATTTATATTAAAGATTGATATTACTTGTAATATTAAAAATAGAACAGTTTAACTAACATAAGCATATTCAAAAAAGGTGTCTGCATGAAAAAACAAAACAAAGACCGATTTCAGATAGGAGTGATGGGTAGCGCAGGAAATATCTGCACGAGAAAAGGTTATAAATGCGCGTATGAAGTTGGCAAAGAGATTGCTAAAGCAGGCCATATCCTTGTTACAGGCGGTGGTCATGGTGTCATGGAAGGCGCATCTAAAGGCGCGCATGATTTTGGAGGATTAGTCGTTGGTATTCTGCCAGGAAGCGCAAAAGAAGAAGCTAACAAATTCTGTGATGTCATTATCCCAACAGGCATCGGGTTTGCAAGAAATCTTATGAACATCCAATCATCTCACGGCATCGTTATAGTTGAAGGCGGAGTAGGCACACTGACAGAAGCAGCTTACGCATATACAAACCAGACTCCTGCAGTTGCATTTGTAGGCTCTGGCGGCACAGCTGATAAATTAGCTGGAAAAACAATGGATGTCAGAGAATTAGAAACGATTGTAGCTGGCTTTAATGCAAAAGATTGCGTAGAGAAAGTAGTAAAGCTCATTAAGCACCATAAAGTCAAGTTGATAAAATATACTGTTGACATGAAAAATAACTATAAGAGCGATTAGAAAATAACATATAGTTTTAATTTAATAATTAATTTTTGTTATTTTTGATTAAATTTATATACAAATTCTGATAACTAGATTAGATGGTAAATAATAAACTTAACAAATCAAATAAAAGCAACAGTAAAAATAAAATCACTTCAATAACTTTAGTAACCTCTAACTTGAACAAGCTACGTGAATTCAAAGCAATCCTAGAGCCTAAAATTAAAGTGGAGCATATTGCATTAGAATTTCCTGAGCTAAGGCATGATGACAGCAGAAAGATTGCTGAGATGAGTGCAGAGATGATTTCTGAAAAACTCAAAAAAGCTGTTGTAGTCGAGGATTCGGGCATATTTATTACTGCATTGAAAGATTTTCCTGGGACTTGCACTGCATATGTACATAAGAGAATAGGCTTAGACGGAATATTAAAGTTGATGGACGGAATCAAAGAAATAGGGAAAAACGGAAGAACCAATAGGCAATGTTTCTATAAGAGTGCAATTGCTTACTGCGAACCTGGAAAGAAAGCAATTAGTTTTCTTAGCATAGAAGAAGGAATAATTGCTGAACAGATTCGCGGCAAGAACGGTTTTGGTCATGATCCTATATTTATTCCAGTAGAGAAAGGCCCTGTTAGAGAAAATACACAAAAAAGAACTTATGGAGAGATGCCAGACTGTGAACAAAGAAAGAAGTTTCGCAGAAGAGCTATTGAACAGTTGATGGAATGGCTTTCTAAAAACTAAGTTTGTGTGGATTATCCACTAAATAAATCGAATGTTGCTAAAAATTTTATTTCATCAAAATAAATCACAACTTTTATAAACAAAAAATAGTTTGATGTATTAAAAAATTAAAAGCAAAGATCAAAGATGGCTACTAGCTTACAAAAAAATCCAGAAGATAAACAAGAAAGGCCTGAACAACAAAAAACAGAAGCAAAAATTGATGCTAAAGACAAGCAAGCAGATGAGAAAGCTTCTACAGTTACTAGTTCTGCAATTACTTCTACAGAGATTAATAAAGAGCTGATCAAGCATGTTGCAGCACTTGCAAGATTAAAATTAACTGAGAAGGAGCTAGAAAAGTTTGTCCCAGAATTAAAAGAGATCATAAATACGTTCTCGCAGTTAAATGAAGTCAATGTGGATAATATTGAGCCAAGCTTCCAGCCTGTTGAGCTAAAAAATTCTTTGAGGGATGATATTGTCGAGAAAAGCTTCACTAACGAAGAAGCGCTTTCTAACTCAGAGCATAAGAAAGAGGGATATTTTAAAGGCCCTAGCGTCTTGTAATAACAAAATAATAAAAATGATAAGTGATATTAATAAATATAAAAAATAAAAATAACTGAAAAGATTAATAAGAATAATAATTGAGCTCAATGGAAGGCATCACAAGAGTCAAACAATACCTTGAATTCGTAAGGAACGAGACAGTTTCAGTAGAAGAATATACTGCAAGAGCGATAGATGAGTCCAGAAAGATAAATTCTGAATATAATTATTTCAACGTAATCACAGAACAATCTGCATTAGAGCAGGCAAGAGAGATCGACAGGAAGATAAAAGCAAACAAAAAAGTCGGCAAGCTTGCTGGATTGCTAGTAAGCGTTAAAGACTGCATATGTGTAAAGGGTGTTGAATCAAGAGCAGGAAGCAAGATACTTGATAATTACAAGCCATTGTTTGATGCAACTGTAGTTGCCAGATTAAAGAAAGAAGATGCAATCATAATAGGCAAGACTTCCCAGGATGAATTTGGATTTGGAAGCTTTAATGCAAATGTTGGAGTTGATTTTAAGATTCCTCTAAATCCTTTTGATAAGGAGAGAGTAACAGGAGGAAGTTCTGGTGGAAGTTCAGGAATGACACAAAAAGCTTCATTTGCCCATGTCTCGTTGGGAGAAAGCACTGGAGGCAGCATTGTCGCGCCTGCAGCTTTCTGCAGCGTCTATGGATTATGCCCAACTTATGGCAGGGTTTCACGTTATGGCATGATGGATTATGGCAGCAGCTTGGATAAGATAGGGCCAATAACAAAAGACCTCTATGAAAATGCTCTTGTGATGGAAGTTATCTCAGGCCATGACACTAATGAAAGCACCACACTTAATGTTCCAAACGAAGAGCACAGCAAATATCTTGAAAACGGAAACAGGAAGATCAGAGACATGAAAATTGGTGTTGTCAAGGAAGCGTTTGGTGAAGGAGTGAGTGAAGATGTCAGAAACATGGTTTGGGAAAATATCACAGAGCTTCAGAACCAGGGTGTTGAGATAGAAGAAGTTTCTTTGCCATTAACAATGAAATATTCAGTTCCAACATATTATTTGCTTGCTGTAAGCGAAGCATCTACTAATCTGGCAATGTATTGTGGCATGAGGTATGGCAAGAATGAAAAATTAGAAGGCAATTTTAATGAATATTTTTCTGAGGTAAGAAGCAAAAACTTTGGCGCAGAAGCAAAGAGACGAATTATACTTGGTACTTTTGCAAGGATGTCTGGCTACAGGGATGCATATTATATAAGGGCAGCAAAAGTTAGAACACTGATTATTAATGAATACAAAAGATTGTTCAAGAGATTTGATGCATTAGTTACTCCAACTATGCCAATTTTGCCTCCAAAATTTTCTGAAATAGAAAAATTAACACCATTACAGAATTATATGATGGATATTATGACAGTAGGTCCAAATCTTGCAGGGATGCCGCATCTGAATGTGCCTGCAGGATTTGAGAATGGATTGCCAGTCGGGATGCTTTTAGTCGGAGACCATCTGCAGGAAGGCAAATTATTAAGGTTGGCGAATGGGGTCTATTAAGTCAGATAAAAGGATTACCCAATAATAAGATTAATAATTCTAATTACAAAAATTTAAAAACAATAACGCTTTTATTTCTTATTATTAGAATACTCTATTCGTGATAAAAATGGCATACGACTACACCCAAAAATCTTTGCAAGGATTAGAGAATGAAGAAAAACCAAAAGAATGTCCAAACTGTAAAAGCAAGGAGATCGTGTTTGAAAACGAAGAGATAATCTGTAAAAAATGTGGATTTGTGTTTGAATAGGCAAAGGTTTATATTATAATAAATTGTATAGATTGGTTATTTAGGGTTAGATTATATATAGCTAAGATTAGATTATCAGACATCAGAATTAGATTAATAATTATAATTACATATTAACTATAAAAAAGAGGTACCATGCCACCGATATTAATAGCCATACTGACATACTTCTGGGAATTATTGAAGACATGGTTTTCATTATTTGCTGCGCCTGTATACAATCTTGAGATGCTCTGGATCATCATCCCTACATACCTTAACTGGATTTTTGCAGACTTTTTTCAGGAAAAGAAGGGCACAAGCTTAGGAAATGCAATCAGCAATGCAGTCATCATATTATGGGCAGCTGTCGACTGGACAAGGACAAGCATAAGGTTTCATGGAGCAAAACTGATTACAGGATGGCATCTTGCAGGCAATATTTTTGCATCTGTAATAGTATTTGCTTATGGTGCATGGATAGTCTATGAAGGCATAAAAGGCAAGAACATAACCCATTATATTGGAAGGATAAGGATAGTTACATATATTGTGCTGATGATAACCCCATTAGTCTATAATTCAGACATCGCACTAGGCAAAGCGATAATTTCAATGATATTGTTCTTCCCTGTATATTATTATCTGGTTGAATTGATTGACTATTTGTTGCCAGACCCTGAATCGATAAAAGAGGATGAAGGCAAGTCTGGAGGCAGCAGCGATGGCCCAGGCAGCTCTTTTGACCTTTCAAATACATCAAGCAGCTCAGGAAGCTCAGAGCTTGGAAACTTAGGTAGCTTAGACAATAATGCTTCACAAAATGATTTCAAGGATTTTAAATTGTGATTTGGCAAAGGATTATTCTTTTGAAAGCATAAAACTTAAAAACAAGCAAACAATTGATTGGTAAAATTAAAACATAATAATAAATAATAAGAACAATAATTAACAAACGAAATAACATCAAATATGATTATAGATTAAGATAAATAAGATTTAACCAACCAAATAAATTACAAAAAAATAAATAAACTTTAGACAAACAAATAATTAACATAAAAAATGACTAAACAAGTCTTACATCAATTTACAACAGATATTGTCATCGGCCTAGAAGTTCACGCACAATTAAATACTAACACAAAGCTGTTC
>DUGA01000095.1 GCA_013331615.1 Candidatus Woesearchaeota archaeon | reverse complement strand
TATCTGAATTTAAACAACTTCCTCATTTTTATCTGTTAATAGCCCTGCCCGGATTTGAACCGGGGTCGCAGCCTTCAGAGGGCCGCATCCTTGACCACTAGACTACAGGGCTATTAAATGATATCTATTGGCAGATTTTAAATCTTATCCTTTTCATTCAGCTAAAGGAAATATTTATATATCGGCTCATATTTGTAAAAGCAAATAAACAATATAAAAAGAGAAAATGGCAGTTTGGCTGATAATTTTGCTGGTGGTGGTGTTAATCTTTCTGTTTACAAAGATGAGCCATCTTAAGTACAAGATTATAATTGGATTAATCATATTTCTTGTGCTGACATTCTACCTTGCAATTAACAAAAATCTTTCAGATGAGAAAATAAGCCTGTTTACAATAGAAGGCGCGGAAACAGCAGTAAAGACATATTTTTCATGGATGGGGCATGTAATCAAAAACCTNNGAAGGAAACGCTCAAAAGTTTGTCTCTATGTACAAAACATGGATTTTCAGCATAACTGACAATCTGTTAAAGACAACCGGCTACATGATAAAGCTTGACTGGCTACCAAAGTAGACAATTTTCGTAAAATCAGTTGGCGCAGAGTATGTATTCTACGCCCAGACTTAATGTTCTTGCTGTTAATCTTTTCTCTCGGGGAGAATAGCCAGTAGTCATAAGGCCAACTCTGGACATTCTGTCGATATAGTATTTATCCTCAGAATCAATCAATCTGCCCTTTGCATACTTTCTCAGAACCTTTACCTCCTGGCTTTCTTCTTTTTTTGAGAAGAAACTTGCAATTGAAGACAGGCATTTCATTTTAATAACCAATGCAATTTACTTTAAAAACAAATCGGTTATGCAAAATATACTTTACTAATATCTTATCTCCAGCCCTTTCATTTTTGCTTCCATTATTGAAGAAGGCGCGCATTTCTTGCCTGAGAAGGCGCAGATTATGCAGCATTTCATTATTGGTGTTATTGTCTTCTGCCCGCATTTCTTGCATTCAAATGAGTTTATTATGCTGTCTTTTGGAATCTCGAGCCTGCTCCTGCTTCCGCAGTGAGGGCATTTTACCATCGCTGTTTTCGGAATGTCAAGAACCCTGCGCTAAAACACAGGACGTGCTCGGGTTCTTGAGCACTATCAGAATTCCCAGTACTATCTAAACTACAAATCAGAGATTTGTGGAATTCTGAAGTTTTGATTACTCTTTTTCTCGGCATTTTAGTTTGCAGATTATTCCTGCGATGAAATAAAATTTTCTTTCATGTATTCATGCATCTCTTTTATGTCTGGCTCTATGTTAAGATAGAACTCCTTGTAGTTGCCATTAACCTTAAGCGCCTTTCCTTTGCCCAGTCCAAGCTCTTTAAACCTTTCATATTCCCCTGCCAGGCTGGTGCTCTTTCTTATTGGATAAGGCTGCTGAAAGACAATTGCAGGCTTTTTTGATGATGCTTCCTCTATCATATACGGAAGATGGTCCTCTCTTGCGTGAATTCCGCCAATAACTATTGCAACATCCTCTCCCTCATTCAATCTGCCAATAACCGCTTTTGTCGTTGCCAGGTCCCTGTTGAAGAAATCAAAGCCAGAATACTGGTTGATAAATACGCTTATGCTCGCTTCTGCTGTTGTGCTTTTTACTATAAAATTGGGCATGTCCACACCAATAGTTTTTATATTGCTTTCTTTAAGAAATTCGAGCAGGTTAACATAACCATACTTTTTAAGCTCTCTTTCAGAATACCTTGTCATTGAAACAAATTTTTCAAGGCTTATTCTCGAGTGCATGTAATCATCAATATGCCTTTGCATGTCTGTGCCGAATGTCTCCAGGCCCACAGCAAGATTCTCCCTATTGATATTTTTTATTATTTCAATCATCTTTTTCCTGTGCCTTGAAAAGCAATGCGTGTCTGCCAGCATGACAATGCTTTCTTTCTTCAGCTCCCCATACATATCCTTCTCGCTTATTGTGTTATTTTTAATGTATTCTTCTATGTTGCTTGCTGATGTGAGCTTGTCAGCTTGAATGAAATATGTTGCATTATAAACTCTTTCGTCAATTGTTTTCTCCAGCTCCAAAAGCGCGTCTTTTGATGTTTTTTCTTCAATAGGCTCAATGCTGCTGGAAGAAGAAAGCTGGCTTGAAGTTCCTGCAAGCACCGGAGAAACAGCAAGATTAAAGCTAATCACTGCCCCTGCTAAAAATTTTGATATCTTTCCAAACACCATTTTTATCTTTTAGCCTTCTTTTTTATCTATTAAAATAAGCCTCGACCGAGGATTGAACTCGGGGCCTCAACCTTTTTGCTTAGCAATACCAAGGTTGCGCTCTGCCGACTGAGCTATCGAGGCGCGAACATGCCCGTGTTTTTTTGATAAAATCTTCTTTATACTGGATATATAAAGATTTATAAATTCTATCCATAAGCTATTATGTTAAAAATGACATCAATGTATCCATCCAACCCGGAAAAAGTACTTTTAGTTTACCTGGCTGCAAAATGCAGGGAAAATAAGATAAGAGAAGTCACTACAGCAGACATTGTTAAGGATTTTTTTAATTTATCTAATAAGATTGGAATTGATTTGTATAATATTGAAGGAGAAGACAGCCATCTTACCCAGGCATTAGCAGAAGAAATAACATCTTTAAAAATACATGGAAGTGTGAAATTGAGAGAGTTAGACAAATCTCGCTGTTATGTGCAAATAACACCTCTTGGAGAATTTACAGCTATGGGATTTGAGATACCTCGAGAGGTTCAGGATATAGTCAAAAATGCCAAAGAAAGAATCATGTCTTGAAGAATTGAAAAAAAAGTATAAGGCTATTCAGAGCAAATACAAGCTTCCTGATTTTGCATACCTTAATGAGAATTTTGAGGTTGAGAAGCTGGCAGAAGAGGAAACAGACTTCCTGTTAAGGGGCGTCAGAAAGATTATCCTTGAAAAGATTGTTTCATACCTTCAGTTTAATGAGCTTTTGCTTAACCCTTCAAACGGCCCGATGTTCTTCTTTGCTTTTGTAAGCAGCTTCTCGCTGGACGACAAGAAGACAGCAGAATCCCTTTACGAGAAGCTTGTCGATTTTGAGATTGAGGCGATGGACCTGAACAACGAGTATTCAGAGGAGAAAGAGGCAGCATTCATAAAAAGAGCATGCAAGGAATGGCAGGATGTCAAGGAAGACATAAGCTCTGTTTTAAAGTCAATAAAGGCAAACTGGAAGGTAAAAAGAGAAAAGAAAGACAGGAATTATTTTGGGTGATGATTGTTTTCTGGTCATGGCGCAGCTAAGCCATTATACTAAAGGACGCAAGTAATTTACCAAAAAGCGCCTTTAGTAGANNAGAAAATTAATGTCATTTACTATAGTTTTATAAGGCTTGCAGCCAATATTAAAATATGAATGACAAAACAATAAGCTTAATTTTAGCAGCAATTTTCTTAATTTGTTTAGCTATTTTTGGAAGAATAGCAGGTTATGCTGCTGTTTTCACCGGGATGTTTATAGTTTCTTATGCAATGATTATGAGAAAAACACCTTTTAGAGATTTCAATGCCAAAGATTTTATCTTTCTGGGTATAGCATTTGTAATACTGATAGTATTAGCAAGAAATTTAGAGGATATTGAAATCTTTTCTGCAGGCATGATAGGCGCCCTTGTCTTATTCTTCTTTGTTGTTCTTGTAAATTATGTTAGGGTAATAAAAAAAGATGAGTATGCCTTGAGGCAAGGGTATATTGCCGGCAAAATGGGCTTTGCTATGTTTGGAGTAATACTATCAGTTGTTAGCTTAGGACTTTTTGTTTGGTTTGTTTTAAGCCCGCCTAGCAGGGCGCCTGGGCAGATAATCTTGGCTTTCAGAATAGGATTTCTTTTAGTGGTCATTTCTGGAATTATTTATACCCTCCTAATAAAAAGAAGCAT
>DUGA01000066.1 GCA_013331615.1 Candidatus Woesearchaeota archaeon | reverse complement strand
AAGATTGTTGAGACAAGACCGATTGCCGGCACTAAGTCAAGGGGATTTGCAGCAAATAAAAGGAATGACAATAATAAAAATAAAGAGATTGCTGAGATTGACCTTGAATTAGACAACAGATATGAAACCCAATTAAAGATAGACAGCAAAGAGATTGCTGAACATACAATGCTCATAGATCTGGCAAGAAATGATATTGCAAGAATTTCTAAACTAGGCACAAGATATGTTGATGAGCCTTTTGTTGTTGAGAAATACTCTCATGTCCAGCATCTGGTTTCTAATGTTCGCGGCATACTAAAACCAAATTTAGATGCCATGCATGCTTACCTTGCTACAATGAACCAAGGCACGTTGACAGGAGCTCCAAAAGTGATGGCAATGAAGCTATTAAGAGAAATTGAAGAAAACAAACGCGGATTTTATGGAGGAGCAGTTGGTTACATCACACCAAATGGAGATATGGACACTACAATAGTTATCCGCGCAATAAGGATAAAAGACAATAAAGCTTATGTGAGAGCAGGCGCAGGTATAGTATATGACAGCATCCCTGAATCTGAATTTGAAGAGACTGAAAAGAAAGCTGCTTCATGCATTGCTGCAATAAAGAGTGTATTAGGAAGAGAAGAGGATAAAGTTGAGTTGAATATTAATAGTGAAGTGAATAATAATCCTAATGATGACAAAAAAATTAAAGTCCTGATGATAGATAACTTTGACTCATTTACATACAACATTGTTGATGAGCTGTTAAAAAAGAACTGCGAAGTAAAAGTATTAAGGAACAATATTAGCTTGGATTATTTTGCGCGAAAATTTGCTGAGTTCAAGCCACAATTAATTGTAATTTCTCCAGGTCCTAGCTCTCCAAAAGAAGCAGGCATCTGCATAGATGTAATAAAAGAATATTCAGATAAATGCGCTATATTCGGAGTTTGTTTAGGACATCAGTGCATAATAGAGGCATTTGATGGGATTGTTGATAAGGCTCCTTGTGTGCAGCATGGCAAACCTTCTCTTATCTTGCATTCTACCACTAGCATTTTTGAGAACATAGAAAATCCATTACAAGCTGGTAGATATCATTCATTAGCTGGAATAAAAATACCTAGTTGTTTGGAAGTTATCGGCAAAACTGAGAACCCAGAGATTGTTATGGCAGTTAAACACAAATCTTTGCAAGTTTATGGTGTACAATTTCATCCTGAAAGCATCCTAACACCTGCAGGAAGTAAAATAATTGAGAATCTGTTAAAGATTTGCAAGAAAAGATAGGAAAATATATTTATAGAATAAAAATGGGAGATAAATAAAATAATAACGAAATTTGAGATAAATAAAATGAAATTCAAGGAAACAATCCAAAAACTGATTGAGAAAAGAGATCTTACTAAAGAGGAGACTGAACAGGCAATGCTTGAGATAATGGAAGGCAAGCTCTCAGATGCAGAGATTGCTGAGTTTTTGGTTGCATTAAAAGAAAAAGGAGAGAGTATTGAAGAGATAACTGCCTGCGCAAAGATAATGAGAGAAAAATCTGTCAAAATAAAAGTAGAAAATTGTATTGATATGTGCGGCACTGGAGGAGATAAGAGCAATACATTCAATATTTCTACTGCTGCTTCATTCATAGTTGCAAGTGCAGGTATAACAGTTGCAAAACATGGAAATAAAAGCGTCTCATCAAAATGCGGCAGCGCAGATGTTCTGCAAGAGCTTGGAGTCAACATCAATCTAGCTCCAAAATTAGTTGAACAATGCATAAATAAGATAGGCATCGGCTTCATTTTCGCGCCAAATTTCCATCCTGCAATGAAATATGTTGCAAATGCAAGAAAGCAGCTTGGTGTAAGAACTGTCTTCAATATTTTAGGACCGATGACAAATCCTGCTTCTCCAAAAGCACAAGTAGTAGGTGTTTTTGACGCAAATCTCACAGAGGTTTATGCAACTGTCCTTCAGAATTTAGGATTGGAAAGAGCTTTGGTTGTAAATGGCTCTGGATTGGATGAGATTACTTTGCATGATAGGACAAAGATAACTGAATTAAGAGAGGGCAAAATAAATACTTATTACCTCACTCCAAAAGAGCTTGGATTCAAAAGACAGGATTTAGCTGAGATAAAGACAGATTCAGTCAAAGAGAATGCAGAGATTATCAGAAACATATTGGACGGAAAAAATTGTCCTCATACTAATTTTGCGGTTGTAAATACAGCTGCTGGAATATATGTTGCAGGAAAAGCTTCTAGTATAAAAGAAGGCATCGAGATTGCTAGACAGAGTATAGCTAGCGGAAAAGCAAGAGAAAAGTTAATGCAATTAAGGGATTTCACTAACATAAACAGCACAAGCTAAACTATAATTTTTGAAGTTGAAAATAGATTTGAGAACATGATTTTGCACCAAATAATTGAGAACAAGAGAAAAGAAGTTGAAGAAAGCAAGAAGCTAAGACCTTTGGATAGTTTTATTGATAAAATAACTAAAAGTGATAATGATTTTAAAAATAATATTAAGAGAAAAGATACAAGTGAGAAAATCAAGATAATCGCAGAGTATAAGAGAGCCTCTCCTAGCTCTGGAAACTTTGCTGAGCAAAAGGAATTGAAAGACGTATTAAAAATCTATAATAAATACGCAAGCGCAGTCTCGATCTTAACAGACAAAAAGTTCTTTAACGGAAGCTTAGAGGATATAAAAAAAGCAAGAGAATATACATCTTTACCAATATTAAGAAAAGACTTCATTATTGACGAATACCAAATTTATGAGGCAAGAAGCTATGGCGCAGATGTTATCTTGCTGATTGTTAAAATACTGAAAGATGATGAAATAAAGAAATTCTTAGGTGTTGCAAAAAGTTTAGGGATGCAGTGCATTGTCGAGATAAATAGCAGAGAAGAATTTGAGAGAATGAAGGATTTAGATGTTGAAGTAATAGGGATAAACAACAGGAATCTGGACACATTAATTGTGGATAAAGATAATGCAAACAGATTGAGCAAAATAATAAAAAATGAATTAAATAAAAAAAATAAAGACGTAGTAATAATAGCTGAATCTGGATTAAGTTCTAAAGAGGACATTAAAGCATTGCCAGATGTAGTTGATGCTGTATTGATAGGAAGCTCTTTTATGAAGCTAGAGTTAGATAAGATTGAGGATAAGTTTATCGAATTGTTAAATTTAAGTGAAAATGATTATAAAATTAAGCCAAAAATCAAAATCTGCGGAATAACAAACAAAGAAGATGCTTTATTAGCAGCAAAATTAGGCGCAGATTTCATTGGATTGATTTTTTATGACAAAAGCAAGAGGTTTATAGATGACACTAAAGCAAAAGAAATTTGTGATGAATTAAAGAGTAAATTTCCAGATCTGAAAAAAGTTGGAGTTTTTGTGGATGAGAAAATAGAAAAAATAGTTGAGAAAGTCCATCTGCTTGGTTTAGATCTTGTGCAGCTGCATGGCAATGAAAGCAATAATTTTATTATTAAACTAAGAAAAAACTTAGCAAAAACAAAGATAATCAAGGCAATAAGAGTAAGAAATGGCACAGACTTAATTGGTGAGATTAAGAATAAGATCGGCAACGCTGATTACCTTTTGCTTGACACATTTTCAAATGATGCTTATGGCGGCACAGGCAAGAGTTTTGATTGGAATAAGTTAATTGATTTAAAGAAAGGATTAGAAGATATTGAAAAAAGTTTTTCAAAAAAAATATTTTTATCCGGCGGGATAAATTCGAGTAATATTGCAAAAGCATTAGAACTTAGTCCATTTGCTATAGATATATCGTCGGGAGTTGAATCATCACAAGGAAAGAAAGATGAGAAAAAGCTGATAGAATTATTTGCAAATATATATATTAATAATAAATAAAAATTGAAATTAATAAAAAGGAAGTATAAAAAATGAAGCTCAACACAAAATTCGGAAAATTTGGAGGATTATTTGTACCAGAGACATTAGTTGCAGCTTTAGAAGAACTGGAATCTGCATTCATTAAATACAAGGATGATAAAAAGTTCAATGATGAATTAAATGATTTGCTGAAAAATTATGCAGGCAGGCCAACTCCTTTATATTTTGCCAAAAGGCTTTCTAAAATAGCTGGCTGCAAGATTTATCTGAAAAGAGAAGATCTCTTGCATGGTGGCGCGCATAAGACAAACAATGCACTAGGTCAGGGATTGCTTGCAAAATATATGGGCAAAAAAAGGATAATTGCCGAGACTGGAGCTGGACAGCATGGTGCAGCTGTTGCAATGATTGGTGCTTTGTTTGGGATAAAAACAGAAGTTTTTATGGGAAGTGAAGATATCAGAAGGCAGAGAGCAAATGTATTGAGGATGAAATTATGCGGAACAAAAGTTATTTCTGTTGAATCTGGAAGCAGGACATTGAAAGATGCCATCAATGAAGCTTTGCGAGACTGGATCGCAAATGTTCAGGATACATTCTATCTATTTGGCACAGTTGCTGGCCCTCATCCTTATCCAACAATAGTCAAACATTTCCAGAAAGTTATAGGAGAAGAATCTAAAAAACAGATTTTAGATACAGAGAAAAGATTGCCTGATTATGTGATTGCATGTGTAGGAGGAGGAAGTAATGCAATCGGTATTTTCAATGAGTTTTTAGAAGACAAAAATGTGAAATTAATTGGTGTAGAACCAGCAGGTCATGGATTGAATACAAACAAACATGGTGCAACATTGAATAAAGGAAGTATTGGAGTACTGCACGGAAGCATGTCTTATGTGTTGCAGGATTCAGATGGGCAGATCCTTGAGACGCATAGTGTGAGCGCAGGCCTTGATTATCCAGGAGTTGGGCCAGAACACAGCTTTTTGAAGGATGTCAAGAGAGTTAAATATGAGAGCATAACAGACAAAGAAGCGATTAATGCATTCAAGTTATTGTCTGAAGTCGAAGGGATAATGCCTGCATTGGAAAGCTCTCATGCGATCGCTTATGCGATGAAATTGGCAAAGACACTAGACAAGAATAAAGTAATTATTATCAATTTATCAGGTAGAGGAGATAAGGATTTGGAGCAGATGGAGTTTTTGGTGAAGTGATTTGATAAAACAGATTAAATGAGAAGAATAAACAGATAAAAAGAATGAGATGAAGAAAATGTCAAAATATAACATATTATTTCAGAAATTAAAAGAACAGAAAAAGCATGCCTTTATCCCATTCTTTGTAATCGGAGATCCTGATTATC
The DNA here is from genome assembly GCA_013331615.1 of Candidatus Woesearchaeota archaeon. Classification (GTDB taxonomy): domain Archaea; phylum Nanobdellota; class Nanobdellia; order Woesearchaeales; family UBA10200; genus UBA10200; species UBA10200 sp10200u. The sequence continues at coordinate 1,663 of DUGA01000066.1, read as the reverse complement.
AGACTAGCTTAACTGTTGTAAAAAAAGCTATTGATTCTGGAGCAGATGCACTTGAATTAGGACTTGCTTTTTCAGATCCTGTGGCTGATGGTGTTGTAATCCAGGCAGCAGATAAAAGAGCATTAGATTCTAGCATTAAAGTAGATGATGCGTTCAGGTTTATTGCTGAGATTAGAGAATATGCAAATAAAATTACAAGCGAATGCTTGCTTCCTATCGGTTTGTTAGTCTATTGCAATCTCGTGTATAAAAGAGGTGTTGAAAAGTTTTACTCTGATGCAAAAAAAGCAGGAGTAGATAGCATCCTGATTGCAGACATGCCATTGGAAGAATCTGGCTTAGTACTTGATGCTGCAAAGAATAATGAGATTGACCAGATATTCCTCGTTACACAGACATCAAGCAATGAGAGGATAAAAGAGATTAATAAACTTTCCTTTGGATTTATTTATTTAGTCAGTGTGTTGGGAGTTACTGGCGCAAGAACAAATTTCAGCAAAGATGTCAGCGCATTTATCAAGAGAGTGAAAGAAAATTCAACTCTGCCTGTCTGTGTTGGATTTGGGATAAGCAATAAAAACCAAGTTAAAGAGGTCATAGATGCCGGAGCAGATGGTGCAATTGTCGGAAGCGCTGTTGTGAAGCTCATTGAGAATAATCTAGGCAATAAAGAGAAGATGCTAGTCGATATTGAGAGTTTTATTAGTGAGATGAAAAAGGAACCATAATGAATTTGATAAATTACGATTTTTTGAAGAATAAATTTTTAAATAAGCAACTACTTTTAAATGTAAGTTGAGGGGTTATTATGAAAAGAAGTACATTAGCAACAATTGTCAGAGCAGTTGCAGTAACTGCTGCACTTTCTGGATGTGGAGAAGACTATATCATAGCAGGAAAACTTAATCCTCTAAAGCTTAGCGAACCTGTTAGACAAAGTTTATATGATGCCACTAGGATTAGCAATTCAAATGGTGAAAAACATGATGCCTTAGAAAGCGTCGTAAATAGTGCTCTTGATCCAAATGATAAATATAAAGCTGCTTGTTATGCAGCAGATGTCATGTTTGAGGATGCTATATGGAAACTTGATGTTTCACATGAATATAACTGGTCAATGAACAAGTATGATGGTTATGATTTTATAAGACGAGCGATTGCCATTGCACCAGCAGGTGAAAAGAGAGAAGAAGTCTTAAACAAAGGTATTAAATTAGAATGGTCAAGAGTAGACCACTTCAAAGAAACTAACCCAGAAATTGTTGAGCTTGATTTGGTAGAGCTTCTGTTCTATGCAAGAGAAACTAATGATGATGTAACTCGCGCACAAATTTTAACTAGAATTGCACAAACTTACCATTACATGGGAAACCTGCAAGCTGCTACGGAATATAGAAATGAAAAATTGCCTGCTTTAATCGCGCAATATAGTAACTTAGAACGAACCTTAGACAATGATAAAATTCCTCAAACAGATAAACAAAAGATGATAACAACTTTGAATATACCATTTGAAGAGTTACAAGGACAACTCTATGGAGAACCTAATGTTCCATTGCCTATAAGAACATGGATTGCAGGTTTATTTTTAAATGCTGCTGACAAATGTAAAGATGATAGTACGCAATTAGCTATCGCTCAAATTGCCGGAAAAATGTATAAA
>DUGA01000036.1 GCA_013331615.1 Candidatus Woesearchaeota archaeon | reverse complement strand
CCCTGAAAGCCTGCTGTGCTTGTTTTCTGCTAGGAAGGTCAAAATATTCAAAGAATTTCTGTGTCAGATTTATCTTTTTTGTTCTTCCATATCTTGTCCTGTTGATAAACCCAAGCTCCTCAAGGCGCATGAGATGATCATATGCTTTATTATGGCGAATCCTTATTATATCAGCCTGTAAAGCTGGATATTTCCAAGCGATTACTGCCAAAGTCTGCATCAAAGGCTTTTCAAATTCTATTGTCTGTATTATTTTATGGACTACAGGCAGATAATCATCTTTTACATTAAGCTTGACTGCTGTCTGCTGGTCAAGAAGATTAAGGGAAGTGTTGCTATTTACTAATTGTTTCTTAAGCTCTTCTATCGCAGCTTTTATCTCAGAAGGAGAAGCGTTTGTATGGCCAGAAAGCTCTTCTATAGTAACATACCTAGCTGCTGCAAATAATAAAGCTTCTATCCTTAATAGCAATGGAAGTTGCGAAGCTTGCTGCTGGCTTATGATTTGAGAGTGCTGCTCTTGTACTTGTTGCGGTGATTTATCAGCCATTTTCAACCAAAGAATATTTGCCTTCTTTTTTTATGATTATATTTTTCTGCTCAAGCTGCTCTAAAAATGTTTCCAGCTCTTTTACATCTACTCCAGTAAGTGATGCAAGGTTATTTAAATCTCTTTCTGAACTTGAAAGCAGGATTGCTATAGTATTTTGTAATATCCTTGCCATGTTCTGCTTGATAAAACCGTTCTCTGTGTTTAGATATTTGACTTTCATATCTACATCATGCAGTTTCAGCTGAAGATCGTTTAAGAAATTAGAGATTTCAACATCTTTCAGTTTAAATTCGACAGGTTGCAAAATCTCTAAGCTCGCAGGCATATAATCAAAACAAAATCCAATCAAGTCTTGGATGGTTTTTGCGAGTATTTCAAGCTCGACAAATGTGCTCCAGAGCTTATCTTTTTCAATGGCTTCTTCAAAACTTTCTGTTACAACATAGACTGCTTCTTCATCTTTTATCTTCTGCACATATCCTCGGATTGTTTCCTCAACATGGTCTTTTGGCTTCCCTAGAACTTCAATGATGACTCTAGCTTGGATATAGCCTTCACTTAGTTTTTCTTTGATGTTGATTTGGGATTGCATAATAATTGTATAATCCTTATTTTATTTAAATATGTTTATGTTTTTGGTAGAGATATGGCAGCTGCCGCCAAATTTTTGCAAAGAATATACTGTTTTTATAATGATAATAAAAATAATAATCATGAGAGATAGCCGATTATCTCATTAGAGACTTCTTCAATTGATTTGTTTGTTATGTTTATTATATGCCATCTTTTATTTTTAGAATACAATGCTCTTGCAGATTCTATCTCTTCAGAAACTTGTTTTAAGTCTGCATATTTGGAAGAGCCTTGACCAGACTGCTTTAGCCTGCGAAATCTTATGCCCTGTAATAGTTCCGGATCTACAATCAACCCAAAAACTTTTTTTTGGTCTGCGTCAAATAGTTCTTGAGGAGGCTCTTGGTTGATTACTAGAGGGATGTTAGAGACCTTATACCCTTTATGCGCAAGAAAAATGCTTATTGGTGTTTTTGAGCTTCTTGAGACGCCAAGCAGGATTATATCTGCCTGCGATAATTCATTCAATCTTTGTCCATCGTCATGCTTTACAGTGAAATTAATCGCCTCTAATCTTTTGATGTATGTTTCATTTATTTTTCTTAATTCACCTGGCTTTGCTATTGCTTTTGTCTTAAAAAATGAAGAGAGTGATTTTAACATCTGCCCTAACAAGGAGATTGCCTTGACTTTATGCTTTTTTGATTCTTTCAGCAAAGTCCTTTCAAGCTCCTCTGCGACTATAGTGTAAAAGATTATGCCATTGTGTTCTGCAGAATCCTTGACCGTATTTAAGATTGCAACTATAGTTTTGACTTTAGTAATCTTATGTACTTCAACATTATTGATGTCAAATTGTGATAATGCTGCTCTGCATAATGTGTCTGCAGTCTCTCCTGTGCCATCTGAGATAAGAAAGATGTGGTGTTTTGGTGCTGTCATGTTTTAAGGTTACGGGATTATTTTTACTTAATTTTTATTTTATTAGATTATTTTCAGTTATTCTAATCAATAATGCCTAGCTTTGATAAACTCATGGACATGATGCCTGCCTGTAGGTCGTTCAAAAAATGCAACTCCCTTTAACAATCTTGGCAATCTTTGGAATACTCTTAAAAATCTGGAAAATCTCGCAAATCTTATTGTTCTTGCTACTTTTCCTGCCTCTTCGGCTTCTCTAACTAATCGTCCTGCTTCTTTGCCGACTAATTCTCCTTGCGTAGCTATCTGGGAGGCGCCTTTGCTGAGCTGGGTTGCCTGCTCACCTATTCTGGTTGCGCCTCTTGTTATTTTGCCTGCTTCCTCTGTTATCTTTGCAACTTCTTTCTCAACTTCTAGACCTTCATGGAAGACAGACTGCAGGCTTGCAAATGTTTCGATGCTTTCTCCTGCAACAAATAATCCATAGACGCCTTCAACTGCCCGAAATAGTAATATAAACGGAAATACTGCAAGTATGTCAAGCCAGTATGTGCGAAGAAATAAAGGAATCTGCCTTACCCTAAGATACTTAAATACAAGGTCTGCAACAAATATACTAACAATAAAATAATCTGCAATGCTTATTGCTGTGTGATAATGCTCTGCAATGTTTCTAAAAAAAAGCTCGAGAACGATTATGACTAGCAATACTGCAATGCATGGGAGAATAGCCTTATCTACTATCACCTCTATTTTGTGAAGCCATTTTTTCATGATGGAGATGAAGAGATAGAAGGTATATTAAGGTTTCTGAATTTTGGATTTAACAATTGCTCTTTACCTCAAATGCAAAGTCAATGAATTCTTTGTCGTCTATTGTTGTTACATCGTTTACTCTGAATTCTGTTATATTTTGCTTGATTTTTGAGAGAGAAATACCAATAACTGTAGAGATTTTAATCAAATATTCAATGTTTACGAACATGTCTCTATTTTTCAAATGAGTGATTATTGATGGTGTTACACCAAGCTTAAAAGCTAATTGCCTTTGGCTTAGATTAGTATCTAATATCTTTGCTTTTAATTGAGGAATTATTCTGCAGCTAAATCTAGTTTTCTTCATTTTCTCAAAAAACTTTTGTCTTTTTCTTTCATTTAGGTCAAATAGTCCAATTTTCCAGCATTTATAGTAATTGCTCCAATGTGTTAATCTTATTCCTTGACAATTACGCTTTGGATATTTTTGTAAAATATATTTAATTCCTTCATACCTTAAAGCCTCTTGAATTTTATTTGCTAAATGATTTTCATCATAATGTAAGAAGAATTCCATATATACAATGTAATTTGTTTTTTTATTTATAGCTATTGTGCCTTCTGCTGCAAATATCCCTCGTAAAAATGCTCGTCTTAGATTTTCATTTTGCAAGAAATCTAAGAGCAAGACTTGCAAAACTATCTTACCAGACAGTATTCGTAATATTTTTCCGCCTATTTGAAAGGAAAAACTTTCGTGATTATTTCTATCTGAATGATATACATTTATTTTTAAAGGATAAATATTAAGATAATCTGACCAATCATTAAGCATATTTTCTGTTTCTTTTCGATAGTATAATGAATTTGAAAAGGTGTTTCTATCTAAGTGAAAATATCTTTCAAAGAAATTTATCATAAATAAGATCATATCTTTGTCAATAGAGCAAAAATCTAAATGATTCAAATCCCTGCTTAATTTGCCATCTCCTAAATACATGGCAATTCCTGTGATGAAATCATCATCAAAAATTAGGATTTTTCTGAGAGTGAATGATTTTGGCTGCAAGCCACTGCCTTTATGAGAATACGAGACTCTAATCAGATTATTCTCTAATTCTGTTACTTGCCATTCTTCTGGCACTAACCTGCAAATATTAATGAGATATTTTGTATTTTTCATAGTAGAAACATAGTAAAGCTTGTGTAAATGATTTCACTTCAGATGAAATTATAATTTGAAAGCTTAACCTATGTATAAGTTATTTGGCAGAAAAATAGAAATATTTTTAGTTTATATATTTTGCCTGTGTTTGTCCAGTGGGAAGTGGATTAAAAGCTGTTTAAGGCAACCATGTCTTAGAATTTTTCAGTTTCTCAGGTAGATAAGTGTCCATAACATAATTCAATCCCCAAGCTGCCAATGCCTGCTGCTCACTTCTGACTTTCATTGAGAGTTGTAAGTTAATTGCTTTCTCCCACTCTTTATAATGTTTGACAAATGGATCATTTTTGATTACATCTTTTGCCTTCTTGATATCTACATCTTTTAGAGGATGTGTCGGTAGTTTATAGTCAATTATATCTTGAGGCGTAACACCTAAATATTTAGCATGAGGTACGCAAAAATATTTGTTGATATGAGCAGCATTGCCTGAGCCTACTTTAAGGGTTCTGTATATGCTAGCGTACGCGTAAAAATCACCGTCGCAAAATACATACACAGGCAGCTTTATCTCATCACTCAATCTTCTAATGAATCTTCTGCATGCCCTAGAAGGGACTCCTCCTAAAGAAATTAAAATGCAGTTAGCTTTCTTCCAGTAATTATGCTTTGCTAATCTTTGAAACATACCTGCAGTTTCTATCGCTAAAATAAACTTTGCATCTGTCTCAAATTTCAGATGCTCGACTGTACTAGGGACAGAGTAAGCGCCTGAACCAAATTTAGTGCAGTCTATCCTTATCTCTTTTCCTGTGTCTTGGTCTTCATCAATTACAATTAATTTGCCAGCAATTTCTCCGCCTTTTTCTTCAGGTATAAAGCCAATCTGCTCTCTGTTAACCATCAGCATTGCTTCAATATCATCCATCACAGAATCTGATTCTGGCTGCTCATTAAATCTAGCTTCACCCCAATTTTTACTCACATAATATGCCTCTCTCTTAGTTGCAATATCATTTGTGCCAACAAGATCTTTTGATAAGGATAACATCCTAAGCATTTGCGCAAATGTCTTTACAGAAGACGCTGTTAGAGTTCTTGCTTTCATCTTGCCAAGAAGCTCAAAATATCCTGCTTTAGGATCATACTTTACATTTGCTAATGCCCTTAAAGGAGACTGGACTTCTGGCTGCTTTTTTTTCAGGATGGATTTGTAAATACCATCTGCAACATCCAATATTCCTTTAAGCACTTCTTGACTTGATGATTTCTTTGCCATAACCTTTTGCTCCACAAAAGTTTAATCAAACCATCGTGATGTCTCACTNNTCGACACCACAACAAGCTAAAATTAAACTTTTTTGAACCTCCTTTATTCATCACTCTCTTCATCCTTTTTCTTCTTGCCTTTCTTAACTTCCTCTTCGACATGAACATCTTCAATATCTTCAGAAGATTTGCCGATCTTTGCCATCTCTTCGTCATACTCAACGTTTTTGGTCGGGTCAAAGTCGATATCTTCAAGCTGACCGCGATGTTTCTCAAGGATCTCTCTCAGATATTTCTCAACTTTTTCTTTTTCATCATCTTTAAAACCCAACAAAGTTTTTAATGCATCACTGACATGAGGGATAAATGTTTCTATGTAATCACGCTTTGCTGATTCTGCATGGATTCTTTTT
>DUGA01000091.1 GCA_013331615.1 Candidatus Woesearchaeota archaeon | reverse complement strand
CCTTTCTTTTTCCATCTTCTTGAGCTTCTTTTCATTTTTTACCTCATGGATAAGCATTGTTGCATTATCCAAGTTAACAATTTATCCGTTAATTTTCTGAGTATTATTATTCTTTATTTAAATATTCTTCCATTGAATTTTATCAATGACATCTCATTGGACTATTATTACCCTAAAATATAAAATATGCCCGGTACGGGACATTCATAGNNCTCGAAAGGGCTTCATGATTGGCCGGGCTACACTAACCGGGCATAATCATGAAGAAATAGAAGTTTATTTTTAAAACTTGCTAAGAAAATGCAAATATTCATGCATTATCCAAAATTATTGCTGTGCATATTCTAAAATAAAATATGGCCCCGCCGTGATTTGAACACGGGACCGTTCGCCAAGATTCATCATCTTTCTGGCTCACTCAGCACTCTAATGGCATTATTTACTGAACCATTAGTGGTCATATAAGACATGCACTTAGTTTTAAGCTAATCAGCGCTCTAAACCAGGCTGAGCTACGGGGCCGTAACTCTTCAAAATAGGAGTTTGTTTTTAAAAGTTTCGTGCAAATCCTTATAAGTTTAGCTGAAGCCATTAATCTGCTGATTTGTTCAAATCACTATTGGGGTATTTTTGGACGTGCTTATTTTATATATGTGCTAGGTATTCTAGCTTTTATGTATCTACAATTAAATAATTGTCATGACTCTCTGAAAGGTGAAATAGGCGAAGTTATTGCAAAATCCGTAATAAAAAACTCTTTCAGGGCTGCAGATGCAAATAAAAATTTGTTAGACCAATATCCTATTAATCCTGAACAAAAGAAGCTTTTGTTAGATAATTGGTTCTATCTTGACTTGATAAATATTATAGATGATAAAGTAACACTTTACGAGGTTAAAACTAAAAAATATTTCTACAAGCAGCTTACTCGCACACAAATGCGTTATAAGATAAGCAAACCATTCCTTGATTTCTGCAACAAAGCAATAGAATTAGGAATAACTCTTAAGTTTGTTCAAATTACTCTTTTTGAAGATTGGAAATGTGGGATTATCATTAAAGACTTTAAAGAAAAAGATTTCTTTGTCGATAAACGCAGCTTGCTCAAAAAAAATTAAGAAAAAATGGTGCGCCAGCCGGGACTTTCATGAAAGATGCAGTTTTTACACCTTAATTTTGAACCCGGATCAAAACCTTGGCAAGGTTCTATCCTAACCATTAGACTACTGGCGCAAATCTGTGTCATTTATACTGATGACTGTAAATGGGCCCACCCAGATTTGAACTGGGGACCTACACCGTGTAAGGGTGTCGTCATAACCACTAGACTATGAGCCCAAAATTAATAAAGAATAGGCAAGAGGTTTAAAAAGTTTTCTTACGAATTCTTTTCTTTGCCATATTCCATAACATCTGAAAATATTTCCTATAGCTGTCTGCAACCTGTTTGTTCTTTATGATGATGCAGTAATTTGGCCTTCCCCATATTATTATCGAGACTTTGTCTCCATAAATATGCGTTGGATTAGGATTAAAAAATTTATCAGGTATCAGCCTATATTCAGATTGCGAACCTTCAAAGAATGTCTTTGCAGACTCTTTTGCCAGCAATTTCTCTTTTAGCTTGTATTTTTGCAGCTTATTGATATACTGTTTGATTGCAATCCTGTCTGCTTCAAGATATTTCTCTTCTTCAACACCCAAAACGTACAATGTGTCTTTCTTCTCAATCAAAGTTTTAATTGTATCATTTAGCATAGTTCTCAAGATATTTTTGCCTTTTATCACGTCTACTTCCGTGTCTTCTTTCTCCACCAGAAACATCTTATTGAGTTGCGGCAGTATGTTTGCAAATTCCTGCTTCTTTTCTTCAAGATAATCCAAAATCTTTTCTGGTGTTAGAGCTTTGAAGAATTTCTTTCCGTCTTTTAAGATGTAGCTCACAAACCCTTTCTCTAATAATCTATCAAGCGCATCATAGCAAACTTGTCTATGCAATCCAGATTTCATTCCTATCTCGTTAACGCTTAATTCTCCTTTGTTCAATAACGTAAGATAAACTTCAACTTCATTGGTTGTTAACCCAAGATTCTTTAGTATCTCCTTTACCATTCATAATAAAAATGCATTAACCTATTTAAATTTGTCGTAAGAATTATTACTACAAGCAATTAAATAGAGGCTATTGTTCTTACTCATATGTAATTATTGGGGGCAGAAACAAATGCTGGAAATCTATGAAGCAAGAGTTGAACAATACAACCAGAGAGTGCAGGGCTGCATAAAGGCTGACGTGCTTTACTTTAGAGTAATTGCAGCCATTGGATTAATACTATTTTTTGCTTGAAAGCATAATCTGAAAAATAATAGTTGAGATAAATAAAATGAAACAAGATGGTATAAAACAACACGACGTTAGTACACCTAATGTAGGAGCTGCTCTCTTAAAACTTTTTGGCGCATATTTGGATTATCATAATACATTGGAAAAATTAGCAAAAGAGTTTCCTTCAGAAACTGCAATACCTCAAATTATGGAAGAATCTACTACGCCTCCTATTCCAGAAACCTTATCGCTTGATGATGGCATAGCATTATGCGAAATAGGACATGATCCTCATGATAAAAGCCAGACACCATCTCAGCAAATCTCTGTTTATACTGCAGATAGGATAAGGACATTGGATGATAAGACACTCTCTATTGACGCAGATAACCATCTGACTCTGAAGCCTGTAGGTGGAGGCGAGGCATCTAAGTCTTATGTTATGCCAGATGGCTATGGTGTTCCTGATCATGATATGGATATTGGATTTTTGACTTTAGGGTTTCATAGAGACAGAAATCAGCTAAGGTTCGTTAAACTTCACTCACCTTTGTACAACCTTTTATGCCAGCAGATGCGTATTGCTGGTGCATTGGCACAAGGCCAGTCTGCTTATAGCAGTGCTGTAATAAGATATCAGAAATTATTTAGGATTTGTGAAGCTATTCGAAAAACATGTGAAAAATATTAAGGATACTTTACATATACTCACTGGCAATCTCTCACTATCTATTTATCGTCGCTAAAAAGCGAAAATTATTAAAATACACCTGTAATTGATAGAAAAATGAGCACCTCCCCTCATAAATCACATGGAACGTCTTTATGTGCAGCTGTTACATTGGCACTTGCAAGCGCATGCATTTCAGGCCAGCCTAAGTTAGAGCGAGAAGTTCAAAGTGATGAGATCACAGCAGCTTTACTTGATGAAGCGCCTGTTGGTGCAGTTCTTTTATTTCCTAATGGATTAATTTATGAAAAAGATAGTGATAATTATTTTCATAGTAATGATGCTTGGATTGTAAATGGTGTAAATTATGGTCTTTTGCTTGATTTTAAATCTGAAGAATTAGCGCAAGATGCTAGATCTGGTGGTGCTAGATATCTTCAATTTGACAGACAGTTAGATAGATTTCAATTTCAGCCTGGCTCAAGAAAGGCATTTGAGAATAATTTCAATCATGCTATAAGAAATCCATTGCAGACTCCAGTAGAGAGATTTGATAGAAACATGTTATATAGGGTACAGAATAGAGGCTCAGGACAATAATGTTCTTTCTTTCTCTCTACTCCCATTCAATCGTCGCAGGCGGCTTGTTAGTCACATCATAGAACACTGCATCNNAACTGCCAGATCCTTCTGCCTACTCTTTTCTGTTTTACTGTCATATCAACTATCTCAGTAACCTTGCGCAAAAGATCAAGCCTTTGCTTTGTCAGGTAAGTTTCTTTAATCTTTACTCTTTTTGGATCAATCTTTCCAGGATACAACAAGAAAATTGCCCTGTTTATCTCTCTTATCTTATTTGTAAAATCTCCACTTGCTTTAAACAAAGTATCCCAACTAGAATTTCCTATAATAACAGCAGGGTGTCTATAAGTCCTGTTATCTCCTTGCACACCTACAGATTTTATCGGAACGACAAAACCAGTTACTTCATGGAATCTTCCAATCACATTCAATGTTTTATTGACTTTATTTATATTTTTAATAGACGAGGCTTTTTTTGCGCACAAGACTCTTACAGCTAATCCAGGTCCTGGAAATGGCTGTCTCCATATCAATTCATCTGGCAATTTCAATTCTTTGCCTAACTCCCTTACTTCATCTTTATACAGGTGCATCAACGGCTCTATGACTTTCCCTTCTTTGATCATCTTCTGGATGATCTCAACCCTATTATGATGCGTCTTGATCAGATCTGCATGCTTTGTTCCTTGTGTCTCGATAGTGTCTGGATATATAGTGCCTTGCCCTAACAACCAATCATCATGATTCAATTTTAAGCTCTGAAGGACTTTTCTCTGTACTTCGATAAAAACTTTGCCGATTATTTTCCTTTTCTGCTCAGGGTCTGTTATCCCTCTTACAGCATCCAGAAATTCATATCCTGCATCTACCTGGTGGAAATTTGCATATCCTAAACTTCTCATCTTTTTTACTATCCACTCTGCTTCATTTAATCTCAAAAACCCATTATCAATATTTAATCCATAAACCCTGCTGCTCCCCAGAGCTTTATTCAAAAGAGAAAATGCAACTGTGCTATCTACACCACCGCTTATCAGCATGAACACATTTCTCTTGCCGACTTTTTGTCTTATCTCTTCAATTGCCTGTTTCAGGTAATTGTGCATTGTCCAGTTCTTTTTAGCTTTGCATATCTTTACAAAATTCTCTATTATCTTCATGCCGTTTGGCGTATGAGTGACTTCAGGATGGAACTGCAACCCATACATCTTTTCTTTCCTATTTTCAAATGCAGCTGCTTTGCAGTCTTTTGTGCCTCCTATCGCTTCAAATCCTTTTGGCAGCTTAGAAACATAATCTCCATGGCTCATCCAGACAATCTCTGTATCTTTTAAGCCAGCAAATAATATTGACTTTTTTCCATTCTCTGCTTTTTTCCCTTTCCTGCTTCCTTTCTTTCCCTGTTTCTTGTTGCTTGTTTTCTTCTTCTCTATCTCTAGCTCAGCAAACCCATATTCCTTCACTTCACCTGGAGAGACTTTGCCTCCAAGTGCCTGAGCCATCAGCTGCTGGCCATAACACAAACCCAAAATCGGAACATTAAGCTTGAAAATTTCAGGATTATATTTAATCGCAGTCTTGTCATAGACGCTTGCAGGCCCTCCACTCAATATGATACCTTTTGCATCCTTAATCTCATCTATAGAAACAGTCGGCAGTTTTATCTCAGAATAAACATTCAGCTGCCTTATCCTGCGTGCAATAAGATGGGTATACTGCGATCCAAAATCCAATATATAAATTTGCGGCTTTAGTGACACCATTTTTTAGCAATAATAATGTTTTGATAATTTTTCTTTGTTTATAATTATTTATTCTACTCTCTACTATTTAATTTATTTAGGTTATATATTAATGTTGTGCATGCCATATTCTTTTCTAATTCTCATCTCCTATCCTTAGAAAGGTATATATACTCTCTGCTTCAGATAATATCAATGGATGTCATAGGCTCTCTTGAAAAGGCAGATGAAAATTATAACGCAAATCTTCTTAAAAATACTGAGCCACAGCAGGCTGCAATAACCCCAAACACAGATACCCTAATCTCCTCATCCAAATCTTTGTTCAAATCATTTAGTTTCTGGTTTGTCTGCCTCATCGTGATTCCATTATCAATTTACACGATCTACTTAAAAGCAGGAGAATCTGAATTTATCAGACTGATGCTGACTTTTCTTATCTATTTAGTTGTTGGGATAATCGGATTCTTATTGTATGCGATTGAAATATATGTCGCAATCGCCATGATGCTGTTAAGTGACAGCAATATTGAAAACACTTTCAGCAAGGCTTTTGCTGCATCTTTATTCTTAGGAGCAATTACTTTAATGTTCCCCTACTTTAAGAATTTCTATGACCCTTTTATCCTCATGCTGTATCTTTCAATTGGTTTATTCTCCTATATTACCATTTTCTGCGTCCTTTACGGTTTATCTTTAGGGCAAGTATGGGTAATCTCGATCATCATTAACTTTATGCATATCTTTACTATATTCTTGGTTTATGGCCTATTCAACTGGCTGAAACAGGTATTACTCTAGTATTAGATTTCATCAATATTCATTGATTGTTATTAATCAGCTATGTACATCCACTTTTAGCAATCTATATATATCACTTCAGCTTTATTCATCTCATGATAGAGCTTCGAAAATACATTGTGGTTCTTGTAATTACAGTCTTGTTTGCAATCCTAGTCCAAAGCCTGATAGAAGCTATCTATCCAGAGCCGCAATATGACAAATTCTGCAAATATAATGATCGTTATCCAAAACCTGCATATCCTCTTCAGAATGAGCAAGATCAGATTGCGCACAAATGTCAAGATTACAGCAAACCAACTGAAGAGCAATTAAAGCAATGCGTTGATTCAGAAGGTATGACTGAATATAATTATGACGAATACGGCTGCCCTACAAAGTATGGATGTAATTACTGCAACAAGCAATATCAAGATGCGCAAAAAGGATATAGCTTGGTAGTTTTCATCGTCTCAGCTATTCTCGGATTGATAGCGATCTCTCTTGGTTTAATTCTACCTACAAGCAAAAACATCCTGCATGAATGGGTAGGCACAGGCTTCATGCTTGGTGGAGTTGTAACTTTATTTATCGGCACGATAAGGTATTACGCAGACATGTACAGGGTCTTAAGGCCGATAGTCATCTTTATAGAGCTCTTGATAGTGATCTATCTTATCTACAATGTGTTTGGCAAGTATGTAACTCCTAAAAAGTCAGATAAGAAAAACAAGAAGAGAAAGTAACTTTTGTTAAAATAAATTAATAAGAAAAAGTTATATTTCTTTATTTAAAAGATAAAATCCATTTACCCGACCAATCTCTGCATTTCTTGCTCTAGCAGCCTTGCCTGCATTATCATCTCTTGCAGATCATTGCCCATCTTCTGCTGAACTTCTTTCATTTCAGTTAATTGGCTATGGATAAGCTCTTTTGCTTTGTCCATTCCCTTAGTAACAACTGTTTTAGAACCAACATTCATCAATACTTCAGAGTTATCTAGCAAACTTGCTTTTACAAAAATTCCTGAAGTCACAGGGACAAGAATCTCGCTTCCAATCTTTGTATTTTTCAATTCATCTATGCTGTGCTTTGCTACAGTCGCTTCCATCAGATGCTGCTCGACTGCTTCCATCTGCTGTTGAAGTTGCTTTATCTGCTGCTGTAGCATCTGCAGCTGCATGTATATCTGCTCTGCTTTTTCCCTGTTTAATTCTTCCTGGTTCATTTAGTCACCTTATCTTGATCTAATCTTTTACAAGTAAATATAAATTAATAATCTATACTTAACCTAATCTATTAACGAAAAACCTATCTCCATTTAAAAAACTTATTTAATCTTCGGTCTGTTTTCTTTAAAGTCTCATCAAATAATGCGCTTATAGACTTGTTTGTATGTATTCTCTTGATAGCTTCACCTAACAAAAATCCTACAGACAAGAACTTTATCTTTACAGGAATATTCTGGTTGCCTGGGTCAATAGTATTTGTAAGCACAACTTCTTTGATTGAATTATGTGTCAATCTATCAAGCGCAGGCTCGCTTAATACCCCATGTGTTGCTGCAACATGGACTTCCTGCGCGCCATTCTCTATCAATGCTTTTGCAGCCTCTAAAATTGTGCCGCCTGTATCTATCATATCATCCAAAATGATGCAGTTGAATCCTTTGACATCTCCTATGACTCTCATCTCAGCGATCTTATTTGGCACATCTCTTCTCTTATCTATGATTGCCAGTGGCGAGTCTAATATCTTAGCTAAAACTCTGGCATTCTTTGTTCCGCCAGCATCTGGGCTTACAACAACAGTATTATGCAATTTTTTTTCCAGCAGATAATTTGCTAACAATGGCACAGCAGTTAAGTTATCAACAGGTATGTCAAAGAATCCCTGTATCTGTCCAGAATGTAGATCAATTGTAAGCACTCTGTCTGCGCCTGCTTTTGTGATCAAATTTGCAACTAATTTTGATGTTATTGGCTCTCTTGCTTTTGTCTTTCTGTCTTGCCTTGCATATCCATAATATGGAATTACTGCAGTTATCCTGTCAGCAGATGCTCTCTTTAATGTATCAATTATGATCGAAAGCTCCATAAGATTATAGTTGACATCCTTGCTTGTCGGCTGTATTACAAAGACATCTGTTCCTCTTACGTTCTCCTCTATCCTAACATAAATCTCTCCATCCTTAAACTTAGAAATGCTGATGTTGCCTAATGGCACTTGGAGATATTTAGCAATCTCCTTAGCAAGTGGCAAATTTGCGCTGCCGCTGAAGACTTTTAATGGAGATCCGTACATTTAATGCACCTTTGCGTATAGTTTAAAATAATGAGGTATCTTCTAAATACCACTACCCCCTATCAATCTATTGAATAACATAATAATTTGCTAGTTAATATAAAAACTTATCTGTTAGTTAATCTAATTTCTGCAGCATTTTTCTTATCTTTTTTATTCCATCTAATCTATGCTCAAAACTCTTTCCCAAAACATCAAGCTCAAGCGTAAAGCATTCCTTATAATTCAGTTTTCTTAACAACTTAAGAAATCCAGTAAAATCAATATTCCCGTTTCCGATAGCATTATGATCATCATATTTGCCATGATTGTCATGTATGTGCATATCCTGCACAAAATCTTTACCAAGCGCATCAACAATTGCCTGATAATACTTTATCGGCTCACAAACAGTATTTGCATGCCCAATGTCAAATGTCATCTTTAAAGTATCTCTTAAATCAACTTTGCTCGTTTCACCAGCTTCCAATAATTTCTTTGCAGCAAATATATAATGCTCAGTCTTTTGCGGCAGCTGAGGACAATCAACAGGCATATTCTCAAAACACACCATTACATCTGCTTTCTTTGCCTCACTTAAAATAGGTACAAAATTTTTAATAAATCTCGGTAATATTGCATCAACATCAAAGCTCTGGTAAGGCCCATGCACTGTTATCCTGTCAATCTCTAATTTCTCTGCTAATTTGATGCTTGCAAGCATTTCCTTGACTCCAAAATCTGCAAACTGCTGCACATCATCCGATAAGTTAACGTGTGTAAACGGAGCATGCATAATTAACCCAACATCATAACTATTAGATAATTCCTTTATCTTCTTTATCTGCGCACTATTAACCAGCTGCGGAGAAAATCTGGGATAATCACACATCAGTTCAGTATACTCAAATTTATTCTCTGCAAAGAATTCAAATTCTTTTTCCCATCTTCCTTCAGGCAGTGCAGCGACCGCCATTATTGCACCGAACTTCATGTTAATAACTATAAAAATAGTTTAGTATAAATAGTTTGTTGTAGAATTTAGTTGTAAAATATCAATTATTAGAATCCAAGCACTTCAGCGATATATGCCATCTCTGGACCGCCGCTCTGGTCGCCAATTATGACTCCATTGCTGTTGCACACTATCCCAGACTTTACAAATGGATTGCCCATGTTAACTGTGCATGTTTCGCTGTCAACATCAAGAACATCCTTTATGTGCTGAATCTCATCCTGAGTAGCATCTGTATTGAGTAAGCATGCTTTTTTATTTAAAATACCTAATGCTCCGACAGCATCCAGCTCAGCAATCTTTCCTGTCTTTACTGGCACTCCTAATGCATCCTTGATTGCTTTTATCTCTGCAGCAGAAAACTCTTCATTTACTACAGCCCCTTTATCATTGCAGAGTATATTATTGCCTAATGCTGTAAGGTGCGTCTTTATTATCTTGTAATCAATCTTTAACTTATCAAGCTTAGCTAATTCATTATCGAATATGATTGCTGGGATCAGAAGCTTATTGGAATTTCCTGCGCAAAATACTCCGACCATTGAGGTTCCTGCAATGTTCAGCTGATGGACAGGGACTTTCAGGACTTTCTTTATCTCAGCAATTTCAGTTACAGGTACATCTAATCCTACTAAGCAGTATTTCTCTGTTGCAAACATATACAGTCCGATATTCGGATTTCCGTTAAAATTAGTGACTAAAACTTTCATAAATAGAGAATACTGTCGTGTTATTTAAAAAGCTTGCTTAAAAAAGAGTAACAAAATAAGTTATCATCTAAAATTAAGAAATTAGAATTATCTGTACTATCTATTTCCCTTTCCCCTTGCATCTGTCGCAATACAGCCTTAGCTTATGCCCTGCTTCAAATCTTCTTCCGCATGCAAGACATTTGATCAATCTCTTGAATAATTTCGGTTTGCTCTTTTTTGATTTCCTTGACTTCATTTTTATTCCTCCTCTGTATTTTTTGTGTTGCTGTGCTATTAACAATAAATATTAAAGATTAATCTTCTAAGACTGCTAAGAAGCTGCTTGNNCCCAAAAGGAACTTCCTGGTTGATATCAATCTTTCTTGCATTGCTCAGATGCAGCAATGGTATGAACGTATAAACTTTGTCCTCTTTCGTCTCACCTGGTATAAGCTGGGTAAAAGTGAGTTTTGTATTGTTATTTGCCAGAAAGTAGCTTTTTATCCTTGCAAACACTTCATAGATCATCATGCTTATCTCTTTTTTCTTTTTTGGCGCAACAAAAGCCTGTGCAGGCATATCCCTTAATACTCTTCTGTGCTTGACTTCCATTGCTTTTTGGAGCGCTTCCATAAGATCATAGATCGAGACTTTTCTTTTTCTCATTGCAGGCGTTCTCGGCAAAAGCTTCATCTCTTCTGGTGATAATTTAAACTGCTCTGCAATCTGTTGCGCAGTCAGATCTGCATCATAATCAAGGTCATCTCCTCCTTCGCTCTGCGCAAATAAGCTGTCAAGATAATCCAGATCTTCTCCTACTAATCTGTTTGACTTTATCTTAAGCAATAATGCAGCAGCAAGCACAATCTTTCCAGAGATCCTGAAATCAAGTTCTTTCAATGTCTGGATAATATCAAGGTATTTCTGCGATAATAAAGAGACATCAACATCCCATGGATTCATCTGGTTTGTTCTGACAAGCTCAAGGATGATTGATTGCCAGCTTATCTCATCCTTGTCAAACAACAGCTCAAATATGCCTTCTTGGTTTGTGATTATTAATCTGCCTGGCTCTTTTTCTGCAATCATCTTTTTGTTCTCAAGCTTTGGCACCTCAGTATAAGAAATAAGCTCAATGTCATCACCTTTATTTATAAGTTTTAGTTCATCAGGAATACTGTTATCAACATCTTTTTTTTCTGCCATATTAAATCTTCAGCATTACTTATATTTAAAAGTTGCGAAATTAGATTTTTATATCTGATTACCATTAATATCTGTTATCTATATACCAAAAACAACAAATTTTATATACATTCTCAGTTAGAAATTATCTTATGTTCAAATTCCTGAAAGAAAAGCTGAAGAGCACAATCTCCACAATAACAGATAAATTTAATTCTGTAGCTAAAGATGAGACTATTGAGGAAGAAGTTAAAGTAGAGCAAATTGTTATAGCAAAACAGACAGAACAGCAATCTTCAGTGTCACAACCTTTGTCTGATGTAAAACCAGAGCCAATATCTAAATCAGAGACAAAACCAAATATAAAACAAGAACAAAAAGTAGAACAGCCTATAAAAAAAGAAGAGCAACAAATCTCACAATTACAGGTAGTTGAGCAAAAACCACAGCAACAATCTCAAAAGAAACCACAGCAAGAACCAGCCAAAGAAAAGAAAAAATCAAAGCCAGATGAGCCAAAAGTTGTTCCAAAGAAAAAAGTAGATTACAAATTTGATGAAAGGCAATTATCTGTTTCTTCTGAACCTGCTGTTATAAATGATATTAAAGAAGATGAAATTAAGCCTCAGGAGATTGAAAGAGCTTCTTTTGAAGTTGAGTCAAAAGACATAGAGCGCACATTTTTAGAAGTAGAAGATAAGGATGTGGAAGAAGCAGCTGAACAAAAGCCTGCTGAGCAAAAGCCAGACGAGCTTCAGGAGCTTAAAGAATCAAAAAAAGAGATTGAAGAAGAAGAAAAGAAAGGATTTTTTGCAAAATTAAAATCAAAGATATTCAAGAAAAAAGAAGAGCCTCAGGAATCTAAGATTCAGGAGCAAGAAAAAGAGAAGGAACAAAAAGAAGAAATAGCGTTTGAAAAGATAGAAGCAACTAAACCAGAAATAAAAGAAACTAAGAAAGAATTGCCTGCAAAAACTGAAGAAACCATAAAAAAAGAAGAAAAACCTGTTGAAATAAAAAAAACTGAACAAAAAAAACAAGCAACAGAAACAGCAGCAGAACAACCTACAGCTATTACTCCTCAAATTGAGCAGGAAGCCACTGGCTTTTTCGGAAAATTAAAGCAGACGATTACAACAAAACGCCTGGATGGATCCCAGTTTGAATCTCTCTTCTGGGAGCTTGAAGTTGCATTGCTTGAAAACAATGTTGCAGTCGAGGTAATTGACAAGATAAAATTAGATTTAAAAACTGCTTTAGTAGACAAGCCTATTCCGAGAACAAAAGTTGATTCAACTATCCTTTCTTCACTCAAATCTAGCATTGAATCATTGTTTGATGTCCCTAAGATAGATTTGCTGGAAAAAATCATGCAGCTAAGAAATTCAGAGCCAAGGCCTTATGTTATCTGCTTTTTTGGCATAAACGGCTCTGGAAAAACTACAAGCATAGCAAAAATAGCAAGTTATCTTCTTGCTAACAAGCAATCTGTTGTTCTAGCTGCAGCTGACACTTTCAGGGCAGCAGCAATTGACCAGCTTCAGTTGCATGCAACTGCTTTAGGGATTAGGATGATCAAGCATGATTATGGCTCTGACCCAGCTGCAGTTGCCTTTGACGCAGTTGCCCACGGAAAAGCCCATAATGTTGATGTTGTGCTAATAGATACTGCTGGCAGGATGCATTCAAACNNTAATTTAGTTGATGAGATGAAAAAAATTGTGCGTGTCGCAAAGCCAGATCTTAAGATTTTCGTAGGCGAAGCGATTGTAGGCAATGATGCTGTAGAACAATGCAAGCAGTTTAATGCAACTGTCGGTATTGACGGCATTGTTCTTGCAAAGGCAGATGTCGACGAGAAAGGCGGCGCAGCAATCTCAATTTCTTATGTCACTAAGAAACCTATCATCTTTTTGGGTATTGGCCAGCGTTATGAAGATCTGGAATTATTCGATAAAGAGAAGATAATTGCAAGTGTTGGATTGGAAGCGTAAAACAATTAATGATGCAATAATAATTATTCTAGCACAATTTCATAAAACCTCTACTCAAACATCTCAACCT
>DUGA01000085.1 GCA_013331615.1 Candidatus Woesearchaeota archaeon | reverse complement strand
TCTTGTTGAATTAAAACGTGCAATAAATAAATTAAAGAAAACATGCGAAGCAATAGATGGCGATATCGCAGGTTTTGGCGATGATTATTTAATTGTAGTTCCAACATTTGCTGAAATCTACAGATCAAAAGACACTCCAGCAGTTGGAGCAGCATCAATGAATGAGATGGAATAGAAATCAAAAACTATATAAACAAATTCCATTTCTTAAATCTTTATGTCTAAACAAAATAAAGATAACAATTTTAAAGATGATAATGATAATAAGCAGAATATATTATCGCATGACAAACAAGATAATCCATCGCAAGATGACTTTAATTCTGAAGAATTTGAACATCAAAAATGTCCAATGTGTCTTAAAGAAACATTGCAGTTGACAGAAGCAGAGCGTGACATTCCTTATTTTGGCAAAGTCTTTTTATATTCTATGGATTGCAACAATGAAGAATGCAGATATCATAAAGCAGATGTTGAATCAGCAGAGCAGCATGAGCCGACAAAGTTTGTGATTGAAGTTTCAGGAGAGCATGATATGAGCATCCGTGTTGTAAAATCAGCAGAAGCAACTGTAAAACTTCCTCATATCATGAACATTGAGCCAGGTACAGCTTCAAATGGCTATGTAACAAATATTGAAGGAATTCTAAATAGAGCAAAAGTAATGTTAGAAAAAGTTCGTGACACATCTGATGAGGATGATGATCGTCAAAAAGCAAAAAACATGATTAAAAAANNTTCTGCAATTATTTCTGATAAGGCAATAAAAAGTAAATTATGAAAAATTGTAAAAGTAAGCTTTATATATAACCTCTTTTGAATCAATTCTTTTGATAAATTTAAAGAAAATTTACGAAGGTGGTATAATATGGTAGTTGATGATAAAGTTATAGAAGAGCAAGGATTTAATGAACGAATGTTTATTGGTGCTAATCTAGAAAGACTTTATGGTATATATGGAAGAAGGGTTTTAATAAGACATGGTCCAATTGCTCCAAAATATACATCTGGAGAAGATATTGTTGGTGTTCTTAAGCCAGGAGATGATTATGATTCGTGCAGATTAGCTTATGTTGATAGGGATGGAACTGTACGTCATCGATTCTATTATTCAAAAGATTTAAGTGTAGTTGAACCTGAACCAGGAGATGTTTTTTTACAAGCAAGAGCTGTAATCACTGATCAACCTATTCGCCAAGCTAGTGGGCTTGTACCTCAATCATTTACTAATGCTTTTGTTAAATTAGGACTTTATACAGCGGGTATAAGGGATTTTTATGGTGGCACAGTTTTTGATAGACCATTTGACAGGCAATTATAAATCAGGCAGCAATATCCATAATACTAATGCTTAGTATTAGATTTTTATCTTTTTTTCAATTAGCTTTTTAAATCTTTAAGCAATTCCATCTTTATTAGAGGTGTTTCAATGATAAGAGTTGGAATTATAGGTGGTTCTGGATTAGACAATCCTAATATTATTCAGGATGCAAAAGATGTTGAAGTAACAACAAAATATGGCAGTCCTAGTTCTCTCTTAAAGACAGGCAAGATTGCAGGCATTGATGTTGTACTTCTGGCACGTCATGGCAGAGAACATACAATTCCTCCAACATTTGTAAACAACAAGGCAAATATTTCAGCGTTGAAAGAAATTGGCTGCACACATATTATTGCAACAACTGCAGTTGGCAGTCTGCGAAAAGAGATTANNAAGAGATGTTTCTTTTTTTCAGCAGTATGAGTCGCATAAGTCAATCCATACACCAATGGCAGAACCATTTTCAAAACAATTGCGAGAGTTATTAAATCAAACATGTGAAGAATTGAAACTAAAGCATCATAAAAGTGGAACAGTTATTACAATCGAAGGCTCTAGATTTTCAACAAAAGCAGAGAGCAGGATGTTTCGTTCATGGGGTGCTGACATTATAAACATGTCAATTTCACCAGAAGCAATACTTGCAAATGAATTACAAATACCATATGCAGTAATTGCAATGTCAACAGATTATGATTGCTTGTTTGATGATGTTCCTCCTGTAACATGGGAAGAAGTACTGCATGTGTTTAAGCAGAATGCAGACAAAGTTACAAATCTGCTTATAACAGCAATTCCGAAAATAAATGTATAAAAACTCAGGTCGTTTTTTATGATAAAATCTAAGATAAGAACAATTCCAGATTTTCCAAAACAAGGGATTATGTTCAGAGATATAACAACATTGTTAAAAGATGCAGAAGGATTTCACACCTGTATTTATGACCTAAAAGAGCGCTACAAGCATTATGACATTGATATAATTGTTGGCATTGAATCAAGAGGGTTCATCCTTGGTGGAGCATTAGCATATGCATTAGGCAAAGGTTTTGTACCGATCAGAAAACCAGGCAAATTGCCAGGCGAGAAGATCTCATTTGAGTATGAATTAGAATATGGTAAAGATAAGATAGAAATCCACAAGGATGCGATTACGCAAGGGATGAAAGTTCTGCTTGTCGACGATCTGATTGCAACTGGCGGAACAGCAGCAGCAGCAGCAAAATTGATTGAACAATTAGGCGGCAAGGTTGTTGAGTGCGCATTTATTGTTGATCTACCTAGAGTAGGTGGAAGAAAGAATTTAGAATCTGCTGGTTATACAGTTTATGCGCAGGTTGAATTTGAAGGAGAATAGATTATTTTAGAAATAATTCTTTTTATCTTTTTTTATATGCATCACATCGTCTGTGAGTTCGAGTTCTTCTTCATCAATCAGTTCTTTCACTCGTTCTAGCCTTTTTAATCGAACATATTCTCTATTTAAAATTTTTGAAATTAATATTAGAAAAATCAATAGCTATAGGCTATAACTTTTCTTTTCCAATAATCTCCAGCAATTCCTCAAAAGAATGCAGCACAAAATCAGCTCCATGATTTTCTATTGTTCTTGCGCAGCCGTATTTAGCAAAGCATGCTTTCATTCCAACAGCTTTTGCACCAGCAATGTCTCGCTCTGGCCAATCTCCTACCATCAAACATTCTCCTGCAGATAATTCCAGTTTCTCAAGCGCTTTTTGAAATGGCAATCCAGATGGTTTGCATTCTTTTGTATCATCAAATGTAACAACAACATCAAATAAATGATCGATATGCATGCTGCACAACCGCATCCAAGCATTCAATTGAGGAGCATCTGTCACAATCCCTAACTTATACCTTTTCATTTTTAATTCATGCAGTGTTTCTCTTACACGAGGATAAGGTGCTAAATAACCATCTCTCACTCGGCGATAAGCAAGTATTGCTTTTGCAATTATTCTTATTTCAACTTTTCCAGTACTTCTCAACAGAAATTTCTGAAATATCTCCTGATCTTCCATACCTTTTTCTTTATAGAGTTCATAGATTAATTCAACAGCCTGTTTTTTGTCTAACTTTAATCCAGCATCAATCATAGCTTCAACTGCTTCTTCAATTGCCATTCTCTTCATTTTCAGAAAATCAATCAATGTATTGTCTAGATCAAAAAGGATTGCTTTTATCATTTATTTAAGAAATCATTATTGTTTTAAAAAAGTTGTTGTTCTTAGAATAAATAACTAAGAAAATAAAAAATAATGAAATTATTTTTTTATTTTAGTCCAGCATCCTTTCTCAGCAATTCTGCTTTATCTATTCTTTCCCATGTGAAATCTGGGTCATTTCTTCCAAAGTGTCCATATGCTGCTGTTTTTCTATAAATTGGTCGTCTTAAGTTTAATGATTGAATTATTCCTCTGGGCGTCAATGAAAAATGCTTTATTACTAATTCTGAAATCTTCTCCTCAGGAATTTTGTTAGTGCCAAAGCAGTCAACGTTTACTGATGTTGGTTTTGCAACACCGATTGCATATGACAACTGCACTTCACATTTATCAGCTAATCCTGCTGCAACAATATTCTTTGCAACATATCTTGCAATATAAGCTCCTGATCTGTCAACTTTGCTTGGATCTTTGCCGGAGAAAGCTCCGCCGCCGTGTCTGCCTACTCCGCCATAAGTATCGACAATTATCTTTCTTCCAGTTACTCCAGTATCTCCCTCTGGTCCGCCGATGACAAATTTTCCAGTCGCATTGATATGTACTTTTGTATTCTCGTCCATCATTTTACTGCAGACTGGTTTGATTACTTTATCCAAGATTTCTTTTTTCAGTTCTTCTTCTGTTGTATTTTCTTTATGCTGCTGTGCAATAACAATTGCGTCAATTCTTTGCGGTTTTCCATCAACATATTCAATAGTAACTTGTGATTTTCCGTCTGGGCCAAGATCTTCGACAATATTATTTTTTCGCACCTCAGCCAAACGTTGCGTCAATCGATGCGCTAAAACAATAGGCATAGGCATTAACTCAGCTGTTTCATTTGTTGCAAACCCATACATCATTCCTTGATCGCCAGCGCCTTGTTCTTTTCCAGTTGATTCATTTACTCCCTGTGCAATATCAGGAGACTGTCCATGAATCGAAACCAACACACCTGCGTCTTCGCAGTCAATTCCAAACTGTGGATCAGTATATCCAATATCTCTTAA
>DUGA01000079.1 GCA_013331615.1 Candidatus Woesearchaeota archaeon | reverse complement strand
CCAGCCTTGACAAAAACTTTTTCTGTTTCTAGATCAATGTCCTGCTTTCTCAGATTACAAACTTCGCTGATTCTTAATCCGCAAAATAATGCAATCAGACAACCCATAAAGACATGGACATCATCAATAACTTCAAATAATTGCAGCAATTGTTTTCTGTTTAATACGTTTGGCAGCTTTCTGTTGTTGCTTGGTCTTCCAAAGTTCATTCCCATTTTCACATCCTCCTTATCAGGTTTAATCCAATTTCTTTTATACTCACGGCTAACACGGAATCAGTCTCATGGCGTCTCTTAAAAGCTTCAGAAAAGGCTTTCTTCTGGCTGATATAATTCTGCCTTAGCTGAAATCTAATGTCATCTGGCACTTTCTCTAACAGAAGCCAGCGATATACAGTATAAGGGTTGTAGCTGTTCTCAATCAACCAATTATACAGCTCTCTTTCAAACCCTGTAACCATAAACTTTCTTCTGTTGTAATGAAAATGTGCAATCTTAGCCATCATTTTACACAGATTCGGCACGTCTATCTCAGGAAATCTCTCAATAAGCTTTTCCTTTAATGTTTTAAGCTTCTCGATAAAGTCTTTCGGCATATTTCTTGTGTTCACGCATACCACCTCGCTATATTTCTATAAGCCTTGGATAATGCGGATAAAACGGCTCGACGCACAAATGCAGAATCTATAAATGTTTTGTTTTTTAACCACTAAGAAGTCACTATTTTTCAACCAGCCTAACTTCCTTTATCACATAATGCCCTGTGCAAATATTCTCCATAACATTCTGTGCAGAAACTATCTCTAATCTCTTTTTAAATATTGGACCGTCGAGAACTATCGTCTCGCCTTCTCCGCCCTCGAGACCGATGTGAACCTTGAATTTGTCATGCAGTTTCTTGATATCAGAAAGGAATTTGTCATCTATCTTTCTTCCTAGCCATTTCTCATCCAATCCGTCTGCTGCAATGCCAGTTATTCTTGCATCATAGCCTAGTTTAATTATTAACCCAATATATTCTTCCATATCATAATGCCAGTATGGTGCAAATGCTTTCAAGTTTAAATCGCGAGCAATCTTCTCAACCCTTTCAAGCTGATACTGTGATGCAAGCGCTCCAGCAACCAATCCCTCAATTTTAAATTTCTTGATCGCAATCTTAATTGCCCTCTCAAGATCCTCAAGCTCTTTCTCTTTTATTCCAGAGCTTTCTTCAAAAATCAAAGGAATTTCCAACGCTTCTGCCTGAACTTTGACAAGCTCAATATTAGGAATATGGAACATATAGCTGTCATCTCTTTTAGACTTTAAAGTGATCAAACAGACTACTTTATGCCCTTGCTTCAATGCCCAGTCAAGAGCCATCGTGCTGTCTTTTCCGCCAGAGTATAATGCTGCGATATTCATTTTATCGTCGAAAGATATATATAGTATTTAATTGTAATGGTTTTTGAGATGAAAAAATTATGAAAAAAAAATCGGAAAAAATAAAAAAGAAAATATTGAAAAAAACTAAGAAAATAAATAACAACAATATAAAATCATTCGGCCTATTCATCGGCAGGTTCCAGCCTTTTCATCTCGGGCATCTGAGAGATGTAAAAAAGGCACTAAGCAAAGTAGATTTTTTGATTATCCTGATCGGAAGCGCACAGCACAAGAGAGAAGTAAGAAATCCATTATCTGCAGCTGAAAGAAAGAGAATGATCAGGACAGCACTAACTGCTGCAAGGATTCAGCAGGCAAAGTATGCTATATGCCAAGTAAATGACCTTGGCAACCATAATCTGTGGGTTGAAAATATAATAAGAACTATTAATAGGATCAAGCGCATAGATGATACTTCTTTAATTTTTGTCGGCACAGAATCATCTGGGCATTTCACTGCAAGATTGCTTGCAAAAAAAGGATATAATATCATAAAACTAAAATTATTGAGAGGAATCTCTGGCACAAAGATAAGGAGATTGATCCGCGAAAACAAGAGATGGCAGCATCTGGTGCCGAAGAGTATTGTGAAAGAAATCAAAAATAAGATATAAGATTAAAGTTGCATAAATTCCAATATTTTAACGAGCGCAATATTCAGCAAGAACCTTCTCTACTTCACTATACCCAAACCTAGATTTAAACAGAATCTGCTCTCTTTTAACACCTGCTGCCTCCAATCGCCCAAAGTCCACATTATCAGACAAATCGCCTGTTGTTACTACCACAGGTGTCTTACTATATAAGCCACTAGCATCTGCCCTTAATAATTCCAAAAAAGAATAACCGCTGCAATTTGGCATGTTTAAATCTGTAAAAATTAAGTCTACTGGACCAAGGACTGCGCCTGTTAAGGATCTGATCTCACTTAACACAGAAGATGCGTTATTGAATTGAAGCACTCTTGCAGTATTTTCTGATACTGGATCTTGATAATAAAAATCAATGAATGTTGCTAAAAGTACTCTTGCACTACCATAATCATCAACAACAAGAATCTTATATGTCTTCCTTATCGGCTTTACAGCTGCACTCTGAGTTTGAGGTAAGTGATTACCGTCTGGAATTTCATTTTCATCTACTACTACAACCTGGTCAACTGTCATCTACACAAAAAAATAATGCAAGTATAAAAACATATTGCAAAAAATCAGAATTTGCCGTCGATTAAAGCCCAAGCATCTTATCTATGTTCTCAGCAACTTTCTTTAAGTCATCCATTGTCCTTGCAATGTCTGTCCTTAATTCATCTACAAGCTCTTCAAGATTATCAACTCTCAAAAGATACCTATTGCGCTCGTTTACGACCAAACCTGCTGCCATCAATTTATTTACATGATGTATTACAGTGCCGCGGCTGAGCTGCAGCTTATCTGCAATCTCATCGCTTGTAAGATATTGTTTTGCCCTAGTGCTTTTCAGCAACTCAATAAATATCCTGAACATGCTCTTGTCCTTGTCACGCATATTAAAAAGCCCAATAGAATTCCCAAACCACTGGAGCTCATCATTCACATTTTTAGCAGGCCGCCTTATCTTTACTATGGTTATTCTTTGTGTGATGATGACCATAATTAAGCATAAAGTAACTCTATTATTTAAACCTTTTGAAGCTTTGGGCGAAACCTTTATATATAAGTTATACTTTACTTAGTCCTAGTTGAGCTTAAATCAACAAAATAGACATTAACCAAACACTATATTTATAAACAAATTATAAACCAATCAAAAAGCTATAATTGCTTAATAAAATCCAAAATTGTTAGGCACTAGACAAATAGAGGGGGATTACAATGACAAAACAGGAAAAGCAAGGTAATGCACAGAAACATGATGAGCAAAAAGAACCTCATCAACAGAAAACAGATTTTAATCTGAAAGAAAATCAGCAACAACAGCATAAGCAACAAACAATCCCTGCAGATAATGCTCAACCAGGTCCACATGCAATATATAAAACTCAGCTCGATGAATGCACAAAACACAGAGATGAAACTACAGCATTGCTTCAGCGTTTACAGGCAGACTTTGAAAATTATAAAAAACGCTGCCATAAGGATTATGAAACGATCACAAAGAATGCAAACAAGCAACTGGTTGCAAACTTGCTTCCAATACTTGACAGCTTTCAGTTAGCATTAAAAAGTACAACCAATCAAGAGAATTTCATCAAAGGCATTGAATTAATTTACAGCCAGTTTTACAGTGCGCTTGAAGCCCAAGGAGTGAGAAAGATAGAAGCATTAGGAAAAAAGTTTGATCCTTACAAGCATGAAGTTATTGACAAAATAATCAGCAATGAGCATGAAGAAGGATTAATTTTAGCGGAAATAAAGAAGGGTTATACTTACCAAAATAAAATAATAAGGCCAAGCATGGTCAAGATTGCCATACAGGAGGAAAGAAAATGAGCAAAATTATAGGAATAGACTTAGGCACCAGTAATTCAGGAGCAAGTGTTTTGCAAGCCGGAAGGCCTGTTACAATACCTAGCGCAGAAGGAGCAACATTATACGGGAAGGCATTTCCCAGCGTGGTTGCATTTACAAAAGACGGACAGATGTTAGTAGGAGAGCCAGCAAGAAGGCAGGCTGTTTCCAATCCAGAAGGAACTATTATGGGTGCTAAAAGGAAAATGGGCACTAACTTTAAATACAATATTTACGGCAAGGAATACACTCCTCAGCAAATTTCTGCTTTTATTTTACAAAAGATAAAAAAAGATGCAGAAGCATTCTTAGGAGAAAAAGTAAGTAAAGCTGTTATTACAGTTCCAGCTTATTTTAATGATAACCAAAGACAGGCCACAAAAGATGCCGGGGAGATCGCGGGATTAAAGGTTTTGAGAATTATAAATGAGCCGACAGCTGCATGTTTGGCTTATGGCTTAGATAAAGCTGGTAAAGAGCAAAAAATAATGGTCTTTGACTTTGGCGGTGGAACGCTCGATGTTACTATTCTTGAGATGGGGTGGGATGATGAGCATAAAGCGGCAACATTCGAAGTCCTGTCTACAAGTGGCGACAATTATCTTGGCGGAACAGATATGGATAATATTCTTATAAAGCATATTGTTGATGAATTTAAAAAAGAATCTGGAATTGATCTTACTAATGATAAGATGGCCTTTCAGAGATTAAGAGAAGCTGCCGAGAAGGCAAAAGTTGAGCTTTCAAGCACGATAGAAACTGAAATTAATCTGCCTTTTATTTCAGCCGATGCAACTGGCCCAAAACATTTGACCCTAAAGATAGAGAGATCAAAATTAGAAAGTCTCGTTTCTGGTGTTGTCGATAGATGCCGTGGCCCGATCATTCAGGCCATTAAAGATGCGACCGCAAAACTAGGGGAAGATGTAAATGTTGACAAGGTAATTCTTGTCGGTGGGCCGACTCGTATGCCTATCGTTCAAGAGTTCGTTGAAAAAGAGGTTGGGCAAAAGATCGAAAGAGGGATTGATCCCATGGAATGCGTTGCTTTGGGAGCAGCCGTTCAGTCCGGGATTATCAAGGGTGAAGCAAAAGAAGTTCTTCTTTTGGATGTTACCCCGCTTTCT
>DUGA01000037.1 GCA_013331615.1 Candidatus Woesearchaeota archaeon | reverse complement strand
CAATTTAGCTGCCATATCCTAAAATATATATTATTGATAACAAATATCTTAAAAATTAATAATTAAGCATAATTGTTGATGATCAAACATCTGCAAATTTTTTTAGCAAAACTCGCACTGATGCTTCATTGATTTCTTTGATTTCTTAGAACTCTTTCCTGCTTTTTTTGTTTTTTTCTTTTTTGCTGCCATCTTTTCCTCCTTTTATCAGATTATTTGATTATAGAATAACTGATAGGCAACAGAATGATTTTCTATTATTTAAAAGCTTCGGTTTGAGAAAAATATTTTTAATAAACTAGCTTAAGATTTATTGGCTGCTTTTATCGTATTCTTTTTTTCTAACTTAATTTATCCTTCTTCACTATCTCACCCGGAAGTGTTGAAGTTCCTGGCCATAATTTTCTACCAGGATATAAAGTTGTATGGATGCCTGTGTGCACATTATCTGCAATAATTACACCTAATTTTCTTCTTCCAGAATCTACAAGCTCATCTTTCACAATTGATTTTATATTTGCATTATCATGCCTTAAGTTTGCAGTTATTGTGCCTGCTCCAAAATTGACACCATCTCCTACAACAGAATCCCCAATATAACTGAGATGAGGAATCTTAGAGTTATCTCCGATGATGGAATTTTTAATTTCAACTGCCTGTCCGATATGACAGTTATTTCCAATGCTAGTGCTGCCACGCAAATAACAATTTGGCCCAATCTTGCAGTTCTCACCTATTACAACATTTCCTTCGATATAAGTTCCTGACAATAATCTTGTTCCTTTGCCGACTAGAATATTGCCTTTAATTGTGACATTTTCTTCTTTCTCACAATTTATTTTATTCTTACTTGCACTACCATTACTCTTATTTACACCCTCAGTAACCTTGCCAACAAAGAACTCATTTGCTTCCAACAGATCCCAAGGATATCCTATGGAAAACCAATAATCTGATACAGTTTCAGCATACACCCCTTCTTTCTCAATCAAAAAGTTAACATAATCAATTATCTCAAATTCTCCGCGAGAAGATTTTTTTAGCTTGAAGTCAAATATCTTTTTATCAAAGACATACAGCCCAGTATTTGCAATGTTTCCGACAAATGATTTAGGCTTTTCAACAATCTCCTTAACAAGATTTTTATCATCCTTTTTGTGAGAAACAATAATACCAAACCTGCTTGGCTCTTTTACCTTTGCTCCCAAAACAGCATACCTATGTTTTATAGCAGCTGCGATATCTTTGCCAGAAAACAAGTCATCGCCATTCATCACGATAAACCTGTCATGAAGAGCATCTTTGACCTGCATTAATGCATGCCCTGTCCCAAGCTGCTCTTTCTGCTCAAAATAACGCAGCTTTATCTTATTCTTTATTTTAAAATTTTCCGCATGTTTACCAAAATCATTCCTTTTATACTCATTCTGATATTTATTCACGATTACATCAATTATCTGCTCTTTTTGATACCCTATAATAATTATAACTTCATTTATCTCTTTCACAAGTGCAAGTTGCTCAAGATTATGCTCTAGAATAGTCTTGTTTGCGATCTTCAAAAGAGGCTTTGGCTTAGTAACTGTCAGCGGATATGTCCTTGTTGATTTTCCTGCTGCTAAAATGATTGCCTGCATATTCTTCCTCATTAATTTTTTAGGGTATAGATATATTTTACCAATTGAATTTTTTTATATTCCTATCTCCTTCCTTATCTCATTTGCAATCTTATCAGCTAATTTCTCAATCTGCTTTTGCTGCTTTCCTTCAATCATTACTCTTGCAAGATTCTCAGTGCCTGAATACCTTACTAAGACACGCCCGTTTTTGCCTAATTCTTTTTCTGCATCAGTGATAGAGCTTTTGACTTTACCCATCTTAACAAGCTCCTTTTTCTCCTTAACTTTTACATTTACAAGTATCTGTGGATAAGATTTCATGCAACTAGTAAGCTCAGAAAGCTTTTTACCCTGCTGCCTCATTATTCGCAAAATCTGTAATGCAGTTATTATACCATCTCCTGTGGTGCTGTAATCAGAAAAGATTATATGCCCAGATTGCTCTCCTCCAAGAGAATATCCTTCTTTCTGTAACACATCCATAACATACCTGTCTCCTACCTGTGTCTTGACAACTTTTATCCCGTGCTTAGCAAGCGCTTCCTCAAATCCAAGATTAGCCATCACTGTGCTGACAACAGTATCTTTTACAAGCCTATTTTTATTCTTCAAATCTATTGCTCCGATTGCAATGATATGATCTCCATCTACTTCATTTCCATTTTCATCAACAAAGATTACCCTGTCTGCATCTCCATCTAACGCAATGCCGACATCAGCTTTTTGTTTCTTGACTTCTGCAGCAATAACTTCAGGATGCATTGCACCGCAATTTAGATTGATATTAAGACCATTTGGCTGTGCATTTAACGCAATTACTTCTGCACCAAGCTCTGAAAAAATGACTTGTGCCACCTGATATGCTGCGCCATTTGCGCAATCCACGACAATCTTCAATCCTTTTAATGACATACTTTTTATTGTGCTTTTTGCATATTCAATATACCTTCCACGTGAATCATTTATCCTAAATGCCTTTCCTATCAAATCTCCCTGAATATGGTCGCTAGCTATATGTTCGCTTAACAATAATTTTTCCATCTCCTGCTCGACAGAGTCAGGCAATTTAAAGCCATCCTTTCCAAATAGTTTTATCCCATTGTCTGTTGCAGG
>DUGA01000074.1 GCA_013331615.1 Candidatus Woesearchaeota archaeon | reverse complement strand
CTCTCAATAGCTTCTTTTTCTTTTCTGCTTATTTCGCGCTTATATGCTCCTTGCAACTGGTTAGGAACAGCATCACCTTTTATAGTAACTTCTTTGCCAACAGAATAATCTGCGATTTGTAGAGCTGTCCCATATGCAAGCACTACCCTGTCATTGCCTCTTAAAGAATAAGTAACTCTATCCCCTTCAATACACCCAGGATAGACAGTTATTGCCACAGGCATATCTTTGATATCATCTAAAGTGAATGTTGTAGTCTCAACTTTTGTCTCTCCTTTTGCATCTGGCTCTCTTTTGCCTTCGCAGATATCTCTTGCTTTTGTTGGATCAGCAGTTTGTATTGCCTGAGTAGTTTGCTTACCTTGTGCACCCTGTTTTTTTGCCATATCTTCATCGCCTCCTTTTCCTTTAAACCAATCTTTTATACCCATCTTTTCATCCTCCTTTTGAAAAATTCAATATAAAGTATTTATAAAGTATTATATAAGAGCCTATTTACGTTCTTATATTAAAAGTTTTTGACATTTTTAATTAAAACCTCATGTCATCATCTGCTCTTGCATCAGCCAAGCCACCTGGGAAATGGCTTTTATATTGCCTTAATTCCATGTACCATGGCTTTTTTACTCTGCCGTCATGGAAAGCTTTTAACTCTGTTAAAAATCTTCCTTCGCCTACAAGTTTTCTGTATTTGATGGCAAAATCTATTATGATATCAGGCAGATTTGTCCCGCAACAGCCCGTGCTAGGCTTTTTTTGATCTAAGCAATTGCCCTGCGGACAAGCAGCCATTAAGGCTGCATCAGTTGCTTGCAATACTAAAGGCGTTGCCCTATATGTTTCCTGAAGCCAATAATACGTGCTAGCAGGATCATAATAATGATACAATGAATCAGAAAATAAAATCACATCGCGCGCTTTTTTAACTTCTGCAGATATCTGCCTGATAACATCTCTCATGTCAGAGATGCCCTTTTTTCTGGCTTTTGTAATTGCCTCAAAAAAAGCATTGACAACAAACTCCCCTACACTATAAAATCTTTTTTCACGCAGCCTATTATACTTGTCTATATTAATAACCAGCACTTCTTCTCCATTTTCCCCAGCATTTGCTTTTTTTATCTTTTCTTCTTGCTTGTCATTGTCTGCTATGTAAATAATAGGTGTAGAAGGAGATTGCGCTAATAATTGTGATTTAGGCACAGCCATGTCAGTAATAATTGCAAAAGGAGATCCTGTTTCTGCGATAGGCGGCAGCACTGAATAAGCATTAATTTTTTTTCTTGTTGCACCCCTAAACATCTCCTGTAATTGTGAAAGCTTTTCTCCTTTGTCAGATAATAACACAAGCAACTGATAATCTGTTCTTTTAGGCAAGGTATATCCTTTGGCAGCAACCATCTCATCAATCAAACCTTCTCTTCCTATGGATTGCAGGTTCTCTCTAACATCATAAAAAAATTCATTGCCTTCTTGGATGAGTTGTTCTGCTCTGGCAACTTCGTATCTTAGCATTTCATCAAAGTCAACTAAGCCTTTTTCTCGCATAGACTTAACAAATTTAATATTTGCAGATAAAATTCCATCTAATCTTTCTCCATCAGTTGCATCTAGAATCAATGCCCTATCTTCTCCTTGCAGAATATCTTCTAAAGAAATTTTTTCCGATTGAGTTCTTGCGACATATAAGATAGTCGATTGCCTGTAGAATTTTTTTACTTCTTTTGGCAAAATTGGGTGAGTCATAAATACGATAGCAGGATATTCACCTGTGTTTTTTGGTCTGGCACCATACTCTGGAGTAACCTCAAAATCAACGCCAACTCTAAGCTCTCCAACCGTGCTTCTAGTTGTTTTATTGTCTGTAACAAATAATGCATGTTTTTCAGAAGGCGCTTTTAATCTATATTCAAAGCTTCCCATCTTGGCAAGAGCTTCTTTATATCTTTCACTAAGGCCTTTGCTTGGAGTAAGCAAGCCCATACTAATCAGCATCAATGCTAATTCAGTTGCATGCTTTTCATCGTTTGTATTAAACTCCCTTGGAAATACTGCCAAGCTTGTGAATGAAAGCTTTGGATCAACATCTGCAACTATACTCTCTAATCCTAGCACGCCTGTTTTGTCGTCTAAAATAGAAGCAGCTTTAACTTCGTTAAGATATCTCTGCCATAGCTCTGGCTTTAACAAAGCAGCTGCTGTAAACACCTCATCAAGCTTTCCTTGCTCTGCAGGATGTGTTCTGGCTCTCTCTAATACAACATTTAAAGTTCTTTCAAACATCTCGCTGCCAAGATATGCATAAGCAAATGGAGCTACTCTTACTATATGTGTAGGATCTCTAAATGCTGTACATACTCTCTCCAAGAAAGCTTTTGTTCTAGTATAACCAGCACTAAGGTCTGGCTCATCTGTTGGATCTTGCATATCCAAGCCAAATGAATTCAACAATGCTTCTCCTAGCATTGCAACATTATCTTTGCAAGAGGCATTATCTCTAACTAAAGCAGATTCTGTGACTAGCTTATTCAGATACTCGCTTGCTTGAGTAGTTTGAGTCGTTGTTACCATTAGTTGCCAACCTCTTTGCTAATCTGTTTTACTGCATCAGTTGATCTGTAAACATCATCTGTATTTGTGTAAATATTGAAACTGAATCTAACTCCACCATCTTTAAGGCCAAGCGCTTGGTTTGCTAATGAAGCGCACATTACACCATCTCTGGCTTCAACACCAAGTTCCCCTAACCTTACTGCTAATGGCTTTGGAGCTATGCCCGCAACATTAAACGCTATTAATCCTGTTCTTTTTTTTGCATCAATGGTGCCATATAATATTACACCAGGAACCTCTCTTAATCTATCAATTGCTGCTTGAGTCAATACTTGTTCATAATCCTGTACAGCAGCCATAGCTTGTCTTACAATTATTCTGGATTCTCCAACTCTTCTGCTAGGATCTCTTAATAATTGTTGCAATTCAGTATGTTCCCTAAAATATCCTCTCATTAAGTTATGGTGCTGCTGAGCAACCTCATATCCAATCTCAAAATCTCCTTTTGGTGTGTTTAACATAATCTCTACTAAAACTCTTTGTATCAGCTTTTCATCACTTTCTCCAAGATTTCCAAGACCAGCATTAATCAAAAAAGATATCCCATGAGTTGCAGCAATTGTGCCCAGAATATTTGGTGTGCCTGCTGTAAATTTCCAAGGCAATACATTGTATGTTATTTCGCCTTCCTTAACTTCGAAAATCATGTCACCTCCATAATTAAATGGCTCCATTGATTCAAGCAAGTGTTGTCTGCCATATAAACAGCCGACTCCTGCAGGCAGAAGCATCTTATGGAATGACCATGCTAAGAAATCACAGCCAAGCTCCTGTACATCTACTGAGCTGCCTGGCACAAGCTGCGCGCCATCTACTAACACATAAGTTCCTGTCACATCATTTGGATGTTTGTATTTTGTTGAATGTGCAATGTCTGCTGCTCTCTTAATATCTGGCTTTACTCCTAAAAAGTTTGAAGCGCCTGTCATAGCTAAAATCTTTGTCCTGTCATTAACTTTCTTCTCTAAATCAGGCATATCTAATTCTCCTGTCTTAAGATCAAAGTCAACAACCTTTATCTCAATATTTATGCCTTGGGCTTTTAATCTCTGCTGAACACCATACCAAGGGACATAATTTGAATTGTGCTCAAGCCTAGTCACAACAACATTATCTCCATCTCTAAATTCAGGCAGCAAAGAATATGCAACAACATTTATTGCTTCAGTTGTGCCGCGAGTAAATATAATCTCTCTCCATGAAGCAGCATTGACTAGATTTGCAGCAACATTATATGCTCGTTCAAATTCTTCAGTCGTATGCTGAGAATTATCGTAAGCTCCTCTATGGACATTAGCATATCTAAAAAGGGATTCAGCAATCTTTTCTAACACTGGCAGAGGCATATGGGTAGAAGCTCCGCTATCAACAAACACTCTTTGTGTTTCAGCAGGATTAGCAACCCTTAGTTCTTGTTCTTTCTGTAAAAAAGGAAAAAATCTTCTAACTGCTTCAGTGTCTATCATATCGCTCCTCACTACATGTATTTAGAATTAAACTCAAATACTTGTTTATAAATTTTGTGACAAACTACCTTAAGATAGTGACATGAAAAATTTTCTACAATCCTCGCGGCAATATAATGCCTTGAGAGGTATTATATCCTAGATTAGGCATTAATCTTCTAACTATCCCCAATTGTGGGCAATTTAATTCTCCTCTGTCATGGATGTATAATATCAATGAGATAAGGTAATATTTCGCATGAGGAGTTTCTATCACTACTCTCTTTCCTCCATATCTATTTAGCAGTTCACGTCTAACAGTATCTAAAGTGGCTTCTCTTACATAACAATCTGTTTCGTTATTGATTAGTCTGCCATTTACTCCAAGCACAACCATGCCTTTTGCTTCATCAGGTATTTCAGTGCTATCTCCCAGCAATTCCTCTATAGTGCCGCCATTCTGGACAAAAGCTCCTTCATCTGAGAATCCAGTTGCTATTGCAATAGGCGACATTGCTAGAGTCCCTTCTCTAACTACAACTTTTCCATTATCAGCTGACCCAAAAACAGCATAATCCCATTCTGATTGTTTATTATATTTTGGTGGGCTTTGTATCTTTGTTTCTGCTTGGATTCTTTGAAGCAATTGTTGGTCTATCATATCTTGATTGAAATAAGGGTTTATTTTTATATTTATCGAAGAAAAAAGAAAAATAAATCCCTCAACCACCCCCTCCCTCCAAAAAGGAGAGGATTTCCTTTGAAGCATCAGCTATCGCCTTCAGATTCTCCATTATCTTCTTGTAGTCT
>DUGA01000081.1 GCA_013331615.1 Candidatus Woesearchaeota archaeon | reverse complement strand
TCATCTACTCTGTTTGCAGTATCAGAACTTCCTACGCCGATTGCTGCTACGCCACCATTTGTCATGATAGCTTTTACGTCAGCAAAATCTAGGTTTACTAAGCTTGGGATTGCGATTGTTTCTACAATTCCCCTAATCATGGTTGAGACTAATTCATTAGCGACTGCAAATGCCTGCTGTACAGGTAAATTACCTGCAATCTGGACTAATCTGTTGTTGTCGATGACAATTACAGTGTCGCAGTTGTTTCTTAATTGCTCAAGACCAAACTCTGCTTTGTCAATTCTTGCTCTTTCAATCTTGAATGGCATAGTTACTGTTCCTAGGACAATTGCACCGTTTTCTTTTGCTACTTTAGCAACTACTGGTGCTGAGCCTGTTCCAGTTCCACCGCCCATTCCTGCGCATACAAAAACTAAATCGCTGCCTCTTAATGCATCTCTGATTTCATTCAAAGCTTCCTGAGCAGCTTCTGCTCCTTTTTGTGGAAAGCCGCCGCAG
The DNA here is from genome assembly GCA_013331615.1 of Candidatus Woesearchaeota archaeon. Taxonomy (GTDB): domain Archaea; phylum Nanobdellota; class Nanobdellia; order Woesearchaeales; family UBA10200; genus UBA10200; species UBA10200 sp10200u. Next base: position 32,816 of record DUGA01000081.1, on the reverse strand, counting down.
CCTAATCCTCTTGTTAAATTTTTACCGATTAGAAATTTCTTTTCAACATTAATCATATCCAAGTGAGCTTTATCTGTGTTGCATGCTAAAATCTCTGCTCCCTTGATTCCTTTTTTGTACAGCCAATTTACCATGTTGCTGCCGCCGCCACCGCAGCCTATTACCTTAATGTTTGCAGTTCCGACTTGATATTCTGCACCGCTGTATCCATTGCCATTTTTTAATGCCTCGCTTACGAAAAATTCCATATCTGGTCACCTCTACGTTTTTTGTTTTTGCCTCGATACTAGGTCTTTTATATTAATGATTATGATTGCTATCGAGAATAATATAATAAAGCATACTAGTATATAAATGTTACGTTTTCGTATACTGGTATATAGATAATAGTGTCTGTAATAAGTTATAATAGAGATATAATGGTTTTAAACAGATAGAGCTATTTTTAAGTGTTCTAAAACTATTAAATAATCCTCCTTTTCTGAAATCGAAAGATTTATATATCTCATGAGATATATCATGAGATATGACAACAGAAATTCATGTAAAAATGCGCAAATGGGGAGATTCGCTAGCTGTTATACTGCCAAGTGAAATTGTTAAAAAAGAGAAACTGCAAGTTAATGATGATATACATTTAATTTTACAGAAAGAAACTGATTTAAGCGACCTATTTGGCACTTGGAAATCTAAAAAAACACCATTAGAACTAAAAAATGAATCAAGAGAAGCCTGGGACTGAGCAGATAATTTATTACGACACATATGCTCTTTATGCAATTGCGCTTGGTCAAGAGAATTATCTTTCTTTTATCAAAGGATTTCATATTAAAACATCATTAATGAATCTTTACGAATTATATTACAGCTTATTGAGAGACGGAAAAGAACAGTTAGCAGAAAGATTCTTATTAAGGATATTGCCAAACTGCATCGAAATAACTCCAAATATAGTTAAGAACGCAGCTAAATTCAGATTACAGTACTCAAAGCTAAAACTGTCATATATTGACTGCTTAGGTTACAACATCGCAAAATCACATAATATCAAATTCTTGACAGGAGATCCTGGATTCAGAGATCTGCCAGAAGTAATTTTTGTTAGATAATCTATTTCAGCAAAGGCAGATCACCAGAAAACCTATTTACTAAGCTATCCTCACCAAGAACACCTATCCCTAAAGGAACAACATCTTCTAAACGTTTATTAGCTACCCTATTAATATACTCTGTATAATCAGTTGTGCTTTGAGCCTCTTTTGTGAACAGCATATACTTCAATTTGTTTTTCTTCGCGCGCTTTAACAATTCATCCCAAGATTTAGAATTCTGCTTAAAGATCATCAAAGGTATCTTTGTTATAGGGATAAAACTAAGGTCATTGCCGTCTATCTGCACTCCCAACAAATCTTTTTCCTGATGAAAAAGCCCAGATACTATACATGCAGCTGCATTTGCTGCAAATCCAATGCCCATATCTTCGTTCAAAACTATCGCAATTTTCATTATTTTGTCGAGAATAATAGCCTGCTTATTAAGATTTTGTTAAGAATTTAACAGAATATTTATATATAGATACTGCAAAATTTGTTAATATATTAACAAATATTGAGAGAATAAGAAAAATACAAGAATGAAACAAACAATAAAGGAGATAAGAAAGAACTGCTGGTACAAGCAGGCAGGAAATATCAAGGCATATTCTATTTTTACATGCTGCAGAGCTGCAATGGTTTGTCTGCAAGGCAATTTAGGATTCTGGACATTGATAAACGGAAAATATATTGAAGCTTTTTTACCATATGAAAATTTTGTCGCTCTTGCCAAAAAGAACTTAATAATGCAAAAAAAAGATGCTAAGCACATCGATAAGATTCTTGCAGAATGTGAAAAGAAAAGCAGATTGCTTTATGATTTATATAAAAAACTAGAGTTAATTAACATAAGCCAATTGCATTTAAAGCAAGTTCAAGAATTGCTTAAAAAATTAGATAGATTGAATTATGATTATTGGTGTAAGATATATTTCTGCGACTTATACGACCCAAATGGAGAAGAGCTTCTAAAGCAGGAATTAGAGAAAGAAAACGTAAAATTGAGTGACAAAGAAACAAGTATCATGCTAAAAACATCTTGGCTCAATTATGCACAGGAAGAAAGGCTTGCATTATTGAATATTGCGCAATTAAAATTAAAGAACCTGCCTCAAGACAAGACCCAACAGCTGATTAAAGAACATACGCACAAATATTTTTACATCAATAATAGCTGGGAATCAACCATATTATTAGATGAAGCATATTTCACAAAAAAGCTTGATGAGATTAAAAATCCAGACCAAGAAATAACACGACTCACAACTAATTGGGAACTTGAGCATAAGAAGATTCAACAGAAACACAATCTTTCTGATAACATAATGAACGTATTCTATTATTTTAGGCAGTTATCTATTTTAAGGGATAAAAGAAAAAAGCACACACTGCTTACAAACCATTATTATGACCTTTTGATGAAGCGTATCTATAAATTACATGATCTTCCTTTTGAGAAGATGGGAGTAATTAGAGTAGAAGATATAACAAAAGAGATTAATCAAACAAACCTCTTGAATTTAATAGCGCAAAGAAAGAACCTGTTTCTTGAGATCTACACGCCAGAAAAAAGCACATTTTTTTCAGGAGTTAAAGCTGTTGGAATATACAATCTTCTCCAGAAAAGCTATGGACAGGTTGGGAATTTGCGCGGCCTAGGCGCATGCAAAGGAAAAGTCCAGGGAATTGTCAGAGTGATTTTAGGCGAAACACATTTCTCCAAATTCAATGAAGGTGATATTCTTGTAGCACCTATGACAAGACCAGAGTTTGTGCCATTGATGAAGAAAGCTTCTGCAGTTATAACAGATGAAGGAGGCATAACCTGCCACGCTGCCATAATCAGCAGAGAGATGAACATCCCTTGTATTGTTGGGACGCAAAAAGCAACTTCCAAACTTAAAGATGGGATGCTTGTAGAAGTTAATGCAGACAACGGCATCGTAAAAGTTATCAGGCATCTGAAGCTGTTGAGTGTGCAAAGCTTGGTTGACAAAGAGCTTGAAAAGAATCCTAATCTAATAGAAATCTTAAAAGAAGGATTGCTCAACATAACTGCTGCTGCAGAGAAATTTAAGCCTTCTATCTCACAGCAGATAGGCAAAGAGATTAAAGTCCATGCGATAAGCATGGCAATCAGGAGATACGCTGAAAAGAATATTAAGAAAAAGTAGTAGTAGTAGTAGTAGAAGAAGAAATTAGACTATTTCATAAAAGTAAATAGGTTTGTAAACTAAATATTTTTATAGTCGGAAATAACATCTAAATCCTATGTCAAGAATCAGAAAGTTTGGAAGAGAATATTCCCATAAATTTCTCAAAACTATTTTCCAGAATGAAAAGACATTACTTATCGCCCTTATGTTTGTTGGCTTGATTTTTGTGTTTCTGTTTTTAAGAAAAATCGTCCTTCCGATAGTCTTTATTCCAATAGGCGTATTCTCGATGTATCTCTATGGAACTACTAGAAGTATGGTTGCATTTGAGCTCGTCACTTTATTTGCAGTCGTGACAGGAATTGCATACGGCGGATTTGCAGGAGCATTAGTAGGAGGCATTAGTTGTGCAATTGGTATGATAGTATTCACGCATGCAGACTGGAGCTATCCGTTGTGGGTTACAGCAGTTGCAATCGCAGGATATTCTGCAAGCTTTTTCTCTCCAGAGAATGTGATATTTGCAGGTGTGCTGCTTGCATTTTTAGTTGATGCATTCTTTTATGCACTGTATTTGTTGCTTGCACATAATCCAGTCAAGCTAACTATCTGGATAACTTCGCACACATTCCTGAATTATATTGCATTCTTGCTACTTGCAAAGCCGTTGCTGGCGATTATGATGGTGTGATAATAGAAAAATAAATATGATTATGATAAGTATGAGGACTATGATAATTATCTCCTGCCTTGCGATGAATCAAAATGTACAGGTATCACATCGAATTTTTGAAGCTCAACTTTACTTAGCCTTAACCATGTAGAAAAATCTTCCCGTGCTTTTTTTTCCATGCCTAAGTTTTGGAATATATTTCCTCTGCACTCGTAAAAGCCTGCAAACTCAGGGTTTAGCTCAATAGCTTTGCTATAATCACGAACAGCTGCTTTCAAATCGCCTTTCATAATATGGATTGCAGCTTTATTTGAATATGCTATGCTAAGCTCACCTTGTGCGCAGCATATTGGAGTATCTCTGATTAGACTGATAGCTTTGCTAATATCTTCAAAAGCTTCTTTAAAATTATGGGTTACAGCGCTACACATAGCTCTCATAATATAGGCAGTTCCGTTTCTGGGGTTTAGGTCAATTGCTGCATTGTAACAATCAATAGCCTGATTATAGTCTTCGCCTTCTTTAAAGTAGATATTTCCGATGTTAAGATGTGCATCTGAATATTTAGGATCTAATTCTACTGTTATATCATAATCACTGCGCGCAATAGTAATGTCGCCATGTTCCTCCCTGTATCTGCCTCTGTTCATGTACAATCTTGCAGCTATCTGCTCTCTGCTTAATGGATTTAATAGCAAGCCTTCTCTCACAGATTCAGGAGCAATGTTAAATAATTTCATAAGATCTGTTTTTCTGACATCATTGCCTCCATCTTCTGATAGAGTATGGTCCCAATAAATTGGCTCTTCATTTTCTGCATCCCATCTCACAAGAATATGCCTAGGTGCATTTATTGCACGCAGTGGCAAACCAAGAGTTTCTGCTATTGATATGCATATCAAAGTGTAATCAAGACATGATAATCCATTTGTCTCAAAACCTGTCTCAAAAAATTTGCTGCCATTTCCATGGCTTACTTTATATCCTGCATCTCGAATAATGCCATCGATAGCTCTTAATATTTTTATTCCGTCAAACCTTGTGTAGCTAGGCTTAGTTTCAATCCTTCTTTTTGCTTCATTTATCATAGCACTTAATTTGTGATAACCCTCAACAGTTATCTTCGTGTCTATGCCATACCCTTCCTTAGATTCAGGATCAATAAAACTACCATCTTCTCTTAATGCAATATCAAGCGCAACATATCCAATATTAAATCTGGCACCCTTAATCTTCTTTCTTAGAGAAGTTGTATCTGCTAAATGCCCCTCTAATATAAGTTGAGTTTGTGAATCTGGTTTGTTTTCATCTGTCATTTTTACCCCCCTAAATTATTTTATCTGTAACTCATACTATTTTCTTCATCAATCCTTTTTCATTGCCCTTACTATGTGCACAACATGCCCTATCTTTGCATAATTATTTTTTAGATACATCTCATGCGCCTGCTTAGCAGTTATTTTATATGGTTCGATTATTTTTTTAAGTTCCTCTTTGTTCAAATCCATAAATGGCTCTTCTAAGATTTTACCAGAGCTCAATCTATGATTTCTTAATGCAGCAACTGCTTCATCATAACGATAGAAATCAAAAGTAACTCCATCTTTCTCTGCATCTGCGCATCCTGGCAAAACTTCCCAAGGCTCTGTCTGGACTTTAAAGCCTGTCAATAATTTCTGCGTTTTAAATCCTGCTTTTTCTATAACTTGCTCAATTACAGAGTAAGGTATTCTTCCGCCTATAGAGCAGATGACGCTTCCGCGAGGAGTAAGGACATCTTTTGCCTGCAATAATAAAGCATAATAAGGCTCTAATAAATAATTTTTAATCCAATCTTCAGTTTTTGCTTGAGCAAATAATCCTTTCTCATATCGTGATGATCTTCTGTATCCCTGAATTAAATCTCCTCCATTTGGAAGAATTGGCAGATTTGCATAAATTAAATCTGCTGTAATTCCTTTTTCAACCAATGGCTCGAGCAATGAGCCAGCAAAAGCACTAACATTCTTACCGCTAAAATATCTTAAATAATTTTGCTTTGCAACTGGAACAACTCTTTCATCTAAGTCTATCAGTGCAACCTCTTGCAGATTTTCAAATACCAATGAAGCAGCGATTGCATCTATCCCATTTGAGGTTCCTGTTGTAGCAAAAGATGTAATTGGTCTGCCTTCCTGTTTAAGCTCATCTCTTAATCTTTCAAAAGCCCTTAGCCCAAAAGTGTACCAATTACTCCAAATATCATCCTTTACAGGATAAGTATGATCTGTTTCTATTACCCTTAATTCTAAAGGCAATGTTACAACTGTAGTTCTTTGTGTCATAACTCTAGAGTAGTCTCGTGTTGGATATAAGAATTTCACCAGATATATCTGGTATGTGAAGAGATAGAGCAGACGACAAGAATAACCTAAATTAAAGAGAGATATAATCCAAGAATAGTTAGCCTTACCCTAACTAAAATTAACTCAAGAATTATACCTTCTTCGCCATCAAATTAATCATCTTATTCTCTGCTTTCAGAAGATGCTCACCGCAGGTTGCGTGATTTAATTTAAGTGCATTAGCAATCTTATTGATAGTAATCTTTCTTGGTATCTCATAATACCCTTGCTCATACGCATAGCTGAAGACTTTCTTCTGCTGGGGAGAAAGCAAAGTGTTTGCAAACTCAACTTTACCGATATAAAGAACTTCTAGTGCCCCAATCTTGCTTATTTCATGTCGCATCGGCTCAATTGATTCTCTGTCAATTATGCCAACATGCCAATATTCCCAACCACCATAGACAGTGTGCTGCTCGATAAAAAAACCATGATATTTCTGTATCAGGTTCTGCACAAATCCAGCCTGCCTTAAGACAACAAGCAACAACAAAGTATCTTTCGAACGCTCAATCTCTTTGGTGACTTTATAAGTTTTTGATTTTTGCAGATACTTAATGATCGCATCAAAATCCTTTTCATTGCCGGTTATATAATAGAAATACTGTTTCTCTTTTGGATGCGTACTTTGTATATCTACAACAGTGATATAGTGCGTAGGATATTTTACACTCAAGCCAGTTTCTGAACATCCACGATGCCTAATCTTAAAGCTGAATTTGAACATAAGAGAAATAAATTAAATAAGTATAAAAATTGTTCTGTTAAAAAACAAAGATTCTTCCAAAGCATTTAAAAACAAATACTTCTAACAATTGCATATGGCAGACCAACAATCAATTATAGATGAAGAAGCAGATGATGATTTATTGACAGAAGATGAAGCAAAATCTGATGAAACCTCAGATAACTTAAAGATAATACCAAACCATGAAGAGATAATATTCAAAGACAAATTTATAGAACGTTACTCTAAACTGACTGATTTTGAAACATTCAAGAAATACTCATTAAGCTTTTTGCGTAGGACCATCCGCGTAAATACTTTAAAGATCTCTGTCCCTGAATTAAAAAAGCGCCTTAAAGAAAATTGGAAATTAACTCCAGTGCCTTGGTGCAAAGAAGGCTTCTGGATAGAAAATATCAAAGACGGAAGAAGAGACATAGGCAATCTTGTCGAGCATTCTTTAGGATATATCTACATCCAGGAAGCTAGCTCCCTGATTCCGCCTATTGTTCTAGAGCCAAAGAAAAATGAAGTTGTGTTAGATATGTGCGCCTCTCCTGGAAGCAAGACTACCCAGATTGCCCAGTACATGAAAAACACTGGCTTATTGATAGCAAACGATTACAAAGGTATGCGTTTGGCTCCATTAGGTATGAACATACAAAGGATGGGAATCACAAATACAGTAATTACATTGATGGAAGGGCGTTATTTTGCAAACTTCAAACAAAATCCAATTTTTGACAAAGTTTTGGTAGATGCGCCTTGCTCTGGCACAGGAAATATCAGAAGATCATTGAAAACTTTGCTTATCTGGAATCCAGATATGATCAAAAGATTAGGTGGAACACAGAAACAATTGCTAAGAACAGGCTTTGAAATACTGAAACCCGGAGGCACATTAGTTTATTCAACCTGCACACTAGAGCCAGAGGAAAACGAAGCAGTAGTTGACTCATTATTAGAACAATATCCAAATGCAAAACTACAGAAAATTGATGCAAAAAAATTAAAAATAAATCATTCTCCTGCTATATTGAAATTTGAGGACAAGGAATATTCTAGCGAGATTGAGAAATGCTTAAGGATATTTCCACAGGATAATGACAGCGAGGGTTTTTTTGTCGCAAAGATAAAGAAGGAGTAATTAGTTGTATATAAAATAAAGATGTGAATGCAATGATGCCTTGGCAAAAACTATCTAAACTACCTAGAAAAGACCTGGAAAACATCCAGAACCAAAAGCTAAGAGAATTCTTCAAGCTAAACTTTAATTTTCATCCTTATTACAAAAAGTTATTTGCAGAAAATGATATTGACCCAAATTCAATAAAAACAACTGAAGATCTTAAAAAAATCCCTTTCACGACAAAACTGGATTTATTGCCAACAAAAGAGAATCCTAAAAAGTTCATGGATTTTGTGCTGCAGCCAGACGAAGAGCTGATAAAAAAATATTTTCCAAAATACAGATTGCTTTATTGGGCATTAGAAAGCAGAAAAAATTTCAAAGATTTTCTCGAGCATGAATATAAGCCTATGCATATGCATTTCACGACAGGAAGAAGCTCAATGAGCATCCCATTCTTATACACACAGCGTGATATAGAAACTTTGCAGGATGTTGGATTAAGATTGATGGATATCTTTAATGTGAAAAAAGAATCCATTGCAGTAAATGCTTTTCCTTATTCTCCGCATCTAGCTTTCTGGTTAGGATATAATGCATTGTTTGCTGCAAAGATTCCTGCATTGCATACAGGCGGCGGCAAAATAATGGGCACAGAAAAGATAATAAATGCAATTGAAAGGATGAAAGCAAATCTAGTGATGGCAATTCCTGGTTACTTCTACCATCTATTGAGAGAATCCGTTGAGCAGAAAAAAGATTTTTCTAGCTTAACTCATGTAATTTTCGGAGGTGAAGGAGTTAGCTTAGGGATGAAGAATAAATTAAAAGATTTGCTTCTCGAGATTAATTCCGGAAATGCAAAATTACTATCAACATACGCATTTACTGAGGGAAAAGCCGCATGGGGAGAATGCATGCTAGAAAATGGAGAAAGCACTGGTTACCATCTTTATCCAGATTTAGAATTTATTGAGCTGATTGATCCAAAGACAGGCGAAAGAGTCAACGAAGGAGAACAAGGAGAGATAGTCTACACTTCTCTCGGCTGGAACGGAAGCGTTGTGCTAAGATACAGGACAGGAGATATCTGCAAAGGAATTTATTATGAGCCATGTCCTGTCTGCGGAAAGACTGTGCCTAGATTAGATACTAAAATTCACCGTGTTTCTGAATTTAAAGAGATAAATCTGACAAAGATAAAAGGCAATCTTGTAAATCTGAATGAATTCAGTGAGATTCTGCACAGCTTTAAAGAGATCGGCGAATGGCAGGTTGAGCTAAAAAAGAAGAACAATGACCCTTTTGAGATAGACGAAGTTGTTGTCTATGTTGCATTAAGCAAAAAGTCAGAGAAGAAGACAGACAAGAATGAGCTGAAGCAGCATCTCCTGAAAAAAATAATTGCAGAGATGGAATTCACTCCGGAAATCGTGTTCAAGGAGCTGAAAGAGCTTGAGCACATGCTTGGGCTGCATACTGAGTTAAAGGAAAAGAGGATTGTTGATAGGAGAGAGAATAAGTAATATATTCTAACATCATCAGATATAATACAGCATATTTTTTAATTTACATCTGTTTTTATTGCAACCGCAAAATATATAAAGCACTGAATAAAATTTTTATTATAACAAAAAATCATTAAGAATTATCATTAAAAAAGGTGTTGTTGATGCTCAGTATCGTAAAGAAATTTATATCTAAAGTTTTTTCTAATATATTTAAGATTAAGAAACATGTCAAGCTTGGCCTATACGGCAATCCAAATTCTGGAAAAACTACTCTTGCAAACAGGATCTGCCAGGACTGGCTTGGGCAGGACATGGGCGATGTTTCTAATATTGCTCACGAGACTAGGGAGATACAAATAAAAGAGCAGATTAACATAAAGAAAGACGGCAAAGAATTGTCTTTCAATCTTATAGACACTCCAGGGATCGCTACCAAGATTGATTACGAAGATTTTATGAAACACGGATTAAAAGAATCAGAATCAAAAGAACGCGCAAAAGAAGCGACAAAAGGAGTAATTGATTCGATCAAATGGCTGGATGAGATGGATGCAGTCATTGTTGTTTTAGATGCGACAAAAGACCCTTACACACAGGTAAATATCACAATACTAGGAAATTTAGCTGCACGAAATATCCCTGTTATGATTGCTGCAAATAAGACTGATCTGAAAAAAGCAGACGTCAAGAGGATAAAAGCAGCATTCCCACAGTATGATGTTATCCCAATAAGCGCAAAATACGGAAAAGGAATAGAAGAGTTTTATGAAGGATTGTTTGTATTAGTTGGAAAATAATAAGATAATCAAATAATAAAAATATAGCTGAAATTAATATATTTGATAGTAAAATAATATAGCAGAGGAATAAAAATGTTAACGCTTGAATTTTTACCATATGCAGAAATAGAAAACCTAAGCTCGGTCGGAAGAATCAGAAAACTCCTGACCATGGCAAAGGATGATAAGATTGTCTTGCTGCAAGGCAGGTTAAAGAAGGAAGAGGAAGCTGAACTCATCAAGACAACAATGGAAGAAATAAACAAGGATTTCAAGGGAATAGAGCTTGCAGTAATTTACCCAGAAGAGGGTGCAGGAAGCGTTGCAGCAAACAATGCAGTTGCTTCATTGAAAAAGATGTTTGTCAACTATTTCCTTGGCGACAGGATAGGATTCACTATTGTCGGTCCTGCTAATATTGTCAAAGACATAAAAAAAGACCCAAATAAGATACAGCTGTTCACAGAAGAATCAAAGAACGGAAAGAAGAAAAAGAATGGCAATGGGAAGAGTAATGGAAATAGCAAGAATAAAAACGGAAACAATAATAAAGATTGAAGTCTTATCAGTATAATAATTAAATTTGTAAATATTAAATCAATATTCGAATATGAGGATTCTATGCCACACCAATGCGTAAGATGCAACAGCTTTTATGAAGACCAGGATGAGCACATAATAAAAGGATGCAGTTGCGGCGGAAAGCTGTTCTTTTTTGTGAAGAAGGAATTTCTAGATAAAGCAAAAGAACAAGTAGCTAATTTATCTCTTGTCGAGAAAAAGCAGATAGAGAATGATGTGTTTGACATCATGGGCGCAGAGTTAGATAAAGAAGCTCCTGTAATACTTGATTTAGAGAGCGTCAAAGTTATAAAGCCAGGCAAGTTTGAGATAGATCTTGTGCATCTATTTGACAAGCAGCATCCAGTCATCTACAAGCTTGAAGAAGGCAAATACATGATTGATATAGCAAACAGCATGGAAAAGATAAATGAAGTAAAGAAGAGGTAAAATATCTTTATATGCTGACCAATATATCTTGTGCCTTGAAATTAACATTCCAGCTTTCCAAGAATTCTTCAAACTCTAACGAATTTCTTATTGGCACTATAATAACGCCCTTACCAAGGTTTTTACCTTCTAATTTTTTCAGGATACCTTCACTATATCTTCCATTAACAGCATATACATATTGTGTTTTTTTTGTGTTATTTAAGTTGGCTAAATCATAAGTAAAGAGCTTAAATGCCTTAAACCCAAATTTAGATGCAGCTTGCTTTCCATCTATGAGACTTATGCCCTCTAATATTATCCCCTGCCTTGCCAGGAACTCAGGCTTAAAGAAATCAGTAATAAGCATTGACTTAAAATCTAATGGAATATCAAATGACTTTTCCAGCAGTGATTTTATTTTTTGTATTATCTCTAACCTGTCTTTTAGGCCACCATTTAAGAAAATTGCCATTATATCTATGTCATTAGGCTTAACTTTTCCCTTGACTAATGAGCCATAGGCTACTACATCAAAGATTTCTGCTTTGCTCTGCTTTATGTTATTCTTGATCTTTCTAAAGCTTGAGGTTAAGTTTTTTAATAAGTTCTCTTGCATCATTTTCCAGCAACTCCGTAGGCTCTAAGCCCATCTTATTGGCATAGCTATCTTGGTAAAATGGAAAATCCCTGTCAAGTATCAAGTAGATTTCTTTGTACTTATTTTTTAGAATCTCGAATCTTTTGGTATGGCTATTAGGTATCTTATTCTCGTTTCTTAGCAAAAAAAGATCTCCTAACGCAGCAATTGCCTTAAAGAAAAGAGTTACTGCGCTGTTGTATTCTTTTGCCTGCTTATGTTTTAATGCTGCATTAAAATACTCTGAGATGTTGCTTAAAAGTATGTTCTCTTGCTCAGTGTTTTCTTCAGAAACATTATTTTTAGCATTAGGTTGAGAGTTATCTTCTTCCTTGCTCTTATCATTGATTGCTGCATTAATCTGTTTATTATTATCCTCTTTACCCATGTTATATGATATAACTACTAACACCTATTTAAGCTTTTTGGTTATATCATTAACTAAAGTTGCATCATATAACTATAGAGGACTATTTAGCTTTATTAGTTGTATGATATAACTATAAGAAAATACAGGTATGTGAATGACATAGCTAACAGCATGGAGAAGATAAGTGAAATCAAAAAGAGGTAAATAATGTAGGACTTCAGACATCGTATTTTATTTAGAGGGGATATACGAAAATTGTATTCCTGTATTTTGAACAGCTTCTTCAATTAAAGCCCGAATTTTTTTTACATCAGAAGTTTCCGGTCCTTCCAAAACCCATTTTTTATAAAGATTTGCGCCTCTGCTTGTGTCATTTAAATATACAGTACAAACACTTTTTCCTTCATCTATAAGTTCAGTCCTAGGTTCAGCTCCAAATAATCTTTCAGTTAAGGTTCTGGAACTTGTAACTACTTGATATTTCGGAGATATATTGACATAAAATTTATCTTCATTACCAGGAGTAGTAGCTAGGACATATCCATTACGTAAAAATATTTCAGGAAGCAAACCTTTTGCTTTGTCAACTGCTTGTTTTCTTCCTTCTATTTCAAGATCTCTAACATGTAATCGATAAGCAACTTTTCCATCTATTGTAATGTAAGCAGTTATAACTCCAGAAAAATCACTATTTATATTTTTTAAAGTTATACAACCTGTGCTGCCTGCGTTATCAACTTGAAAAATTTCTCCTGTTGTATGACCTAGCTCAGTTGCCTTTCTTACTAATTCATCTAATGAGCCATTCTCTTCAATAATATCCATCCGTTCTATCTCTTCACGTTCAATTTTTCTATCTCTTCCAATAACTTCTAACATTTTAGATTACCAATTTTATTTCTCATCCTTCTTAACTTCTTCCCTGTCGATAACAATTCTTGCAATATTGCAGATCTGGTTTTCCATCTCTTTAATGTTGCTTATTACTTTAAAGACGTCAACAGAATTGTGCTTTTCAAAGAAGCCATCGCATTTATTGAATAGCTGCTCTCTTGCAGCAGCAACAGTATCTGCCAATTTTCTATCACTATTATAATGAGCTTTCATCGCATCCAGATAAGTCTTTTCGACTTCCTTATATATTTCTTTGAGCTCTTTTGTATTCACATCTTTACCGAGATTCTTTAGATGCAAACATATATTTTTGCTGTTATCTGCTATATTCTCCAAATTTAATGATAAGAACCAGGATGCCATGCCTTGAGTATTTGTTATCTGGAATTTCTCAGCAACCCTAGAGTCATTAAGTGAACTTTTTAAGATCCTGCACATAAGGAAATATAATTTGTTGACATCAAAATCACGGTAATATACGCTTTCATACATATTTTTGCCATCTATGCTCTCAATTGAATCCTGCACGATTGAACGGATAATCATATCCATCCTTCTTACTGTCTTATCGACAGATATTTCCTGCAGATTTAGAAGATCTTTTGCAACGATTCTAGTGCTAGTTAATTCAGAGATTTCCAATGCAACAAAGTCATGCAGAATCTTTCTGATGTCTTTGACTTGGTCTGCTAACCCATCGCCGTGAATAACTATTGTATTATAATTGTTGATATATGCGCTTGTAATCTCTCTTTGAATTGTAGTAAGGTCTTTCTTCTCGATGTTAATAGAGATTTCTTTCTCCTGCTTGACTTCAGGCTTTGTCTCTGGAGTAACAACAAGCTCTTTATCAGACTTTTCAAGTAGATATATAATGTCTCCTTTCTTAAGATTGTTCTTATCCAGCCAGCTTTTTGGCAAAGAAATAGTGTGTGAAGCTGCTCCGCTCTTGACTAATCGTCTTATCTGCATGGTAAACACCTTTTTTAAGCAAAATTGCCTTAAAATTCGATTAATTTTCTTTATTTTTTAAGCAAAATTTGCTTGTATTTCAATTAATTTTCTTATTTCTTTCAAAAATCCCTTTACTCTGCCTCTTTTGTATATACAACACGTTAGTATGTCCAATAGGTATATAAATATTATGGTTCTTATAGATATTAGATAAAAATGTTCCAGCAACTTCGGTTCCCGGATGTTTTTATCGAGAATCAGCTAAGCGATTGGCTGCGTTCGAAAGCTTATAAAGTCTAACTTTATATGCTTGGAACAAGCTCCTAAGTAGAAAACAGAAATTCCCTNNACACATGCAGAAATGCAACAGTTATCCGGTCAGAGATGCACTAACTGCCGCAAGACAGTTTCGTAGCATCAACGGGCGATTAGATTCGTACATCTGTACAAGAATCTTAATATCGGTTATTCGAAAGAATCTCCAGATTTACTTTGCTCATCTGATCTTCTGCCCTTAAGCACAAGCTTAAGCTATTTAGGATGCCTGTCGTTCCTTAATCCATGCTCACAAATTTCACGCTCTCAACATCATATAGGGAGAAATTGGATATAAGCAACAAATCATCTGCAACATCTTGAATCAAATTGCAGAACGTTGCAAAGTCCCAACGACAGTAAAAACAAGCAACAACTGTACATGAATATGCAACCAACGGAAAAAAGGTGATAGATAACATATAAATTTTATAAAATTAGCATATCCATGAAAAAAACAACAACTGACGACGACTAAATTGAGGCCATACTTACAAGCCCGCGCAATATGTAAGCATGAGCATGTTTGGCTGAGCGCAACCACAACCACAACTAAATGCCAAACACCAAATCTCAAACCAAACATAAAAAAATAGCCAAAGGTGAAACAACTGATGGATTAAGAGCATCACGCTCTCAAGACTTAACGAAAACTTCCTGGTAAGCCAATTTTACTAGGATATATTTACACTTCGCAGCTATCGAACTTGGGTTGCGAAGTTATATTTACACTTTACGGCTATCGAATTTGGGCTGTAAAGTTCATTTTTTTAACATTCTATGCAGCACAGCAGAAGATGTTTTGGGGGTAGGAGATTTTATTCTAAATATTAAGAATTAAGCTTAGCTAATTTTTCAGTTAATGATTTTATCATCTGCTTTATTTTATCATGGTTTAAGAGGATATAATTTTTATTTACCATAAAGCCTTCATAGCTTATCCTGTTTCTATAGTCTCTCATCTGTTGAAGAAATGCTCTTGTTGACTCATCTAAATTGTATATTTTCGAGACATAATCGATCAGCTCTTGGTGAGCACCATCTCCTTTGAACTTCACACCTTCACTTAGTGTTAATGCTTCCATTATCTTATGCAATACATCATAGTAATCTGTCAGCGTATTGCTTGGATATTTGAGAAGATCTGTTGTCTCCAGCCGTTGGAGCGTTATTTCTGCCATACTCTTCAGAGCTTTTGCCTTTTGCTTATCTGGCATCACTTTTGTTAGCATCTAGTAGCCCTCCAAAAACCCATGTAATACAATCCCATTTATTATATTATTCTTTAATTCTGTAGGATAAGCTGTAAAATTCTTCTTAATATGCAATTCAATTTTTCTTTTAAGCTTTTTCTCAAAATTGCTAAAATCTAACTTTTCTTCAATCCCTTCAATGAACAAATCAATATCACTGTCTTCAGTGTCTTCTCCACGCCTGTAGCTTCCAAAGAGAACTATCGCTTTAGGAGCAAGTTTTTCTTCCAAATATTTTATCAAGCCAGAGTCCAGCAGACTTGTCAGGTTGTAAAGCATCTTATACATGTAAAACTCCTTATTTTCCTTATTTGCTTTGTATACAGGAAAATTTCTCTTGCCTTTTTTTTGGGATTGTTGAGTTATTATGCCTTGCTTCACCAATTTCAGTAGGTTGGATTTTACAGAAGTATGCGCAATCGTAGTATTTCTGCTGATATCCATTAGATAGTGCTCTTTACTTGGCTCTATAAAGAAGACTTCAATAACATGCGACATACTACTTTTTTGTAACATATATTATAATAATGTAATACATCTATTTAAGGCTTGCGGTCGTAAGAACAAAGGTATAATTCCAAACCCCTCGCATAACATGCCAACATCTATCTGAAACCAAAACATTTAAATATATAGAGGTATATTATAATATACTAAATGAGAAAATTAGAAAACTATCTGAAATTAGAAAAGTTAGAAGCATCAAAGAGTAATCTAGTGCCGTCCATCTTTTCAGAGAATTATTACAATATCTTAAGAACAAGGATACAAGGCAAGAAGCTTGATGCCAATGAAAGATATTATTACAGCCATTTTATCAGGAAAAAAGTAGAAGGCATGATTGAGTTATTTGAGCTGGATGAATCTGCCAATGGAAGAGGATATATCAGAAAAGAGCGAATAGCTAAAGCAAACAGGCTATTAAAAAAATATTCAAGAAAGCACAAGAACATGAAGATTCTTATCTCAGGCTCTTTTCTTTATAATGAAAGATACAATGATATCGATATTTTTATCATCTCAAAATATGATAAAGAAGATTATCGCAAAGAAAATGTCCATGTGAATTACCTGCCTGCAGATGTTGAAAGAACACTTTTTTTTCAGTCAGTTTACGCAGTCAGCATCTCAAATTTTAAGGCAAAAGCTGTCGTTGAAGAAGACTTTGACATAAGCGATATCCTGCATCTTTATGAAGTGGCAGTCTTGCTTATTATGCAAAAAGACGATTATTTGCAGGAATTAAGAGACTTAATTTTAAGGCTTGAGTACATCTCAAACAAAGTGATACTTAATTCTATGCAATTAAAGATCATAACAGATAAGATTGTAGGCAGCAAAAACCCGATCAAACTAATCAGCAAGTATCTGATAGCAAAAGTTATAAATGCATATAACGTGCCTGCATTAAAGGCAACATTGGCTAGATTCATCAAAAAAAATAGTTTGCCTGGAAAAAAACATGAGATATATCCTAACTGGAAGATATATATCGAAACGTATAAGGAGGCGATAGAAGTTGTTGCATGATGAGGCCATGGCTAAAATTCGAGAAATCTTAGGCGATAATATTAGTTTTGAAGGACATTTCAACACAGTGTTTGACAGCCTTAAAGAGAACAGGCAGCAACAGATCATCAATTGGGTAAGGAATTGTAAGGAAGGGAAGACGATGGCAATAAGCTCTGACAGGATAAAAGACCTGCTAGGATTCATATTGCGATTTAGAGACACTAATTTTAGGATAATCCTCACTAAAAAGAAGAATGAATATTTTATAGCATTATTCTTAGACAAGCATAAGTATTATGAGAATGAGAGAAGAAAGCTGGGGATATGATAAGAAGTACAGCTGCGTAAAAAACAGCTGTATCTGCAGCCAAGAATGACTTTAGATATCGCCTATACAGAAAGTCACGGATTATTCAATGCCTTATCTACGTCTGCTCTTTTAGGCTTATCCAATATTGCAACCTTATAATCTTGCGTAGGTGTAAATGTGCTCAAGCGCTGTTTTGTAGCAGCATCTGGATCAAAGAATACTGCAAGAGTAAGAGCTGTCCCATTTACTGGATTATATTCTATGATTAAGTCAGGAGTTAGAGTTCCAACTCCAGGAATAACTGTTAGTTGATTTGCATACATATCTGCTATCATTGGATTATTAGGTGCTCCTGCAAAACTATTGCCAACAGCGGTTGGATTTGTAGGATTAAAATTTCTAAAATAGGCTGCATAACTAACTGCTTCTGTTGAAGTTATAACTTCTGTTAAATATCTATTAGTATCACCTACAACCAATTGACCAAAGCTTACATCTCCGCCCCATGTTCCGTTAGCGTATCCGTTTTGCGCAGTATCCTTTACTTTTAGGGTAATCTTTCCTGCCTGATCAAGAACAAATTCAAGCAAAGATTCTGTGCTTGTTAATGCATTTGAACCAAGTATAGTATCTAAATCTCCTAACTGCTGGCCAAATAGCATTCCTTGATAAAATGGTAATCTTCTAACATACTTTAATAAAATTCCTGCATTAGGATTTGAGAGAGTAGGATTGTCTTTTAAGCTTCCGTCAATTACATATGATGAATGAGGATTTGTATAGAATGTGCCTGCAGTTGAAGCTGCATTTCCGCTTTTGTCTTTTAAAGCAATTCTCACATTATATTTTCCATTAGACAGATTGTTAGGCAACGTCAGTGTTACAGCATTGCTGATATCCTTCTGAGTAACAGGAGTTTCATCGCTGAAATCGCCGTCATTATCAGTATCAATCGTAACTTCTACTTCTAGCTCAGATATTGCATCTTTATCATCACTGCCATCTGCTTTGCCTTGAAATGCCTGACCTAATACAGGGTTTTTAGGAGTATATTCTACTTTAGTGATTGTTGGCTTTGTAGTGTCTGGTGTTGGTTGTGGACCGCCGCCGCCTCCACCTCCTCCACCGCAGCTAGAGCCTGAGCATGTTACAGCTATTAAAAATCCCAATGCTAGCTTCAAGTTCATATAATTTGTTGTTCTCATTTTTTAACTCACGCTCTTCTGTATGGTTTGTAGATTATTAGTTTCAAGAATTTCATCTATTGCATTATTAGGATTATTAGGATCAGCAATTGCTGTTATGTTATGTGTTGTGCCAGTTATATCTGGGACTATAAATCTCACATAATCATACACCAACAAAAATTCTCCTGCCTTTATCGTTGGAGTATCTGGCTGGGTACGGAATCCATCCTGGAAATCCAATTTCCATTGGACATTGTTTGCATCTGCATTTCCTATGTTTCTTATAATGAATTTGATCAATGTATCTACAGAGGTTGTTGGATTTACTGGAGACCTTACCTGCAATTGCTCAACGACCAGATCTGGTAATCCAGTAACATCAATGCTAAAGTTCTGCACAGTAATTCCTCCATGCTTATCATCAAACTCCATCATTACTGTATGCTGGCCTTTCTGCGACACTAAAGGTGTCCATGAGATTACACCTGTATTAGTATCAATTGTCATTCCTGTTGGGTTTGTAAGTAATCTATATTCTCCACCTTGGCCTTCATCAGTCGCCTCTACATTATAGGAATATGAGCGAGTTACTGTCGCAGATGTGATTGCTGTTGAAGTTATTTGCGGCGCTGCATTAACTACATCTATCGTAAATGACTCAGTATCTATTAATGATCCATCCGATACTTGCACTGTCACAGCATTACTGCCGACCTGCGCATTATTAGGCAGCCATGTGATCTTGCCTGTTGAATCTATCTGCATCCCTGAAGGCATTTGCGACAGAGAATACTGCAAATTTGTATTATCAACATCTGCTGCAACAACATCCAATGTAAATTGAGAGTCTTCAGTCGCTGATTGTATTGAGATTGGAGTGATGGAAGGTGGGTCATTTACTGGATTAATAGTAACTCTGAATGTTCTTTCGGCAAATGCGTTTTGTGAATCGTTTACTCTAACAGTTACATCACTAAATCCGTTTTTGTCTTGTTGTGTCGTGCAGTCAACAAATCTGTTGATGTCAATAACACAGTTAACTATTGCCGCATTAGATTGTGATTGTATACTATAAGTCAAACCATTAGCTGCTGTCTCAACATCTGAAGCTAATGCCTGCATATCAAAGATATCATTTTGCAATCCAGAGTCTTCATCATAAGTCTTATCTGATAAAGAAGATAATGTAGGAGCATCATTGACTGCATTAACATTGATTGTCATTATACTTTCAGTAGAATAATCCTTTCCATCGCTTACTTTAAATTGAAAAGTTGTATAAGGATTGCCATTTGCATTTTGCACAGGCATAAATTTTAAATTACTTATGTCTGTTGCAGTAATTTCCTGATTTAAATTTACATTATTGCCTGATAATTGCAAAGAACCTTGATTAGGAAGTGAAGTAATCTGTACTTTCTGCAATGAATCACCTGCATCTGTATCAGCAAAATTAAAATCATTTGTAGCAAGAGTTAAAGTTATGTCTTCATTTGTTGAAAGTGTGTTGGATGAGGAGGTTGGGATAGCATTAACAGAAGTAACTGTTATACTTACTACCTGTTCATTTGAATTAGATGCACCATCATTTGCAATTAATGTACACGAAGCAGCACCATTATAATTTAAAGCTGGAGACATAACAAAGTTATTACCGTTGATTAAGCAATCAACCTTATTAGTATCTTCTGCCGTAATCATAAAAGTAAATGAACTACTATCAACATCTGTAACAAATTGAGGCAAGTTAGCTAAAGTAGTTTGAGTATTTTGAGCAAATTGCTGTGGAGGAATAGTGTTTAATACAGGAGCGTCATTCACAGCATTCACAGTCACAAGCAGATTAAATGAAACGCTATTATCTGTGCCGTCATTAACAATAACAGGAACTGTCAATGCGCCATTGAAATTTGCTGCAGGTGTTATTGTATTGCCAACTACATTATAATTTGTCCCAGACTGCACTGTCAATGTAAAACCAGTAGGATAAGTATTATCTGGATCACTAACTGTCAAATTTGCCAAGTAAATTGTCAAAGCTGTTTCTTCTGAAGTAGATATAGTCACTTGACCAGTTATAACAGGAGCGTCATTCACAAACACACTAAAATTATTCTCCCCACTAACACCCAAATTGCTCACATTATCATAGCATTTTACTGACCAATTATAATTGCCATCACTTAGATTGACTGTAAAGTTCTGCGTAACTCCTGTGTTATTGACAGTCGTATTTGTCTCATTTGCTGTGCCATTGATAAACAAAGTACAGTTTAGGATATTATAAGCATCTGTGACATTATAATTAAAAGTAACTGAGTTATTATTTAACAATGAAAGATTTGCAGGAGATTCTAGCTTTACAACAGGAGTATCATTATCAACCCTGAACACTTGCGTAACAGATGAATTGAAATTAGGGAAAGTGCTGTTATCATAGCAAGAAACATTCCAGTTGTAGTTTCCTGTTCCTAATGTTAATGAAAAGTTCTGCAAAGTATTTCTAGGCACAGAGATGTTTGTCTGGTTAGCTGTGCCATTGATGTATAGGGTGCAGTTAGCTAAGTCATGATGGTCGCTTGCGTTGTACTGCAATAATACGTTTTTGGAGAAGAGTTGGTTAGGTGTAGTTACCAATTCTATGTTTGGCTTGTATTCTTCGTAATTAATTGCTCTAAAGATATCAAGTCTTGGAAATACTAAACTAGTTACTACATCTGTAACATTTGTTCCTGTCTTTTTAAGAATGGTTTTTACTTGTGATTGATTTAAGATAATATTATATTTTTGATAGTAGAAATCTTTTAACAATGCTACTGCACCTGCTACATGAGCAGCAGCGAATGATGTTCCAGATCCTCCTGTTATTGTTCCACCGCCTATTTGTAATGTAGTTATACTCTCTCCAGGTGCAACCAAATCTAATATACTTGCTCTATTTGTAAAGCTGGAAACATTATCTTGTGGTTGAGAATTTCCTCCACCATCATCAACACTACCGACAGAAATTAAATTATCAAAACATCCCACATTGGTTGATAACTCAGTAGTAGATCCATTATTACCACTTGGAGCAATTACACTCATATTTAAATTTACAGCATTGTCAATTGCACCATGAAGTACACTAGAACCTGGACCACAAAAATTGATAGGATCTTGTTCTGTTGTCGGACTAGCTAACCCAATATACATCACACTCAAATTAAATTTAGTTGCATTATTAACACACCATTCAACACCTTTTATAATTGTAGAAGTATATGTTATAGTTGTATGAGTAACTTTTAATGCCACTAAATTCGCACCAGGAGCAATACCTTTAAAATTTGGACCATCAGCTACAATTATACTTGCTGTTCCAGTACCATGACCATGATTATCTGTCGGAGTACTGTCCTGTGTTGTACATGATTGCCCTTCACCGCAAAAATCTCTGCCTTCAATAATTTTTTGATTAGGAATTGCAGGATCTCCTGGGAATTCAGTATGTGTAAAATCAACACCACTATCTATATGACAAATATTTTGATTAGTGCCGTTAACAGTAACATCTAAAATTTGTAAATTAGTAACTTTATCAGAATTAACTTGAGGAAAACTTTCCGTATCTAACACTGCAGCAGTCTTCATTAATCTGTCGATTTCTAATATAGAAATCAAAACATTATTTTCCAACTTCTCCAAACTCTCATTATTAATCATCCCTGCAAACCAATCACTTCCATCAACTCTTAGCTCAAATTCTTCTGGCGTTAAACTAGAAATCACATCCTGCTTAAACTCAGGCTCTTTTAGCATTACAATAACTCTTACATCCTTGCTCTTATTCACTACCTGCTTAACAACTTCAGAAGTCACAACTGGAGCTGAAAGATCCAATTTCCTTTTAGTCTTAGAAACATGCTTCTTAACAGCTTCACGAATAGGTTCATCAAGCAGCTCAACTTTTGCTAAATAATCAGAATCAACTTTATCTTCTTGCCTGACTGAATCTTGAACACTATTGGTTGTATCTGTATTCGCTGAATTTTCCTGCGCTTTATTCTCAACTTCAAAACTTAGCTGTGCATTTGCTGCATCATTAAAAATATTATCACTAGAAATACTATTAATATTTTCATCATCACTAACACTCTCATAACTACCTAAATCATGCACTATCAGTCCAATTAACCCTAAGCTTACAGCTAG
Organism: Candidatus Woesearchaeota archaeon; assembly: GCA_013331615.1. Lineage (GTDB taxonomy): Archaea > Nanobdellota > Nanobdellia > Woesearchaeales > UBA10200 > UBA10200 > UBA10200 sp10200u. The sequence continues at coordinate 9,744 of DUGA01000081.1, read as the reverse complement.
CAAACACCCTAAGATTGCTATAAGCAGGGTAGTTTTGCCTTTATTCAAAAGTTGTCCCTCTAATTCATTAATTTCTGAATGACAATGCTTTAGGCTATTTAAACCTTTCGACCCATTTACCACTGATAAATTAAGAATTATCTCATAATTAGTTTCCATTCATCTTGTGTTTTAAGCATGACATATCTCACACTACGCTCCAACCTACCAGTAGAAAGATTTATCTCAAATACTCACTACCTAGCTATTTTTATTGGCAGTATAGATTATTATAAATTATATTTATCAGATTAATAGGTAACTATCCTATATCCATCTCGGTCTATAAAAAGCACATCAACATTTTTTTCAGTGTCATTTCCGGATCCGATTCTTGCCCTTGCAACTGCATAGAATGATTTGATAAGATTTATTTCTCTAATCAAGATATCAAGATCTTTGTCAATTGCAGCACTTTCTTCTCGAGTTGGCTCTCTCCCTAGATTTTTTGCCCGATAATCCTTGTAAAAAGGCACAAAGCCTCCTATGTGCCCCTGAAACAAGATTTCGACATCTAAAACCTGAAATGGCTGATCTGTTAATAATAATCTGCTTTCCACTAGACCTAAGCCAGTATCGCTTAGTCCTTTGAATTCATGCTTCCGATGATACTGCGCAGCAATATCATCCAGTATCTGCTGAGTAAATGGGCCCTGAGATTCATGAGAAAGTTCGCTCAATTGAGTAAAATAGCCTCTTGCATAATCAAGCAATCTTGTTGTGGCTTTGTCTTGAGGAACTGGAATAGGAGGAGGATTTGCTTGGACACTGTTCACTTCATTAGGTTTTGTTTCTGTTAATGAGATTTCTGCAGGATTTGCTGCATAATTATTTGACTTTGGATTTTTTTGAAATGCAGCTGAAATATGATTCCTTGCTAAGTACGTTCCTCCAAGAGCAAGAGCTAAAAATACTACTGTGCCTGCTAGATTTACAACCATTCTTGACCTGTGTGTTAGGTCAGTTGAATACCATTCGCTAAATCTTGAAAACACACCCTGAGGATGCCTTTGTGCATATCTATTTGTTGCTTCTGCTAAATCCGAAAAGAATTTCTCATCACAAATAGGAGTTATTGCAACTTTTGCCTCTTCATGATATTGCTTTCCGTCAGAACATGGAATATTTCTTTTAGCTTCGAAAATAAGAATTGACTTTGAAGGATCAACTAACTCTTCATTGTGAAACTTAAAATGATTAGTAGAATGACCTAGTTTTCTAAGTAAAAACTCAAATAAAAAACTACTTGTTACGCTATTGCCCATTTTAAGCAAACTAACTCTACGCCCAAAATGAATATTCACCGTATTATATTTCTTTGGATCCGCATATTGTCCTCGCTGGCTATATTTTTTAACTTCCCGATAAGCGGTACTTAACGCTATTTCCACAACCTCATCAATTGACAAGAATCCTTTATATGCTAATCTAATCTCTGGATCATATCTACAACCCAAAGCACTTAAGACCTTGTCATCTGGTTTATTTAGAATTGTAATTAAACCTTCTTCTCTTCCTTTTTTAATAATTGCTTCCAAGGAACTAGGAAGGTCTCGTATATATGCACCTGAAATATCGAGTATTCCTTGTGGCTCTCGCCAGCCTACCATACTTCCTCTATATGCAATTTCAGCACGTGATTTTTGATTTGCTGTCATCTTAAATGCAAAACATATCCTGATTTTTTATTGTGAAAAATTGTTAACTTTTTCTGCATAGATTCTGAAAAGAGTTATAACACAGATCATCTCAATGCTCGCCAAGTATTTCCTTCCTTGAGCCAAAGCCCTATACATTTTCTTTCCTTACGTTCATATGTCCCTCTTCGTTTAGCCTCTTCAATAGTTTGTCCTGCTATTTTCTCCTCAGTCACGATGGATACATCCATTAAAGAATAGCCGCTTGCCTGAGGCAATCCATTTACTTGATCAGTCGCAATTCTTCTTCGTTCTCTTACCAAACTTACCAATTCCTGACTTACTTGGCCATTTGTCTTATATGCTTCATCGAGATTGCTATAATTACCTGCAATCAAATCCTTAATTTGACCTCTCAAGTGCTCAACCTTTGCGGTCCATTCAGGCGCTTCGAGATCTTCTCCATTATTTCTTGCTGCCCTTGTCATTTGACGATGAAAATCTGGATAGATATCCAAAAATACTATATATTCAATAAATTCTTGTCTGCCCTCTTTTACAGCATATATCCTAGGCCGAGTTATATCTGTAACAAATCTTCTGGTTTCTGTAGATACAGTACCTGATTTATCAGCTACCCAAACATCTCTTTCCCGTTTTCCGGTTGTGATAAGATTAGTTCCAGCAATAGGCTCAATCTGCATTAAAAAATGCTCTGTGCTCGAAACTAATACTCTTCTGTTGCCCAGAGGATAAATAGGCACTGCTCGGCCATTTCTCAATACATAATCAATAGAGTATAATGTACCGCTAGTATGGAATCCGCCCTGTCGTAAGCTCATGTCCAGCACTCTTCTGCCATCATTAAGAGTAGTTGCCTCTATTAAGCTAAGCCCTGTATCAAACAAGCTATAACTAGGAGCTGAATTTGAAAAAAATTCCTGAATTCTTCTTTGTAATTCTGGCGTAATAGGTGTTCCATTTTCCCTGTATGCACTATTTATCATATTCCATAATTCATCTACTCTGGCACCAAGCTCTGCATTGACAGGAATACCATCAAATCTGCAATTTATTGTTTGCTGAGATGATACACTTCTTTCTGATTGTGTTGATGTAATGCCTGTATTGCTAGTGCCAGTGCTTGACTGTTGTCCGTTGCCGGAAACTGCTCCTGCATTTCTGAGAACAAAAGGCACAGGAGACGTAACTTCCATTCTTCTTGCATTCATATATCTGCTTGCTAATAATTTTTCTGACAAATCTCTTTTTCCTAATCCAGTGTACCTGATCTGCTCGCCATACACCATCCATAATTTAAACAGATCTACCATAGGATCATATCCATCCTCAGTATGCACTCTGAACCTGAGCAATACACGCCTAAATGGCAGGATATAATCAGAAGCATCGATTTTCATTGTTGTGACATCATATCTTCCTCTTGCCGCAGGATCATCATCGCTAAATGCAGAATCTATTGCACCTAATTGTGTCTCTCCAAATTTAATCCTTGCATATTCCATAAGCTTTTGCGCTTGCTCACCGCCAAATCCTGCAAGAAGCGCAGCGATCGTCATTCCTTTAGCAATATCTATCCCTGGAATCTTTTCTGCTTTAAGCAGCTGCTCTCCATTGCCAACATATAATTCAACATCCATAACATTCATTGATTCAGGAAATGCTGCAGCAAACTCTATTATAGGTATCCTAAAATCAAATTCAGATTCAGTTGCTGCAGAAGAGCTTGGTGTAATGATAGCCTCTATGCCTACATCATAATAAATATCTTGCCCTGGCTGTGGATTACGAGGCATTGCAATTGTTACTTTAGAGCCTATGCCGGATAAATCAGGAGCGAAATAATCTGTAAAACGAGAAACAGTGGCTGTTTCCATGTTAGATTCATCTTGAGCAGCTGGTGGAGTTTGCGCAAATGCAGCTCTTGGTTTGATAATGCTGCCTGGCAGAGCAGATACTCCTGCTACTGCTAATAGTGTTGATAATAGTATTGGGTTTCTTAGGTTCATTTTATTTAGTTAATTATTAATGATTTAAAATCTTGTTCATTATTCTCTTTTCTCTTGTTCTACAACTTTTTTTTGCAATGCGACATAAAATGGTTTTGTGCATAAGATATACCATTTATTATCAACTGTAAACAAATGCAAGACAGTGTAGCTCTCCGCAACTCTCACATTGCCAGTATCATATCCATCTGCAATAGGAGTATAAATCCTTACTCGTCTATAATTTTCTATTCTGCTTGAGCTAAACATTCCTGTCTTAAATCTTGCCTGCTCAAGCCTTTCAAAAGGCGCTTTTGCCTTTAAAGCAGCTTCTTGAGCTTGCTCAGGAGTCATGCCGCTTGCTAACATCTGCTTATAAAAAAAATCATACATTGCTTGGGAATTGCCTTCTGCCTCTACAGTATACCGTAGATTAGTAGGAGCAAATCTTGCAGGAAATACCTGTGTAAAAAGTGATTCTAATGTACTCTCAAAGCTTCTGCTTGCAAGAACACTAGGCTTATCACCTTCAAATAAGTCAGCCAATTCTTGCTTTTCAGATAAAGGTGCATAATAAAAACCATTAAGATCTTTCAAGACACCTCTTCTATTTATCATGACTACACTTTCAGGAAAGTTTTGCTTTGGCATCATGCCTCCTGCAGCATAGATTATCCCAAAATATTTTTTAAGCAGGGCATCCATATCAGCAGGATCTACATTATCTTCTTGGTTATCTCTGCCAAAATTAGATGAAGACACCTGTGTTCCAGAATTAGGCTGCCCTGAATCAGTTCCTGGCTGTGATGCTTGACCTTTTCCAGGTATAAAAGAAGCTGCATAACTTACTGCTCTTGATGCCATTGGCTTTACATCTGACCAATAATACCATGTAAAACCAACTGCAACCCAGAAAAAAATAGTTCCAATTACCTGAGGGATATGAACCTCTGCTTCCTTTTCTTTTTTTCTCTTCTTAGCTTCAATTGGAAACAGTTTATCATGTACTTCACTTACGTATTTACCGCCAATGTCACTACACGCTTTTGTCAGAGATGATGACCCTCCATCCTTATCGCATAATGCTTGAGCAACTGCAAAATGCCTATCTGATGCTCTATGTTCATATATGACGATAACATCATTAGGAGATGAGCCAGATGGCAGACTTTCGCTAAGCAAGCTCTCAAGGCTTTTTCTATTAGACCTATCTGCAATCGCTATAAACTTTGCAGCTTCAGAAGCCAATGTTTTCATATTATTATCATTATAAAATGCAGGCAAGTCAATATCATCACCAGCTTGAAATGTTCTTTTAACAAAAAATTCAGCTAGATCAGATATACGTACCATGCCTCTATATTGCAATAATACCTTATCGCCTGATGCAATATTTACATAAAAATCTTCAGGCTTTTTAGTTGAATCAGAGAAAAATGTAGGTATTGCATGAACTTGTAGATCAGTCAAAGATGAGTGTGCACTTTGTTGACCGGATAAATTATGCCAATATTCACACATTCTCGTATGTACTATATTTTCTGAGTTAGCTGCCATTTTCTCGTCTAATTAATAGCTTTTGCTTTAAAAAATTATTCGTTTTTTAGAGACAATAATTGTTAATTAGAGAAATTATTTTCTAAGTTCCTTAAGCAATCTTTTATCAGCAATATGCTGCTCTAAGTTCTCAATATCTTGCATAAAATCATCTGGCTTCTGACCCCAATACTCCTTGACCAATGCATAAATTTTTGATTTGATCGGAATCATTTTACCAGTATAATTTTCTATTGCGCATATTTTTTCAAAGACCCAGAAAAACCATTTATTACCTTCCTTGCTTTGCTCCAAAGCTTCTCTGTAAATTATGCCATAATCAGGACCTAGCCTCATAATGCTCTCACAGTCATAAATATCTCCTTCTCTAGGCGTCATTGCCTTGAATAAAAAAATATCTTCATTAGATACTAAGAATACTTTTAATTCGCCATAATCTTTGTATAATGTGCTTCTTTTTTTCATGCTGGATGTAAATGTCAACATCTGGCCAACTTTATTTAGGAATACATCAATTCTTGAATCTTCTTTTTTATAAACTGCAAGAGCAGTTAGATAAAACTCATTATCTAAATCAGTATCTAACTTAAATCCTGATTTCAGCATTGCATGATTCAGCGCATCAAAATCTTTTTTGGAAATAGTAATGATATCTATATCTTTGGTTCTGGCTTTAATATCTTTGAATGATAATGCACAGCCACCGATAAGATAGATAGAGGTACTTTTATGTACATGCACACTAATATCTGCCAGCCAGCTTTCTAATTCAGGTTTTGTAAACATTTTTCACCTCATATAAATCTAATATCCGTATAAAATCATTTCTGTCAAACATAGGAAGCTGATCAAGTTTGATTTTCTTATCTTTTGCATCAAATAATCTCATCAGGTTTATGAATAAGGTATATTTGCCAAACTTCATTGCAATTGGCAATACTTTAGAATAATTCAGCTTGTTTTTAAGATAAAATGCCATAGCCAAATGCAAAGTCCTTGGATCATCTACTTCAAACAATGAATGGACAAATATCTCTTCTTTGCTTAACTCTCTTTTTGGGAGTGTGCATAATGCAGAAATAACTCCTACAGTAACTCCATAATCTTTATATTGATAAAAGCCTGATGTACTGCCTTGAATATTATTCTCTTTAGTTACTTTAAAGATTGCTTCATCCTGAAACCTCCACTTTACCTGCCCAGGATAATTTCCATAATTTTTATATTCCACTAAAAACTGTCTCAGAAGCAGCCACATTTTGCTGTTTATAGTATATAAGCGATTTTTTCTAATTATTATGCCTCTATCCATCAATCCCTTATTGATTTTTCTTATAGTATGTATTGAAATTTTGCATAATTTAGATGCTTCTTGCATGCTTATCCAGTCCTCACATAATGCTGCCAAGTAGAGTAATTTTACATTTGCTAAGATGTCTTCAAGTTTTATTGCCTGATATTCAATTGCTAATTCCTTCATGCGCATAGAATATTGAGTGCCTGAAAGCTCTATCCTTATTCTGCTGCTAGCTGAAGTATAGCATCGGTTCTTGATTACAAAACCTTCCTCTTCCAGCTGATTCAATATCTCTGATATCCAATTAAGCGACTTCTTTAGCCTGGCTGCTAATAACTCTCTGGTATTTGCTCCTTGGGCTACTTCTTCAAATATTTGTATCATTGGTTTTGTTAAGTACATATAAGTATATATACCGATTTAGTATATAAATATATCGGTATTTTAACACATTTCTAAAGTTATTAAGAACCGCTATATCTTGTAATTGAATTATAGCAGTTTCAATCTATCTAAATCCAGATAACAATAACTAATTATAATTAGTATTATCCAAAAATAGATATCTTTAAATACCAAAAATGCTTTTCTTTTGATAAATAATGAACACAAGCTTTGTTTTAAAGATAATTAAGCTGTACTCTACAGACATTTCTCTAGCTTTTACTATACTGGAAATCTCAAAAAAGTCAAGATTGAGCTACAACGCTGCGCACAGGACAGTTCAAGCATTAGTCAAGCAAGGGATATTGTCAATCAAGAAGATAGGACCTGTGAGCCAGGTTTCTCTCGTCAAGAATCCTACTAGCTACAGCTATCTGATGCTTGCAAATGCAGATAATGCTAGGGATAATGATTCATTAGTCAAAAAGATAGAGGGTATTTGGGAGAGAAAAGAGGATAAACATTAATATACATAATACTAATATTTTTAGTAAGGATAGTGTATTAAAATGATAACCATAAAAACTGCAAGAAGCTTATCGAAAAGAGAGTATGGCATAGTTGCAGAACTTGCTAGTTTAAAGCTCAATTTATTTACGCTAGAGCAAGTAAGCAAGATATTCAAAGTGAAAAAGACGCAGCTATGGGCAATACTGCACAGGCTTGAAAAAAAAGGATGGATTGAAAGGATAGAAAAAGGCAAGTACATGGCTGTGCCTTTCACTGCCAAAGATGGTTGGCTTGAAAATCCTTATATCATTGCATCAAAATTAGTTGATAATTATTACATCTCATATAGGACAGCCCTCTCTTATCATGGGCTGACTGAACAGCTTCCAAGGCACGTTTATGTTGCAACTATAATGCGAAAAGCAATGCTTGAAAAAAAGATTCAAAACTACATATTCAAGTTTATAAGATTAAGCCCTAGAAAATTTTTCGGCTTTAAACTTGAGAAGATAGATTTGCAGGAAATTTGCTTAGCTGAGCCTGAAAAGGCTATTGTAGACTGCTTAGATAAGGAGAAATACTCAGGCAGCATAGTTGAGATCATAAAAGCATTAAACAGCGCCAAGATTAACATCCATAAACTTAAGAGATATGCAGTCAAGATGGAAAATTCATCGCTAGTAAGGCGCTTGGGATATCTGTTAGATCTCTTAGAAAAAGATTCTTCTGGGCTTGAAAAGCATATTGGCAGATATAGACCAGTTTACCTTTCAACATCATTGCCTGAAAAAAGTCTGATGAAAAGCCGGAAATGGAAACTGATCATTAATATCAAAGAAGAGGATTTACTGAGATGGTAACTAAAGATGAGCTTATAATGATTGCAAGAAGAGAAAATGTACCGTTAGGCATGATTGAGAAAGATTATGTGTTAAGCTATATGCTAAAGAAGATATATGGCTCGCATCTGAAGGACAAGCTTGCATTTAAAGGAGGCACTGCTCTGCACAAGCTCTACCTGCACAAAAGAATTTCAATAGATTTGGNNATTCTAAGATTAAAGATGTAAACGAGACTGATGTCTCATTAAAGATTGTCCTAAGCTATAATAGCCTCTTAAATTATCCAAATTATATAATTATTGATATAAGCAGGAGAGAAAAGCCTATCATGGATTTAGTTGCCATCAATATGAAGTCTGAATATTTTAAGGATATAGCTGTAACAACATTCCAGATAGAGGAATTAATTAGCGAAAAGCTAAGAGCGCTGATAGAGAGAAAAAAACCGAGAGATTATCTTGATATCTATTACATTTTAGACGAAAAAGAAATCAACTGGAAAAAAACTTTTGAGATTGCAAAGAAGAAACTAAAGGCAGTTAATGAGAAGCTTAACATCCAAAAGATAATCGGCGATACAGATATTGTCAAAGAGCTTTGGAAGCAGGATATCAGCGAATTAGTGGCAGACATACCGCCATTTGATAAGGTATTGCAGAAAATAACAGATTTCCTAAAGAAAAATGCAAATAAGATATAAGCTAAGAATTGAGCACATATTGCTGTTTGTAGTATTAGCGGCAGCTTTTGCTGGGATGAATTCTGAGTTTGGCTTTAGTTTGAATACAGGAAATAATACATTTGCAAATCTCACTATCTGGGACTCAACTGACACTCAGACATTATACACAACTAATCTTACAACATTTTACGCTAATTGGACTAACCTAACTACTGGAAAAAGCATAAATAACTCAGGAACTTATTGCAATATTACATTTAGCCATGTGCCTGCATATTTAGTTAGGATGGAGTTTAATACGACTACATTGCTTTATGTACATAATATATCAGTGGCAACTGGCTTAAACAATTACACAATAATTTGCGACGGAACTGCATTAAATTATGCTATTGTTAATGTAACAGATGCAATTAATGTTACAAATAGAGCGCCTGTCAATGATAGGGTCATCCCAAATATTACATTGCAAGAGGAGACTTTTAATGATACATTAAACATGACCTATTATTTTGCTGATGTTGATGGGCATGAGCTTAATTATACAGCAACAACACAAGATGGAAATATTACAATAACAATAAATAATGCAACAAAGTTTGCCAACATAACTCTTGCGCATGATTTTTATGGTGTAAGATATGCTAACATTACAGCAATTGATGGCTTTTCTGGCAATGTGACAAGCAATATATTCTGGATAAATGTTACGAATTTGATAGAGATTAATTTGAGTGTGCCGATTAATTCTGCTACTGGAATTACAGCTACTGATACTTTTAATATT
>DUGA01000098.1 GCA_013331615.1 Candidatus Woesearchaeota archaeon | reverse complement strand
GGAGTCTTGGCTGTATTGGAATCACTGATAATCACGCTAAAGAAGAAAGCATAATAAGAGAAACTTAAAAAAGCATAAATCAGGGCATTAAGTAGGAGAATTATATATAAAACATCCCACAATGAAAACAATATTTATAACCGGCGCATCATCTGGCATCGGTAAATCTACTGTAGAATTATTTGCAAAAAAANNTGCAACCATGAGAGATCCTTCTAAAGCAAAAGAGTTTAACTGGCCAGAGAATGTATTAGTTCTGAAATTAGACATTACAAGTAAAAAAGATATTGTAGTTGCAAGGAAAAAAGCAGAAGAGAGATTTGGTAACATTGATGTCTTGCTCAATAATGCAGGGTATGCATTGATAGGAGCGATTGAGACATGCTCAGAAAAGCAGATAAGAGATCAGTTTGAGACTAATTTTTTTGGCGCAGTCAATGTGATCAAAGAGTTTCTGCCAAGGATGAGAGAAAGGAATTCTGGCACTCTCATTAATATATCAAGCATTGCAGGAAAAGCTGTGTTTCCCCATTATGGCTACTATTGCGCAACAAAGTGTTCAATTGAAGCAATAAGCGAAGCATTGTGGTATAATCTGATTCATTCTGCTATAAGAGTTAAGATTATCGAGCCAGGCACGATACAAACGCAGTTTTATGCAAATGGTATGGAAATGGGAGAGATAAAAATTCCTTTTTATGAGAAAACTGCAGATAAGCAATTAACTGGGATAAAAACTGAAGGCAGGACAGACCCAAAAGTTATTGCAGAGCTGATCTATAAAGCAGCAACTGATAAATCAAAAAAATTAAGATACCATGCAGGGCAGTTCTCTACCTCTCTTCTTTTGCTAAGAAAATTTTTGCCAGATGCTGCTTTCATGTGGCTGGTCAGGAAGAAGTTTAATATTTAGCGATAGTTTTTTAGGTCATCTTTAATAAACGTTTAAACTAATAAATGCTCAAAATAGAATAGTTTATATAACAAATAATTATACTTACCTTAAGATGAAGTTAATACCAAGAATCGTGAAAAAGCCATGGGGAAGAGAGATTTGGCTAGTTGTGACAGATAAATATGCATTAAAGATCCTTGAGATAAATGCAGGCAATAGGTTTTCTTTGCAGTATCATCGTTTTAAGACAGAGACATGGTATCTACAATCCGGTAAGATTAAAGCTACTTACGGCAGATATACTGGCAAGAATTTCAGGAAAACTTTGAAGGAATATATCATGAAGCCTGGTGATGTTATACATGTTCCGACAAAGACAGTGCACAGATTGTTTGCAGTCAAGAAATCGCAGATAATTGAGGTCTCGACTCCGCAGCTGAAGGATGTTGTAAGATTGGAAGATGATTTTGGACGAGTGAAACGGTAATAAATTTTGATATTGTTAATCTATTAAATAGTGCCGTTATAATTATAGTAATTATTTTTTTGGGGTGCTTATCATGTCAGACTGTATATTTTGCAAGATTGCTGCTGGAGAAATACCTGCTAACAAGCTATATGAAAGCGAAAACTTTATCGTGTTCTTAGATATAAGTCCTGCAAACAAAGGCCATGCTCTTATTGTTCCGAAGATTCACGTACAAAGTTTGACTGAGCTTCCAGAATATGTTGCACAGGAATTTGGAGAGCTGCAATTAAAAGTCAGCAAAGCAATTATGCAAGCAACTAAAGCAGAAGGCTTTAACCTATTATTAAACGACGGCAAAGCAGCAGGTCAGGAAGTCATGCATGCTCATATGCACATTATGCCGAGATTTTCAACAGATGACTTCCACTTCAAATGGACACATAAGAAGTATTCTGATGGAGAAATGCAGGAATATTTCGAGAGGATAAAAAGGAATTTGTAAATAATTCTATCTTTGAAAATTTTTAGAAGTTAATTAACTCTTTAGTGGTTACAAAACTAAAACTTTATAAATACCGTGCACAAACCTATAATATATGGCAGATATAGAACAAATTAAAAAAAACAAAGATAAGATGGATTTAGCTCCTAATGTTGATTTTGTAGCTAGACATATCTCTTTATATCAAGAAGGATTACAGAGATTACTAGCAAATCCTGTTACACCTCTAGCAAGAGCATTTGCAGATTCTGTTCAGTTTGAAAATTTAGAGGCAATAGTTCAGCCGCAACTAACTCCAGAAGAAATTAGGCAACTTCTTTCTGTAATGCCTGAATCTTTAATTCGTTTATCAAAATTAACTACTGTAAAATATTTCGGAATGGTTCCTGTACCAACTTATGATGAACAAGGAAATTTCTCAGGGAAGCCAGAGTGGGTAGATTATGATGAATTCCCTAGAGCAAGTGATCATCCTTCAAGAATATTAGTCGGAGTATCAACTGGAACTGAAATTTATTCTACGCCTATCCCAAGAACGGTTTCCACAAATGATTTGGCCGTAAAAATGTATCAAACTCATGTATTTTTGCATGAATTTTTTCATACCCTTGATTATCCTAGAAGAGATTCTGCAAAAAGAGCTGCTGTTGTATTAGAATATGACGGAGAACAATTCACATTACAAGATTTCTGGAATGAATTTGAGAAATTATATCTAAAAGAAGATAAAAAGTTTGTATCAAGGTATGCAGCTACTTATGCAGACAAACTAAATGAAGAAACAAAAGTCAAAGAGCCTGCTAAATTCAATTCAGCAATAGGTGAGCAGATTTGCGAGAGTTTTGTCGGCTATATGCTTGGCATAATATCTAATGATAATCAAGAGATTGAATTTAAAAGAGCACATCCTGAAGAATATAAGTTGATTGATAAGGTTTGCAGGGCAAAAGTTATAGCAACTGATTAAATATTCTTACTATATATTTAATTATTTTAATCCATTAATTCTATTCCTCACAAATAAATTTATATACTTCTATCTTAACTATTCTTTAAAATGCTTGACATAAAACTAATAAGAGAAAATACGAACTTTGTAAAGCAGGACTTGACTAAAAGAAATGACCAGGAAAAGCTAGCTTGGGTAGATGATCTGCTGCAGAAAGATGAGGAATACAGGAAGCTTACTTATTCTGTCCAGGAATTAAAGCACAAAAAGAACTCTCTGAACCAGGAAATCTCACAGCTAAGAAAGGAAGGCAAGGATATTGTTAAGAAATTGGCTGAGATGAAATCTCTTCCAACAGAGCTTGCAAATGCAGAAAAAAGAATGCAAGAACTAAAGGAAAAGATTGATTTTTACATGCAGAGATTGCCGAACATACTCCATGATTCTGTGCCGTTAGGCAAAACTCCAGATGACAATGTCACTGTAAGAGTCTGGGGCAAGATACCGAAACAGAAATTCACTCCAGTGAGCCATGTCGACATCATAGAAAAGCTGAATCTGGTTGATTTAGATCGTGCAGCTAAGGTTGCTGGCGCTAGATTCTATTATCTCAAAAACGAATTGGTATTAATGGAGCTTGCATTGCAGAAGCTTGCATTAGATTTATTAGTCAAAAAAGGCTACCAGATAATGGAAGTTCCGTTGATGATCAGCAAAAAAGCGATCTCTGGTGCAATAACTTTAGGAGACTTTGAAGATGTCATATACAAGATAGAGAATGAAGATCTTTACATGATCGCAACAAGCGAGCATTCATTAGCATGCTATCATATGGATGAAACTCTTAAGCAGGAAGAGCTTCCATTAAGATATGCAGGAGTGAGCAGCTGTTTTAGAAAAGAAGCAGGCGCGCATGGAAAAGACACAAAAGGAATCTTTAGGGTGCATCAGTTCAACAAAGTTGAGCAGTTTATTTTTTCAACTCCAGAGCAAAGCTGGGAATTGCATGAAGAGTTAATCAAAAATGCAGAAGAATTATTCCAATCACTAAAATTGCCTTATAGGATAGTAAATATTTGCACAGCAGACATAGGTTCAGTCGCAGCAAAAAAATACGATTTAGAAGTCTGGATGCCAGTGCAAGGATGCTATAGAGAGATGGTAAGCTGCAGCAACTGCACAGATTTTCAATCTAGGAAATTAAACATAAGATTTGGTCAGCCAGGGGCAGCAGGAAATCCTTTGGTGCATACGCTTAACAGCACAGCTGTTGCAACATCGAGAGCAATCGCTGCAATCATAGAAAATTACCAGCAGGAAGATGGAAGCATTGAAGTTCCTAAAGTATTGCAGAAGATGATGAGCGGGATTAAAGTTATTGGGAAGAAATGAACATCTTTTGAAACTATATTTATATCTTACTTTTTAATTTTTATCTGCTTTTTATTTATTTAGTATAATCTATGGTAATAATAGATACTTTAGCCTGTATTGCAGCATCTTTTACACTCGGTATATGACTTTTGCCACCAATTATTAGGTATACTTGCTGTATCTTTTTACCTGCTTTCTCTTGTATAGTTCTTATCCAGTTTTTGCTTCTTTTTACAACAAGATCATTAAAATATATATTATCATAAAGCATTGAACTTTGCAAATGTTCTGTTGGTATATGATATTTGTCGCTCAATCTTTCTATTCTTGCATCAAACTCTGCGTTATACCTTGTCATTCTCTGCCTAATTTCATCAATGGTAGCTATTCCTTCTTCCTGCAAAGAAATGTCTCTAACATTTTCTCTAATCTGATTTGCAAGATCATCGAGGCCATTTAACCAGCGTTGTATTGCTTCTCTGGCTTGTAAATAATCAAGCACTGCTCCTCTTTCAATTATCTCTGCATAATCTTTTTCTTGCTCTAATCCGAATACTATTGGACCTTTTTCTAATAATCTATGGGATTTTAAAGGATATTGTAATCCAGGGGTTAAGGATGATGGGTTTGTATCTACCTGTAACATGTAGGTCAATGACCAAAATACTTTATCATATATTTCTTTTATATTTGTATGTAATATGTCTACTTCTGGTGCTCTTCTTTCTTTGAAATATTCTATTAATCTTGTAACTTCCTGATTTGCAGAAGCAATTTCACTATTGTATTTATACAGTTCTCTATTATTCTCTAAATTCTTTAAGCTTCTAATCTTTTTTTGTACCTCATCCATATTTTCTGTCTTGAGGATGCCTTCTAGTCCTATGCCAGTAAGCTTTAAGCCTGATCCAATAATTCTTTCTAACTTTCTTACTCCGCTTTTAATTGAAGCATCAGTTTCATGAAGATCTGGTAAATAAACAATTATATTTTTGCTATCTTCAAAATAAATAGAATTAGCTTCATCTATGCTAAATCCTAATTCTTTCAGTTGATTTGTTGTTCTTGAATACAAATCTCTTCTTTCTGCTATCCATCTCCAGATTGTCCTAACTAAGCCAACTTGTCTTGATTCCAGGACTCCATCAACTGCAGCTACGGCTATTCCTGTTCCTATCCATTTCAGAAAATTTCTTCTTTCTTCTCTCTTTCGCTCTTCTTCCTGAAATTCTTTTTTTCTCTTGCTCATTATACTCTAAAATTAATAATATCTATATAAAGTTTACTACTTTATGATAGTTACTTTATTTGTCTTATTAAGTATAATCTCTTGTTATTTCTAGCATCTTTTTCGATTTATTTAAATATACGAAACTTAATTTCTGATAATAACCATTTTAATCAGTTGATTTTTTACCAAAAGCATTTGTTAATGCATAATATTATCGTGAGGGGAGAAATATTTCAATCATTAAAGACATCTTAAGGAGCACTGAAACACTCTTCAAGAATCCAGTTGTTCTTGATTATGATTATGTTCCTAAGGTAATTCCTTACAGGGAGCCGCAGCAGAGGCAGATTGCAGAATGTTTAAAGCCATTGATGCAGGACATGAACGGCAAGAATCTTATGATGCATGGACCAAGCGGAAATGGAAAGACAGTGGCTTGCAAAAATCTGTTTCAAGAGCTTCAGGAAGAGACAGATGGGATTGAAGTGCTCTATATCAATTGCTGGCAGAAAAACACTTCTTTTAAGATAATGTCAGACATGGCAGACCAACTTGGATTCAAGTTCACACATAACTTAAAGACAGATGAGCTGTTTAAGCTTGTCAAGCAAAAAATAAACAAGGGTAGTGCAGTATTCTGTTTTGATGAGGCAGACAAGATAGAAGATTTTGATTTTCTTTATATGCTGCTGGAAGAGATCTACCGCAAAAGCATAATCCTGATAACCAATTACCATCAATGGCTCATCAATCTTGATCCAAGGATAAAATCAAGGTTGACGCCAGATACTTTAGAATTCAAATCTTACAGCATGGATGAGATAGATGGTATCTTAAGAGAAAGGATCAGTTATGCGTTCTTTGAAAATGTCTGGCAGGAAGATGCAGTTAAATTAATCGTGCAGAAAGCATATGGTGTGTCAGATATAAGGGCAGGGTTGTATCTGCTTAAAGAATCTGCATTGATTGCTGAATCATCAAGCAGCAAAAGGATAGGCACAGACCATGCACGGAAAGCTATCGAGAAATTGGTCGAATTCACTATAAAAAATTCAGCTGACTTGGAAGATGAGACAAGATTTATCCTTACTGTTGTCAAAAAAAACCCAAGTTTAAAGATGGGAGAGCTGTTTAAACTATATGAAAAAGAAGGCGGAAAGTCAGTGTATAAAACTTTCACCAGGAAGATTGCAAAGCTTGCTGAAAATAAGTTTGTTACCCTGGAAAGGGCTATCGGCGGCTCAGAAGGCAATACTACTATAGTGAATTATCTTTCTACAGCCAGCAAGAAAGAAGAGAAGAAACTGACTGATTTCTAAGGCTTTGCTACAGTGTTCCACAAAAGTTCAAAATATTTCCTGTAGCTATCTGCAAGAGCTCGATTGTCAATTACAATTGCAGAAACCTCATCAGTAGATAACAAGATAATAACAAGGCTTCCACATACATCAATCATCATGGGACTTTGGTATTTATCTGGCAGATACCTTGTTTCATAGTCCTTTGCAACCCCTGTCTTTCTTGTGAATTCATAGTATAATGCTTTTACTTTGCATCTGTTCTTTTTTAATTCTCTAATAAATTTATCATGCCTGTGCTTAAGGAACTCTCTTGTTCTGCCAGAGCCACCTATGCCGTAGATGGTTTCCTTTTGCGTCATCATCATGCTGTATGCAGTAGAAACACCATCTGGTCCGTGAAAATAATACACTTGTTCTTTCTTTGGGTTTATGTTGTAATCCAACTTTAGCTCTGGCAAAGCCTTTTCAATAAGATATTCTTTTTGCTTGATTATCTCTTTAAGGACCTCAGGATTCACAACCTGGTATGCTTTTTTTTTATTTGCAATGATGCTGCTCACTAAGCCTTTTTCAGTCAATCTGTCAAGGATATCATAGACATTTACTCTATGCACTCCTGATTTCTTTGTTATCTCATTCACGTTTGCAGAGCCTAACTTCAATAATGCAAGATATACTTTTGCCTCGTTGAATGTCAAGCCTGCTGCTAAGAGCGCTTCTTCTTTCATTGCAGAAATAGATAAGAGAGGCTATTATTTAAAGTTTATGTCTGTTGTAATGCTTATTACTACAAGAGTTGATATAGCGACGATTAATCACCCTATAGAGTGTAAGATAGATTATATGTTATTGGGGGCAAACATGCAGGAACTATATGAAGTAAGAGTTGAGCAGTTTAATGAGAAGGCTCACCAGAAGCCAAAAACAAACCTAGATATGAAAATGATCGCTTATACCTGCCTATCATTCGTGGTGCTCTTGCTATTATTATCATTATTTGACTAAAAATTATTAAATAACCTTCATTTAACATCATTTATGACAGAATTCGAGGACGCGGAAGCAGAAGAGATGCATGCACATTCAGACCATCACATAGATGCAAGCCCTGAATGGAAGTATTTCAAATATGCAGTATATTTTATCATACTTTTAGTTGTGTTATATTATGTTTTGAAGTAAACAGGTGAGGCTATTGATAGTAACTAATAAACAGCATTCTAAGATTGATGTAGCTAGTATTCTCAAAAAAAAATACTATTTTCAGGGATTTAACGGTACTCCGGGATTACTGACGTTTGGTGCGCCTTCTTCCTGCAAGTATATGTACGAGTATTTAGGCTATGGCTATAGTGTGCTTGTTGATTTCTATGAGAATGACAAAGCCTATTATGGCTATTCCTGGGATGATCTGCACAGCATAAACAAAAATTTGTTGGAAAATCTGAAAAAGAATAAGGATTACCTGAAAGTCATCTGGCAGAAACACACTTCCATCAACAAAGAGCATTTTAATGTTCTGAAAAAGCTTGATAAGTTAGAGCTAAATAAAATAAGCAACAAAGAGCTGCTTGAGAATTACCAAGTTCTTGCAGAAGCTCTTAACAAGCTTTTGGGGATAAGCCATATGGTTGAAGGCTTTACTCTCACAAATGAGGAAAAGATAAGATCTCTTATTTTTGATGCAGTAAAAAAAATAGGTAGAGAGAAAGAGTACAATCAGGTAATCGCAGATCTGACTGCACCTACATTTCCTTCATTCATAGGAGAAGCTCATAATGCAATTGTGCTTGCAGCAATTGAATATAGTAAGCATGCAGATGGAAAAAACAGGGCTAAGCTGCTAAAGCAATTGGAAAAAAAATATTACTGGCTCAATAATGGCTATGCTTGTACGCATTATCTTGATGCAACATATTTTATGCACGAAATTAATGAGTTGATAAAGAAAGGCATCACAAAAGAGATGGAGAAGAATGCCAGAAATTACGCTCAGACTTTGCTTGAAAATAAAAAAAGAAAGAAACTGCTTTTCAAAGAACTAAAACTAAGCGATGAGCTTATACTGCTGCTAAACATCAGCGAATTTATGGCAAAGCTTCAGGACAACAGGAAGCATGTCACAACAATTACACTAAGCTATATTGATAACTTTTTGGCT
>DUGA01000044.1 GCA_013331615.1 Candidatus Woesearchaeota archaeon | reverse complement strand
AGCTACAAGGTCATCTGCTAAATTTGCATCAAAGCTTTCTTTCTTATAACTGCATGTCATCTCTAATTCTTGAAATAAATCTTTTATCTCTTTAGGCTCAGCTGCTGAAAATGATTTGAAGCGCTTAGTTAGGATGCAATTATTATTATTATTATTATTATTATTATCCTCTCCTGCTGCAGCCTCTTCTTCACTAAGTTTTCTCGAGCTGAACTCAATGCTTGAGCCTTCCAGATCCTGCACATACACAGCATCTCTACAGTTTCTAGCTTCTAGTAAAAAGCAATCCTTATTGTTTCCGCAGTCTTTGATAGTAAATGTCCTTGATAAATCATCTGCTTTACTACCCTCATCAAATTCATCTGTAGGATAAAGCATTGTTATAATTACTAGCACCAATACTGCAGCGAGTGCAACATATCCCCATTTAGGGATCTTGCTAATATAATTTTTATAACCTTCTACTCCAGATGCAACTAACTTTTTCTCTATCTCCTCAAATTTCTCCTGCAGCTCTGGCTCTAATTTTAATCCAAGCTCAGAATAGTTTTTCTCAACTAAATCCTTGTCATATCCCTGCTCTACTAGAAACTTCTTGAGATAGCTTGGAGTATATCCATTGTTAAGATATTTCTGGATATACTTTTTCAGCTTTTCTTTAGAAATATGCTTAACTGCCCTAAGTTTTTCGTTCTTATTGTTCTCAATCTTATCTGCCATCATTGCCTCTTTTTATTTTTCTAAATCAATTTTAGTATATAAATATATCTCCGCATTCTTTTATTGTGTCTAAATAACTTCTCTACTACTAAGTGATTATAAAATCACAAAATTTATAAATCATTAAGCAAACAATGCTGTTATGGGAGAAACTCAAGGGGATCAAGGGCAAAAAGATTCAGCACAAGTTAGGGTGGGTGATGACTTAAGTGCATTATCTGCTTCGCAGCAAACAATTATTGCTGAATATATTGCAGTTAATGAAGCATACGCAGCTTTCAAAGCAGGAAATGTCTTTTTTGATGCAAGTACAGAGATGCCGAAAGCAGTTAAGGATCTTGATGCATTAGCTCAATCTGCGCCACAAAAAGTTCCAGAAACAGAAAGGCAGCTTCATTCTAAGTTATATCCTGGTCAAGCGATGAGACCATTTAGAGTTATAGATTATAAAGTACAAAATCCAGAAAGTGCAAATGTTCCGCCATTGATCTACATCTGCCATGAGCATGGAAAAGCTTCACAGCCAAATTTTATGATAGATGATGTTGTGATTGCAACCTTGTTAGATTCACTTTCTAAAACAGACCTTCCTTCTATTCTCCTAATGGAAGGAGCTGACATACCTCATGGCAAATTTAAGGATTTTAGTAAAGTAGAAGGGATGTTTATTTATAAGGAGAGACATGGCTCAACAATTAAAATATTCAGGCCTGTAGATGGCCCAGGCAAAGATAAGCCAGGCTACTTTGAATTTTTACATGAACTGTATTCACATCTGCCTCCTGGCCAAGCACCTCTTTTTGCATTTATAGATAAGATGGATGTGGCTGAAGCATATGCAGCAGCATATGATCGGCTTGTGCAAGATTTGCCCGGCATAACAGATAATGATGAAAAACTGAGAAGAATAGCTGACACCTTCTCCTATCAGCTTGAACGATTAGATGCAGTAAAGCAAAATATAATTGAGCCGAGAATTCTGATAGGAGCGCAATCATTCTTTCCGAGGGCTGTAGTCTTTGGCACTAAGGATGTCTTATGGCTTGCAAAAAAAGCTTATGAAGAGCAGCAGAGAATTTATGAAGCAGATAAGACAGCTTTCAAGCAGCAGGATTATGTTGTGTTGGCGCCTGTTGTGAAATCCTAGGTGGACTTATACATTAATTCATGCAGATTTTAATTTTCTCCCTAAATATGTTCCACTATTAAATACTGATTACTAATAAGATACTATTTTTGATAAAACTCATTTTTCTGCAGCTAGGTATGTCTCTTCAATACTTGTAACTTCCTGTGTAATAGCCTGTCTAATGTGATCAAGATTATATGAATCAGCCTCTGCAGCTTTTTGCGTTGTTGGGTTGTTCACTACACTCAACATCCTTTTATATGCTTCAACTGTAGTTCTGGCTTCATCCGTTTTTTCTTCTTGAGCAACTAAATTAATATCTTGTTGGCCTTTTCCACTGATTATATTTCTACCCACATAGTCATAAACATCTCTTATGAATTCTGTTCTTAATTCTGAATCTTCTAAGAATATTTTCTTTTTATCATCACTTGGCAGATGTTCATCATTTTGCTCTAAATAATTTAACTTAGACTGAAGAATCTGTGATTGTGATGGTGTTCCCCATGTTAATTTATAAAAATCACCTCTAATAAGACCAGCCTTATAAGCTTCTCCTAACTGAATTTTTGCTGCTGAGTCAACTCCTTTTTCATAATCTGCTTTAGTCAAAGGTTTAGAGGAAAGAACAAGTATTGCTTCATCACGTGGTTTTATTCCACTATAGTCTTCTGCTGTTGCCAATTTAATCCCTCGATTAAGCTTTTCAATCCTGTCTGAAACATCAAAAAATCCATCATCATCAATCCAATAAGCATGGCTAGTATCTTCAGTTACGCCGCGAATCTCAAATCCCTTTGCTAGAATCTTCTGACCATTATTATCAATATATAAACCAACTAAAGGTCCTGCATAAGGGCTAAACTTTGATCTTTTAATAGCTGGCTCATTATCTTTCAACAAATCAAAAATAGTATCCCTATCAATCTGTTCAGGCATTTTTTCTACTGTATCTGGCTCACTAGCACTAATTTCATCTTTAATAATACTTTTATCTTCAACTTTCTCCTCAAGCCCAGATTCTTTTATCTCTTTTACCACATTTTCTTTTGCAGCTTTATTGCCTATAATTGCATTGACAACAATCGCATCACCAAATAAGACAGACAAGACATTTCTTGCCTCATTCTCATCCTTTGCTTTTTCTATCGCTGCAAGCATGGCATCATCCAATTTTATTGGCTGCAGATTTCCATATTTTATCTCTGCAACCAGCAGATCTTTCATATCTTGTTTTAGTGAAGATTGCACTATCTTTTTCTTAGCTTCCTCAAACTGCTCTAGATATCTTCTTTGCTCAGCCTTTGCTTCTTCGCATTGTTCTGATGTGTATGTCAGGCACATTATTCCAATAAATGCAGAGCTTGTCTTGATGAGATGCCTATTGCTTGTGCCAAATAATACTTCCAGCAATGATCTTGCAGTTCTTTTTAATGGGCTTTCAGATAATCTCTTTAACCTGGCATTTCTATCCGCAGCAGTTTCTCTGTCAAGCAAGCTATCTAATGTGCTTGTACTTTTGGCTTTAGCACCATCTTTAACATTACTTGGCGCCTCTACTTTAGCTGCTGCCCCTTGTGTTTGTTGAGGTGTTTGCTGAGATGAGTCATCTCCTTTATATTCAAATGCGCTTATCGTTATATCGTCATCAGCAATCTCTTTCAGCATCTTGTCAACTTCAGCAGCATCTTTAAACAATATTTCTCTTCCGTGCACAAACTTGACTGCTTCTTCTTTTATCTTTAAGATCAGCTGCTCTGCATTCAATCCTGGATATTTCTCGAGCACTTTTTTGACTCTTTCATTGCCAAACTTCTCTCCTGCAGCATTTTCCAATTCTATTATGCCATCTGTCAAGCTTATCACTTTCTCTCCTGGGTTTAGCTTATCTTTTGTAGGTTTAATCCCTCCACTAAATAATCTGCTGAATATTGGGTTGTTTTGAGGATATAATCCTAGAATAGGGTTATTGCTTTTAATCAGCCTCACATTGCCACCATTATCTACAATAAATGTAGGATTATCTCCCATTATATATGCTTCTAAGCTTCCATCTTTGCTTACTTTAAGATATCTGAAAGGCAGCCTTTCTTCTTTAGCTGCAAAATGATCATTTATCTCAAGCATAATCTCTTCAATAGATTTTCCTTTTGCCTTTCCTTCTTGAATGATCCTGTATGCTTCTGCTTTTGCTATCGATGCATATACCCCATGATTCTGTCCGTCATACATTATTAATTCTAAGCTGTCATCTGTTCTTGTACTAGTATGTATTGCATCTCCGCCTAATAATACTCCTTCTCTTTCAAGTATATCTTTTTGCTCCTTACCACCTTCTTGCTCAAAATCTTCCAATGGGATATTCTCGCCTGCCAATGAGAAGCTTTCAGTATTGATTCTTGGGTTTTTATTCATTGTTTTTTCAGATGCAACAGCATCTCTTATATATTTGCTTGACAATCTCTCTTCCAGATCCCCGAATTCAGCAGATAATGTATTTTCTAAATTACTAGATCTTATTGCAGCTAACAGGCTAGCTCGTAGTATGGTATTCGGCGAATCTAATAATAACAGTGCAGCTGCCCTATCACTTGGATCGAACTTATATTTTTTCCCAAGACTGAAAAACTCAATCACATTTGCTGAGGATTTTTTTGTTGCAGCTTTTTGATCAGCTTCTTTCTTCTCTTCAACAGTTTTCTTCAACTCAGCTAATTGCAGCCTTTCTTTCTCAAGCGCTGCTTTTCTGGCTCTTCCTTCTTTAAGCTCTTGGCTTGTCTGCTCCTCCAAATCTTTTGTCAATCTAAGCTCATCAGTTGACCTGTCTGCATCTTTTGTTGCTTTTATCCTTACATTTAGCTCTGCTTCTAATTCAGGAACTTTAATCTTTAAATCAGAAAGCTCATTTTCAATTGTTTTTATTCTCTCATTTAATGCTTTAGCATCAAGCTTTTGGATATTCACTGCATCATCAGCTTTGGCTTTTGCCTGCGCAACATCATCTTTTGCTTTATTGCCTAATTCCTTTAACACCTTATCTAAAGCCCTGGTTGTTTCCAATGATACATCTACATTTGGATTCTCTTCCAATTTCTTTCTTAAATCAGCTTCCATTCCAATACTCAAGGCATCTTTCATTGCTTTCAGCTCTTCAGCAGCTTTCATTTCAAGAGCGTTTTCTGCCTGTTTTATTCTAGCATCTATTGCCTCAAATTTCTTGACAAATTTCTCTTCAGTAAGGATCTTTTTGTCTGAATCTATTCTCGCAAATTCTTTTTGTAATTCAGCAATGCGCCTTGCTTTTGCTTCTGCCTGTGCAACATTATCTCTTGCTATTGCTAACTCTCCAGCAATCCTAACTGCTTCCTGCTGCCTTGCCTGCTCTTCCTGTTTTTTCTTTTGCTCAGCCTGTTCAACTGAAAGGTAGAGCTCAATGCGAAGAGCATCCAGCTTCTTTCTTAATTCTGCTTTTTTACTTGTAGCATCTTGTATTTCGTCAAGAGTCTCTCTCACTTTTTTAAGAGCATCCAACTTTTCTTTAATCGTGGCTGTTGGCGAATCTGCCTGCACTTGCGCACTTTCAAATTCAGCATTCAATCTCTGTATTTCATCATCTGCTATTTTTATTTGCGATTCTATATCTGCGATTTGTGCTCTAATTTCAACAGCTGCTCTAACTTTAACAGCCGAACCTTGCAGCTTGGCAGCATCTCTTGCAATTTCAACTTTCCCCTTAAGATCATTCAATGTTGTTCTTAGTTCAGCAGCTCCTGCCTCACCCTCTTTTATATCATTTAATGCCAACTCAAGCCCTTTAATTGCTTTGTCATAATCCTGTGCTGCAATTTCAATAAAGCTTTGTGATGTGCCTTCTGTTATTTTGTCAATATCGCCTGGCTTGTCAATCTCTGCTTGAATTAATTTTCTTGCCTCATCTAATTTACCTTGTTCAATAAGAGTTCTAATCCTGCCTATAAGCACCAGGCACTTGCTGCACTTATCCTGCCTGTTGTTTGCTAACAAGAAGTCTGATGTAGATTTTTCAGCTGCTTTTTCTGCAGCTATAATCTCTCCATCTCTTTCTTTTGCTGCTCTTACATCTTCAGGCGTAACAATAGCTGTGTTATCAGAATCTCTAGCAAGAATAGGAGTTTCAGTCTTATCAAAATCAATTACAGGCATCTGAGTTGCTTGCTCTCCAAATCTTGCTTTTTCCAAGTCTTTATTAGCATCTTTAATAACATCTGCAACTGAAGCTTTCAATTTTGCATCAAACTTTTCAGATAATTTTGTTAACTCATTCACTAATGCTTGTTTTTTTATAGGATCTTTCTCGCTTCTTAATATATAATCCAACATCTCAGGCAAATCTGTTCCAAATGCATCATATATTTCGCTTATTATCTCTTGTTTCTCAGCTTCATTAATATTATTTGCAAGCGCTGTTCTAATAACCTCACTTGCTTTTGTTTGAATAATATTTCGGAAATGCTTTTTCTCAAATATGACAAATCTTAGCGGAGATAACTTGATTCTCGTTAATTCCTCAGAAGCAACAGACCCTTCCCCAGGAACTTTTCTGACCTCATTTAATGCATCCATTGCTTTTCTCATATATTCAAATCCTTTTACACTATTGCCAGCAGTAAATGCCCTCTCAGCAGATACTTGATAGAATTTCATTTTAATAATGGCTCTGCCAATATGATATCTTGCTTCATCCTCTAATTGCAGATCCTGATTTCTTGTCATTATTCCATAATCAATCAATTTGACTTTTACCTTGCCATTTTCTCTTACTATCATTATATTATCTGGCTTTATATCACGGTGATAATGGCCTAATTCATGCAATACGCTTACTATATTATCGAGCTGCATTAATGCATCATTCATTTCTTGTTCACTAAATTCTCCAGCTTCTCCTTTTACCAAGCTGTCTAATGTGCTGCCTTGTATAAAGTCTTGGGCATACGCTAAGACACCTTCTGGCAATTTATTTATTGCAGTAAATTGAGAGACAGGTATTATATTATTTGTGATTATTCTTCTATCATATTCTGCAGGGTTACGATTGTCTGCAAGAACTTCACCAAATGTCTCAGGAACCGCGCTTAATGCATCGATATATCTTTTTGCCTTAGCAATCCTTTCTTCAAGTGTTTTTACTTTTGCAGAATCTCTATTAGCTGCGTCTTTTTTTCTCTCATTTTTTAATTCAGCTTCCTCATTGGCTAACTCAGTAACAAATGTTTCTCTGAATTTTCTTAACTCCTGCTGATTCAGATACTCTGCTTTAATTCCTTGCTGAGCAGCCTGCCAAGGATTGCCGCCAGCTGGCTTTCCTATCTTTATTATCCTATGCCTTGTTCTTAAGGGATCATCTGTTTTTTTGCTTGTGTCTGTGGTTGTTGTCAAATATGTGATTCCAAAGCCTCCTATACCTATCTGCTTAACTTCTCTTACATAAGGTGTTTCTTTACCCTCCTTATCTTTAACAGGCCCTGTTCTCAATAAATCTTCAAGCTTTACTGGCTTTGTCTGGACATTTTCTGCTGCGCGTATGCCGCTTACTGTTTCAATTTCAGAAGGAGATAATATTTCCCCTCTCTCTAATCTTTCTTTCAGTTCCTCTTCCTGTCCTGTTCTTGTCTCAAGAGCATCCATTATAGGCTTAGGAACAGGCGGTGCAACTGGTACAGTAACAGATGATGGCGCAACTTCTTGAGGTGATTCTGCTCTTGCTTTTCTCTCAGTTTCATCTTCTGCAGGATTCTCAAACTTTTTAGTCAGTCCGCCTTCTTTTGTATACCTAATGACAGTTCTTCCTCCTGTCTTGACAGGAACCTTTACTTCTATCGCCACTCCTCTATTTGTCGGTGGCAGAGACTCTTCTATCTTATCTTGGAAGAATAAGGATGAAACTGCGTCAATAGTTCTCTTAACCTGATATTCAGCGACAGATCTCCCAGATTCTTCTCCTAACTGTTCTGCTTCTTCATTGATCTCAACAGTTGCAACAAGCTCTCCTTTTTCATTGACCTGATAAGTTATGCTTCTTGCAGCAAATGCACCTATAAAATGAGGGAAAGATTCATGATTCATTAACGGAAGAGCACCGATGATTGCATCAAGGTCCTTCAGATGCGCATTCATCTCTTCCACACTTAATTCTACTATACCTTTTTCTGTATCTTTGTAAACATAATCTTTAAGCGCAGCTATTTTTTCAGCGCCAACTGCAGCCTTAAGCATCTGCACTCTTTCTAAGCTAGTTCTAAGCTCTTTGTATTCTTTGCTCGATTTTATCTTAATATAATCGTTCAGGTCTTTCCTAACTCCTTCAGCAGTAGCGACTGATTCTTTTGTTATCTCAATTATTCTTGAATTCAATTGAGTCTCTAACTCCTCTATCTGGTCACTTATGGTTTTAGCTTCAGCAGAATCTTTTTCCTTCTGACTTAATTTAGATTTTAGTTCATCAATCTCGCTTTCAATGTTCTTTATTTTTTCATCGTTCCATAATTTGAACACTGATCTCATAAACAGCTTATCTCTTTGCCAGGAACGCAATCTGTTAAAAGTGATATCAAGATTGTCAGATAATCTCATCAACAGCAATAATGGGTTCTCTTCAAGGCTTGCTGCCAGATAATCCTTGCCTTTCTTGTCTGAGCCATGCCTAGCGATCGCTTCAACAAAGTCTTTGAATCCTTGTTCATCAATGCCAAATGCTTTCTTCATCTCATCCTTGATTGATCTGCCTACAATAGATGCTCCTTTTGGAGCATGCAATCCTTTAGGTTCTCCTTCCTCTAACGCAGCATAGCCAACATCATGCATCAAGCCAAGCGTTTGAATAAGTTCTCTATAGTTTGTACCGTATTTTTTCGTAAGGCGTTTACGGAGCTTATCAGGCATTGCGTCAAGAACTTTTTCCATGTCTTTCATTGTTGTTTCAGAATGCTGAGCATCATGCGCAACAAATGGAAGCGCAAGATCAGCTTCATCTTGGGCTATCAGCCAATCAGCAGTATTTCTGAAAATAGTATTAAGTGCTGCTTTTCTTTCAGGATCTTTACTTATTTTAGGATCAGAAATTAATTTAGTGTATACTCCTTTAACTGTTGAACCGATAACCCTTCTAAGGTTTGCTTCATCAGCAGCGCTTCGTTTTAATCCTGACTTTTTCAAAGACAATTCAACAGCATTCTCAAAGAATGAGTCTGGGATAGTTTCAGGAATTCCTTTAGCAGCTTCCTCTTTAGCTTTTGCTTCCTCTGCCTGCGCTGCTTCTTTTGCTTTACTCTCTGCTTCTGCTTTCTGCTTTGCAGCTTCTTCATTCTTTGCGCTCTGTGCACCTAATTCACTAATTATCTCATCAACAACTCTACTATCTAATCGAGAACTCTCTAACTTTGTTTTGATATCAGCAATTTCTGCAGTTGTAAGGTAACCATTTATCTTTATATTAAATACTTTGTCAAACAATACAAACACATCTTGATTAGCTTTCTGGCCAATAACATGTTCCTGCGGGACTTCAACTTTTACTAATGAGTTGTATTCGAAAATAACATTGCCTTTACTGTCTTTCTCTGTAATTGGATCTCCTCTGAATTGTTTTACTCTCGGCTGTCCGACAAATTGCTGGAAACCTAGTGAGCCTGCTAGGAATCTTGCCATTGTTGGTTGCCATGTTGTAATCCAGCCTCTAGCTGCATCTAATAATACTGCTGCATCATTTGCATCTTTCTCACTCAAACCCTGTTGCTTGAATATTTCAGTCATCTCAGGAACACTCTTTAAATCAAATGGTCCTGTCTTATAATGTATCTTTCTGATTGCAGCAACAAGATTTGCAACATCCTCTTTTGAAAGCTTGCTATCAAGATTAAACTCTTTGCCATTAGCATCAACTAATTTAATCCCTAGTTTTTGTATTTGTATTGCTGTCAATATTATATCATTCTCAAATTCCAGCCGCAATAATGCAGCCAATGCAAGATCTTCTTGTGCTGTATATCCTACATCTGCTTGTCCCAAAGCTCTTGCTCCGATGCTTGCCGAGAATAATTTTTTCATTACTGCCAAATCTTCAGAATTTAATCCTTCAGTTGCTGCTTTTTTGTTGTTAAGATTATCTTTTATCTTTTCCAGTACTGCAGCAAATCTTGGAGCAAGCTGTTTGTTTGTCTCAGATTCTGGCTTTGTTTTATCTGCAATGCTTCTTGCTCTAGCAATTAAATCTGGCAGTAATTGTTTTTGTTCAGCTGTCAATTCAGTTCCCTTTAATACCGAATGCGCGATATCTGTCAAATAAACATAATCTTTCGGTCTT
>DUGA01000003.1 GCA_013331615.1 Candidatus Woesearchaeota archaeon | reverse complement strand
CCTCTCCGCCCTTATCTCCTTAAAGCCAGTGTATTTCCACAGCGCTTTGGGAATTTTTATTGAGCCGTCTTTTTGCTGATGGTTTTCCATCAGCGCAACCAGTATTCTTGGAGAGGCAAGAACAGTNNTAAGAATCACCTGGCTCGCAGACAACAATCATCTCCTGCTTGTAAAACTGATGCACCCTAAAAAATCCCTTCTCATCTATCCCGTGTGCGCCTATCTCTTTCCTGAAGCATGGAGAGAATCCTGTAACTAACTGGGGAATATCCTTCTTGCTTAATGCCTTGTCCATGTACATCCCGATTAAAGGATGCTCTGATGTGCCTATCATGTACAAATCCTCTCCATCAATCTTGTACATCATATTTTCCATCTCCTGAAAGGACATCACGCCCTCAACAACCCTTTTTCTTATCATCAAAGGCGGCTCTGTATACTCAAAGCCCTGCTTAATCATATAGTCCCGGGCAAAATTCAGCACAGCAACGCTTAACTGCGCCAGCTTTCCCTTCAAGAAATAAAACCCATTCCCAGAGATTTTTCTTGCAATCTCAAAATCCGCGCCATTCAGCTTTTCAGCCAGCTCTGCATGATTAATTATTTCAAAATCAGTTTTATTTGGCTTGCCTATTGTCTTTCTTACAACATTTTGCGAAGCATCCTTTCCTATTGGCACAGACTTGTGGATTATGTTTGGAATCCTGTACATGATGGCTTTTATCTCCTGCTCAAGCTTTCCTGTTGCCTGCTCAAGCTTTGCTATCTTTTCTGGAAGCTCCTGCGCCTCTTTAATCAGCTCTCTGGCTTTCTTTTCATTTTTTGCCTTCTTTGCCTGATTAATGCTCTCAGAAACCTTGTTTCGCGACGCCCTCATCTCATCTGCCTGCGCCTTCAGCTTTCTCCACTCCTCATCCTTTTTTCTCACTTCATCAACCAGCGGCAGCTTGTCGTTCTGAAACTTTTTCCTGATGTTCTCTTTTACAAGCTCTGAATTTTCCCTGATAAGCCTTATGTCTATCATATTTTATTGTTTCTTCATGCCCCTTTTATATTCTATATAATATCTCTGCCTTATATATATTTAAATCTTTTTGATGTCAGCTTTGCGCAAAAATAAGCCAATCGCAAACTATTTAAAAAAGAGATAACAGGATAAATCATGGTTCAAGAGGTGCTGCTTAATCTGAGCATTATAATAATTGTATCTGCTGTGCTGGCTGTGATTGCAAGGATAATCAAGCAGCCGCCAATCATAGCATATCTCATTGCCGGAGTTGTTGTAGGCCCTTTATTCCTGAATATTACAGCATCATCATCAGAGTTCATACAGGTGTTTGCGCACATAGGCGTGGCATTCCTGCTTTTTATCGTCGGCTTAAGCCTTGACCTGAGGGTTTTAAAAGAAATCGGTGTTGTTTCTACATTCGCTGGCATTGCAGAGATAATTGTTGTTGGAGGAATAGGGTTTTTGATTTCAGCTGGCTTGGGGATGGGCAGCACAACTGCCCTTTACATTGGCGCTGCGCTCGCATTCTCATCAACAGTTGTTGTTGTAAAGATACTTTCAGACAAAAAAGAAATAGACACGCTTCACGGAAGAATTGCGCTGGGAATATTAATCATACAGGATTTTGCGGCAGCTATTGCGCTGATGGCTATCCCCCTCCTGAACAGCGGGGCAAGCCAGCTTTCTGTCCTCATTTCTTTTTCTGAAGTAATAGGGATTATTGCTGCCATATTTCTTTTTTCTGCTTTTGCGCTAAATAAATTCATGAATTATCTCGCAAGAAGCCAGGAGTCTTTATTCCTATTTGGCATCGCGTGGGCATTAGCCCTTGCAGTCTTGTTTGACAGGCTGGGCTTCTCGCTTGAGATAGGCGCGCTGATAGCAGGCATGTCTCTTGCATCAAGCAAATACACCTTAGAGCTGGGCAGCAAAATAAAGCCATTAAGAGACTTTTTTGTTGTGCTGTTCTTTGTGTTCTTTGGAACACAACTTGCCGGGCAGATTGGCTGGGATTTAGTGAGGATTTCGCTGCTTTTTTCAGCATTAATAATAATAGTAAAGCCGGTTATTGTCATGACAATTTTAAGGATTTTTGGCTATAAGAAAAAAACAAACTTCCTGGCAGGCACAAGCCTCGCGCAAATCAGCGAGTTTTCCCTGATACTCATACTGCTTGGGTATACGCTTGGGCATTTAAGCCAAGATATCATGAGTATGGCAGTCCTTATAGCAATATTTACCATAGGCGCCAGCAGCTATGGCATTTATTATTCCCACGCCTTGTTTGATAAGCTGTCAAAAATCCTTGGGGTTTTTGAAGGCAGGAGATACATGAAGAAAGAGGCATTCAAGGAAAAGTATGATGTTATTCTTTTTGGATACCACAGGATAGGATACAAGCTGTTGAATGCCCTGAAAGAAACAAAGCTGTCTTTTGCAGTTGTTGACCATAATCCCAATGTTATTCTCTCGCTTGGCAAAGAGGGGATAAACTGCATTTATGGGGATGCGAGCGACAAAGGATTTTTGAGCGAACTTGAGCTTGAAAATGTCAGGCTGGCAATCTCCACAGTGCCTGATGAAAATACAAACCTTTCAATCAAAGAGAGGTTGAATGAGACAGGTTCAAAGGCAATATTCATCGCAACAGCCGAACAGCCAAGAAGGGCATTTGAATTGTATGAAAAAGGAGTTGATTATGTCATTGTGCCTCATCATCTTGGAGGAGAGTATGCATCAGAAATGATAAAATCATTCTGCCTGAATGCTGCAAAATACCGCGATGCGGGCAGGAAGCACTTGAAAGAGCTTCTCAAGGCAAAAAAAAGCTCAAGGTTTGAATTGATGTAAGATGAAAGCCAAAGACATAAAAATAGATGCCAAACAGCTTGAAAGACAAAAGCGGGCAAATTTTCAGGAAAGGCTCAAGTTCATAGACTTCTGGGTTGGCTATATAAAAACACATTCAGACAGTGAGTGGAGCATCCAGCAGAATGTAATAATAGACGCACAATTAGAAGGCTGAAAACTTAGGGCTAGAACCAGAGAGCATGTTCGCCTTTGATGTCGCTGTCTGGGCAAACCTTATAAACAAATCTGATTTATAATTATCCATGAGCTTTTATATAATTATCCGTGGGCCATTAGGATGCGGAAAGTCCACAATAGCCAAAGCCCTGTCCAAAAGGCTGAATGCCAAGTATTTTGCAATTGATAAAATTCTTGAGGATCATAATCTGGAAGAATGGAAAGAAGGGTATATCTCCGAGGAAAGTTTTTCAAAGGCAAATGAAATTGCTGCCAAAAAAGCCAGGAGGTATTTAGAAAAGGGGCTTTCAGCAGTTTTTGACGGAAACTTTTATTATAAAAATCAAATTGAAGATTTAATAAAAAGGCTTGATTTTCCGCATTATGCTTTTACGCTTAAAGCCCCACTGAATGTATGCATAGAAAGAGACAGCAAGAGAAAGGAACCGCATGGAAAAGATGCTGCCGAGGCAGTTTACAGGAAATCAGCAGAATTTGATTATGGCATTGTTATTAACACATCAAAATCATTAAATGAGTGCATTAAAGAAATCATTAATTGCCTGCCCAAGCAATAATTATCAGGCTATTTTTCAGAAACTCAATTCGCTTTCAAGCTCGTTAATAACAGATTTAATTTTGCCTCGCTTAAAAGCTCTGTTCGCTTTTAGACTCGTTAATTATAACTTAATCTTCTCTTGTCTAAAAGCTCACCTTTGGCACAGCCCTTGCCTCTGCAGGGATTTCCAGGAACTTCTTTTCGCGCTTGCCGTAGATAGATGCGAATATGTTGCCGGGGAAGCTTTCCACAGAATTGTTGTAGTCAAGAATGCTGTCGTTGTAAAACTGCCTTGAGTATGCCACCTTGTCCTCTATTGCTGCAAGCTCCTGCTGCAGGTGCAAAAAGTTTTCATTTGCCTTTAAATTCGGATAGTTCTCTGCAAGCGCAAAGATGCTTTTTAATGCCTGCTGCAATTGATTGCCTGCCTTTACCCTCGATGTTATGTCTGCTGCGCCTAACAATGCTTTTCTTGCCTCTGTGACAGAATTTATAATGCTCTTCTCGTGCTTTGCATAGCCCTTGACTGTTTCTATAAGGTTAGGCACCAAGTCTGCTCTTTTTCTAAGCTGAACATCTATCTGTGATAGGCTGTTATCAATCCTGTTGCCTAAGATGACAAATTTATTAAAATAATTAATAAGCATCAATACAATCAGGACAGCCAGCGCAATTATCACCCAAATCCACCATAACATAATATCTTAACTTTTATAAAGTTTATAAAGCTTTTTGTTGCTTATTTTTTGTATAGGTTCATGACATATGTCCTACCCTAAAATAGCTTGTGGAATGTCAAAAACTCTGGGCTAATGTCAGAAATGCTGTTGANNCAGAGCGTGTTTGAGTTTTTGAGCACCCCAAAAATGCCTTTGCTTTCTGCGAGTTAAAACAGACAGCGTGAACAAAGAGCATTTTTGATGTGTAAAAACCAAGATAGCAAGACTTTTAAAAAGGTTTTGCTTTGTTTTTAAATCATGGAGTTAAAAGAAGAGGATTTATTAAAGGAGTTTGGAAAGGACTTTTACCGCCAAAATTATCTGGCAAAAATGAATATCCCGGCAAAAAGGACAGATATGAGCGCGATAATCCCTACATATAACAGATGCCCTTTTGGAAAAAGGTCTGAGGATTATAAGTACAATCCCCTGTCCGTATGCATAAAAGCTTTACTGCTCCAAAAATCACTAATAAAAGAAATTGTAGTTGTGGATGATGCCTCAACGGACAATACAAGAGATGTTGTAAAAGAGCTTGAAAGAGAGGCGTATAGCACAAAGGGCGTAGAAATAAAATATATTTACAATAAAGAAAGAAAAGGCAGCTCTGTTGCAAGAAATATCGGAGCAAAACAAGCCAGTGGGAAATACTTGTTTTTCCTTGATGATGATTGCGTTCCAGCACCTTACCTAAGCTTTATTTCTATGATAGTTATAAAAAAATTAGAAGTGGCAGATAAGGACTTTTCTGTTCTTGTCTTGCCTGTTTATGATCGTGCTTCATACCCGCGGATAGCGATTAGTGCAGACGATTTATCAAGAACTTTCTTCAAAAAAGGCATAAAGGGGGCATGCTTTAATTCAATTCCAAGCGAATACTTAAAAATGAAAGACAAATTTATTAATAACAACCTTAAGATACTAAAGCCTATTAAGGTTTATCAAACCTGGGGGCATTTTATAATTGACAGGAAGAAATACCTGGATGTTGGCGGATTTCCTGAATTTGCAACATGGCCTAACAAAGCAGGTGAGGAACAAGAATTTGCCTGCAGATTATTAGAAAATGCTTACACCCTTTATTATCTGCCAGGAACAAAGGCTTCTTCTTACCATGGAGCATTTGGTGCTAAGATTGGCGAGTTCAAGGGGGTAGACTGGCTTGCTGAGATAACAGGTGAAAAACTAAGCCTTATCAGGTTTTCTAGGATATGCAATAATGGAGTAATATCCGGTAATAGGGTGGGTGTAGAAGACTTTATTTATTCAAGAATAATAGCATCATTTTGCATAATCTATAAAAGAAACATAAAAGAGGCAATAAACTGGGCTAGAAAAAGTTATGAGGATTTTGTTGTGTCTGCGAAGAGAAGCTGGTTTATTTTATACCCAAAAGAAATAATAACTGAAAGAGAAAAAAGAGAAAGAATATGGTACAATGCAATAAATGATGGGTTAAATCTTTTATTTGACACCGAAACAAAAAAATTACAAAAGTTAAATGGCTTTATTGCATCCTTGAGAACAAAAGGAAGAATAGAAGAAGAAAGAAGGAAGAATAAACTGAAAGAAATACTTGAGGAAATATACAAAGAGTAATGAGAAGCTTTTTAAATTCAGTTTATCTTATCATGCTATGGTGACAATTAGCTCTGTAAAAGAGGCATTATTAAAGAAGGTAAGTTCCATTCAGCTGACTGCGGGCGAGTTTTTTGCTAACCTGCTGATTGCAATTGCTATAGTTATTGCTGGGATTTTCTTGGGAAAGATTGTCAAATTTCTTCTAAGAAAAGGGCTTGAAAAATTAAAAGCCAGCAAGATAGTAAAGCCAAGTTTTCTTGATTTATTCTTGGTTATTGCNNATACCAGAATTTACTGGATGGCTGACAACAATACTTGGAGTTATTCCGGCATTGACTGGCGCTTTGATAATAATAAGCGCAGGATTTGCAATAGCCACATATTTAAGAAATATCATATCCGAAAGCAAGATAGAAGGATGGCAGATTCTTTCACAGATATTTTTCTTCTTTATTGTTTATATTTTTATGATATTTGCATTCAGGACAGCATTAATATCCCTAAGCGACAGGTTTCTGGTGAGCATCCTTCTTGCAATCTTCACAACGCTTGGAGGAATTGCCTTGCTCATATATTACTTTAAAGTAAAGAAGAGATAGGAGAGATCTCTACTCAGCATATCAAGAACAACAATATAAAAAATTCTGTTAGTTATATGGCATTTTATTCATAATTCTCTATCTATATAATGCCAGAAAAATTTAGAGTAATCAACAAGATTATCCATATTGTTGATAAATAAAAATTATAGTAAAAAACGAACATGAATTTTCATTGCTGGGAACATCAGGAAGGCAGGTACTAGCATTGCGGAAACTTTAAAAATATCAGATAATAAATAGTTCCATGCTTAATGTCAGTTCAATAAAAGAGGCGTATTTGCAAAAGACTGTAGAGACATATACGGAAGTTATGAACTCTCTTCCTCAGCATTATGCAGCCATAATAAATCTTTTTGTTTTTACTCTTTTGATTGTTATTTATACTATGTTTATATGGAAATTTTATAGATTTCTTGCAAGAAAAGATATTATAAAGCTGGATTTAAGAAAATATAACAAATTAGAGCACCCGGGCTGGAGAAAATTTCTTGCAGTCATCCTTTATTTTGCAGAGTACATAATAGTGCTGCCATTCATCGTATTTTTTTGGTTTGCTATATTAACATTTTTTCTTATACTGCTGTCCAAACAGAATGTAGAAGCTATACTCTTGATATCTGCGGCGATTGTTGCTTCTGTGAGAATGACATCTTATTATAAAGAGGATTTATCAAAAGACTTGGCAAAATTATTCCCTTTTACAATATTAGCTGTTTTTCTTTTGTCTCCAGACTTTTTCTCATTTGAATTGCTTGTTTTGCAGTTCTCAAAAATACCATCCCTATTGAGCAATATCCTGTATTATCTTTTCTTTATCATAGGGCTGGAGATAATACTTAGATTCTTTGAAATAATCTTTTCAGTTAGAAACAGCAGTGAAGATGAAAACGAGGAAGAGAACAAAGTTGAAGTGGGCAGAGAATAACTAAAACAGCTTTGCGTACATATTATTTAATCTTGTTAAAATAAGATAATCTTGGTCTGTTATGCAAGATTATTCTTGCAATTATTTGAACAAATTTGTTATGATATTTGACTTAGGGTTTAGATA
This sequence comes from Candidatus Woesearchaeota archaeon, assembly GCA_013331615.1. GTDB lineage: Archaea > Nanobdellota > Nanobdellia > Woesearchaeales > UBA10200 > UBA10200 > UBA10200 sp10200u. The sequence continues at coordinate 1,648 of DUGA01000003.1, read as the reverse complement.
ATCGTGAAATTCTGAAGTTTCAATTTGCATATAGTCTCAACTGATAGGCTTATGTCTACCCTTGCCAAATTCTATACAAATAGATTATGGCAACTTAGTTAGATAAAATCAAGAACAGAAAGCTATAAAAATCCAAGTTGTATTTTTATTGTAAGGGCCTGTAGTCCAGTGGTTAAGACGTCTCCTTTACACGGAGAAGACCAGCAGTTCGATTCTGCTCAGGCCCACTGAAAAATGCGCCTTGAAAAAGTTTGCAGCCTAATCTGCGCATACAATGAGGAGAAGACAATAGAAAGCATTGTAAGTGGAGCAAAGGCTTATGCAGATGTTGCAGTGGTTGATGACGGCAGCAGGGACAAAACTGCTGCAATTGCAGAAAAGGCGGGGGCATTTGTTTTAAGGCACGAAGCAAACAGGGGAAAGGGTGCTGCTTTAAGAACAGGATTCAAGTATTTTTTGCAGCATGATTACAATGCCATAATAACCCTTGATGCTGATGGCCAGCATTTGCCTAATGAAATTCCCTTGTTTGCAGAAAAATTAAGCGAGGGTTATGAAGTTGCTGTAGGCAAAAGGGATTTTAGAATTGCGTCTGTGCCATTTACAAGAAAGATAGGCAATCTTTTAGATTCTTGCATACTCTCAAAGCTGACAGGCAGGAACATCTATGACGCCCAGTCAGGATACAGGATGTTCAAAAGGCATGTTATTGAGAAATATTATGCTAAAACTGAATTCTGCGAGAATGAGTTTGTTTATGAGCCAGAGCTCTTGGTTAAGATGGCAATGGACAACCTGAAAATAGGCTGGGTAGACATAACAACAGTCTATTCAAAAGAACTGGAAAGCAAGATGAAGCCATTCAGGCATACTCTGAAGTCAGTGAAGATTTACAGCAAATGCCTTGGCGGCAAGATTAACAAGCTGCTTATGAAAAGGTTTGATGAGCTATAGGATAAACTAAACTATAGAGAATTCTGATAATTGGTATAATTCTTGTTCATAATTCTCTATCTGTATAATTCTGAAAAAATAGAGTAATCAACAGAATTATCCATAAAAAGCAAAAAAAAATAAAAAAATAAAAAAAGACAATAATAAAAATAATTTTTTTAATAAAATCCAAAAAGGGGGACCAAAAAACTCTTTTTCTGGCAATTTTATAATTAGTGTTTTGATTATATTTTTTGTTGTTTCTGCCTACTCTTTAATCAATGAAAATAAAGCTAAAGAAGATATAAGTATTTCTGAATTAGCTATGGCTGTAAAATTTGGTGAAGTGAAAGAAATTTCAGTTAAGAGTGGAGATATTGAGGCCATTTTTCAAAACGATGTTATTAAGACCTCAAAAAAAGAAGAAAGTTCAAATATCACTGAAACTTTAGCTGCTTATGGAATAACTTCATCAGAGTTGGCTAATATAAAAATTAGCGTTACTCAAGATAGTGGTTTTTTCTATTGGCTTTTAAATCTTTCTCCTATTTTATTCCCTGTTTTGTTTATTGCTGTTTTTATTTGGCTTATGACTCGTCAGATGAAAGGGTCTGGAATGCAAGCTTTTTCTTTTGGACAATCAAAAGCTCGAATCACAGATCCTAATGATAAAAATAATAAAGTAACATTCAAAGATGTTGCAGGTTGTAAAGAA
>DUGA01000068.1 GCA_013331615.1 Candidatus Woesearchaeota archaeon | reverse complement strand
CGGATTGCCTTTTAGTATTTCAATTATTGCGTAGGTATCAAAAAAATAAAAATTAATTGCCTCATTCATCCCAATTTCCTTCTCTCATCTCTTTTATTATCTCAGGAGTTGGCTTTTTCCATCCTTTAAGCAAGCCAAATGTTCTTTTTGCGGGTGTATCCTCCTCGATAATTATAAAACGGATTTTTCGGTTCTCCTTTATTTTTGCCTTTTCAACAACCTCGCTTGGGATTGTAATGCCTATCGAGCTTCCCCATTTTCTAGCAATACTTTCACATTCTATCATTTTTCTCACCACAAATCTAACTATATATAACTAAATGAATCTAACTATATAAAACTTCTGCCTAACTTTATTATACCACTCCGTATATATTCTAAATAGACTATATTCAAAAAATATTTCTACCAAAAAGTATAAATATTAGTATACCTATTTCTATATCTAAGCAATAAATTTATATACTATTAGTCAAAATAAACTATATACCAATTGGTAAAGTAAGAAATGAGTGCGGTTTCAGTAGAAAAAACAGAGAAAGAGCTATTTTCTGGTAGAGATGTTTACATTGAACAGCTTGTTTCTCAGACGAATTCTCTCAAAAAAAGCCAGCATAAGAACATTGCAATTTTCGGCTATAAGGGAATCGGAAAAACAACACTGCTGAAAGAATTTCTTAGGCAATCTAAATCAAAGGAAATTTCTCAGGCAATACTCAACCTGAATAATCTCAGCCTAAGCCCTGAAAGTTTTTCTGTTGAATTTATCGTGAATGTTTTTGCACAATTTTCCGAGAGGGATTCTCTTTGGGTTTCAAAATCCCTTTCTGCTGATGGATTGTTGGAGATAAAAAAAGAGGTTTCAAAGCATTCTGCAAATATCATAGACAAAATAATAAATGAGCTGGAAAAAATCAAGCCAAACCAGCAGCTTATTCTCGAAAATGCATTTGAATTTGCACAGGCANNAACTTACCAGTTCAAGCCGATTTTATCGAAGCAGAATTTTGAGTTTATCCAGCTTGCAAATCTTTCAAAAGAAGAAACCAGATTGCTTGTTGAAAAAACTGCCGGCAGAGTATCGTCTGAAGTTGCTGATAAGATTTATTCCCTGACATTAGGTTATCCTGCTTATGTTCATGCGATTGCTGAAAGCTATAAGGAAACTAAAGATGTAAAGAGGGCTTTTATTCTCGAGACAGTTTTCAAGTCAGGAAGAATTTATTCTCTTTCTGAGCAGATAATTCTTGATTCCTTGTCGAGGGCAAGGGGAAAAACACTTCTTAATGTAATTCTCAATGTGCTTTCTCATCATGAAAAATTAAGGCTTACAGACATTGCAAAAAAAATATTCAGAAGCGCTCCTGTTACAAAAAGTCTTCTTTCCAGACTGATTGAAGTTGACATCATAACCAAATCAGACAATCTCTATTCGATAAATGATCCTGTTCTCAGATATTACATCTCAAGGAGAAATTCAGGAGCTTTAGGTACTCTCTCAGAAATTGATGATTCACTGCTTAAAAAAATGGAGGATGAGCTATGAGGCAGTCTAACAAGCTGTGGACTCTTGGATTGGGTTTCATAATCATCACTCTATTAAGCGCAACACTTGTTCATGCAGGATGGTTTGACGACATAAAAACAAAAGCCAGTGATGGGTGGGATGCGGTCAACCCGTTCATTACATCAAAAGCATTCTGGATTAACATAGCAATAATCTTTGGTGCATTGTTTGTTGTCATCCAATTCATTGACCAAGTAAGGGCAAGGTTTGAGGGAAACAGGGAATGGATACTCTATGCACTGCTTGCTATAATTTCAATTTTTGTAGCGATAAAATTAGGGCAGACGCCAATCTATTCAGTAACAGCAATAAAATGGCTCTTCAATTGGCACATTATAATCAATGTTGTTGTTGTATCAATAGCGCTATATCTTGTGCTTCAGTATATTCCTGAAAGCATTGCTGGGCCGATAAGAAGCAGAGAAAGAGGCGTGTTCTTCTCGTATTTCATGCCGATAATTATTGCACTTATAATTGTCCATCAGGTTGCAGCGGTAAGTTCAACTGGAGATATTGGCAATGATGCACTAATCTGGGACAGCAAGTTCTGGCTCAAGATTGAAAAGTTTGCAGTTGGAGACAGGGCAGCAGATAAATTTGGTGATTGGACTGGAAAATATGAGGTTACAACATCAGAAGGTCAAGACACAAGATACGGAATTCTCTACTGGAAAAAGGTTGAAGGAAGAACAATAATCAAGGACAAAATAAAACTCATGGGCAAGGAAGTGCCTGTTCCTGATTTGCCGCCTATAATGATATTCCTGTTTGTCTGGATGCTGACATATCTGCTGTTTTCAATCACTAAACTGTTCCAGGCAGATGATAATATGCACTTCCCTAAGCAGGCAAGGAATATCCTTATTATTTATCTCGCCATACTAATAACATCACAAGGAATAGAGTTTGCGACAATCTTGCTGATGTTTAAGATATATCTCTTTATTGTCTTGTTCCAGCAGATAAATAATTTCCAAGATTTATCATTTATAACAAGATTTATGCTTCCGTATATCTTAAGTGAAACAGTATTATTCCTATTCATCCAGCCAGCAGAAAAACTCAACTTTGAATGGGGATATACACTATTAGGATTTGAGTTGGCATGGCAGCTATGGCCGATTATCTGGCCTGTTCTGAAATATATTTGGGAGAATGTATTAATAAAACTATTTAACACAATAAGAAACTGGGTCAGTGGGGCTGTTAGCAGAATACCTAAAATAGGAAAGTTTAGTGGGATTATTGGTTTAATTGCTGCAATACTTGCAATAGCATTAATACTCAGATTAGGTCCACAGGTTGGAGGATTTTTTACCATACCATTAATAAAGTATATCTTAAATTGGCTAGGGCATCTGCCATTTAAGCTTCTTGGGTTCAGTGCAGGAATTGCTCTGCTTGGTGATAAGGAAAAAGATTACATCAAGAAAGGCGTTGCAGGATTCGGTGGACTTGCACTGCTATGGGCTGTTTTGTGGGGTATAAAGGCATTAGGATATATCAGCACAACATCAGAGCAAGCAATTTCAAGGTTTATAATTGGATTATTAATAGGGCTAGCAGTTGTAATTCTCTTCAGAAGAAAATCAGATTCAGAGCAGATGGCTGATAAATTCAGCAACAGGTTTGATGAACCTGTCCAACAAGATACAGATGATGCTTCAAGAAGAAGGAATAAACTCATAAAGGATGAGCCGAGAATAAAAGGATTGATTGCATTAATTGTGCAAATGATTAAGAACGGGCAGTCTGAAAAAGTCATCAGGGCAATTCTCAAAGTTAAAGAAATGAAGATAAGCACAGCTAAAAAAAGAGAAGAGCTTTGGAGAATCCTGACAGGGACTTCACCTGAGCAATCTACTCAAGATAATCCTGAATCAGATGAATCGCAAAATGTTAATGAGATAGAATCAACAGCATNNTAGTCCACACAACCACAAAGAAAGAGGGCAGCATAATTACTGAGGTGAATGATATGGCAGAGCAAAAACAAAATCTTGAATTACCGAGAATAAAGGTGTTCAATAATATAAGTATGGAAAGAATGCCTCGCTACCTTGCATGGTCCGGAAAACAAATGGATAGGCTTTGGATTGAGATGAATTCAATGAGCACAGCAAGGCATCCTGTAAGAATTAAGCTTACAATAATGAGAAGGATTATTCAATATCTAGAATCTGAGAATGTGTTTAATAGGCAGTTTGCACCAAATCTCGATAGGTTTTTGCAGCATGTAAAAGACGTTCAGCTAAGGCAGCAGATGGAGAGAGATAAGCCAGAAATAACAAAATTGCTTGATGCACAAAATTCCATGAAGATTAGCGAGCTTGATTATCTTACTGATGTTTTTGAAAAGCTTTCACACGCAGATACGCCTGAAGATATTGAGAGAGTCAGGGCAGAAGCAGAGAAAATGCTCAGTGATGAATTCAGAGATAAAACTCTGGCTGAAAGTCTTTCAAGGTTCAGCGAGGTAAATCTTGTCAAGGAATCTGAGTTTGTCAGAAGATTAGACGAAGAAATAAGAGGCAGGGCAATTGAGCCGAAAAAATTAGGAGAGGCAGTTGAAATTCTCGAGAGGGAGTTTAAGGATGACAAGCTTGCACATGAGATAAGCAAGCATAAGGAGGATTTTCCACATTCACATCAGATTGAAAACCTAAGGCAGAGGCATAATGAGATTTCTCCTGATGGCTCAAATTTTATTAATTTTATTAGACCATATATCGGAAATAGTGCATTGGTACAGAGGGATTTTATGGATTTTAAAGTTCAGAGATTTATTGATGAGATGTCATCCAAGGTTATTGCTTTTGGGTATCTAAACATGATTTCTGCAAGTATAAATAGGGAGATTGCACAGAAGGACTGGCCTGTTTTTAAGAGGTTTATTGACGACCATATTAATTTTGAGGCACTCGTAAGGAGATTTAAGGATGGGCATACTTTGTCACAGGATGAGCTTGTTCAGGGATATAATGGCTTGGCTGGAAAGTTTATGAGGGATAGTGAGATTGCAGGTAAGTTGGAGGAGTTTAAGAAAAGGCATTCTACAATTAGCGAGTGGGCAATGGGGCTTTCGCAGTTTATTAGGGAGAGCCAAGTAAGGCTTGCAAGGGAAACAATTGCTTTTATCCAGAGAAGGATTTTGGAAATGGACAGGGCTGTTGAAAGCATTGACAAGGCACTTGAGAAAAGATTGATACAACTCAAGAGGCAGGAGAAGAATGTTAAGCAGCTTTTGCTCTCGAGAATTGACTTGAAGATGCATCAAATCAGGACAAAAGTAAATGATATAAGAAAGAATTGGCTTGCTATTGCTAAATTAAATTATGAGTCATTCAGGTATACTGCAAATAAGATGAGAGATTTCCTGCGAAGGTCTCTTAATGATTATTATGCTCTTGTTGAGTCTTATGCAATTGACAGCATTTCTTCTTTTAGGGGTGGAAAGCAGGGGAAAGTCATTAGCAAGATAGAGATGGATATTGTTAATTATGTGTATAATCTTGCTGTTGAGTATTGGTTCTGGTATAATAGGGATGTTTTAGGTCGAGGAAATGAGAGTGCAGTGTAACAGTGTCAAAATCAAATGTTATAGAAATGAATAATATGAGGTGATGTAAAATGGCAGATGAACCACGAAGACATTTTGGTATTGATATATTAGGGCCGACTGATAGGCAACGGATTGATGACTTCAAAAAATGGAATGAAGGTATAAAACAAAAGCAAGCAGAAGCTGTCCAAGCTGCTCAAGCAAGAGTTGCAGAGGTAGCTGCAATAATAAGTCCACATCCTGATAGCCAAAACTTATTACCAGACCAAAAAGCAAAGTTGAACACGCTCATGAATTTAAAACATAGAAAAGAGGCAAAATATAATGAGCTAATGCAAGAGCTTGCGAAAAGAGAAAAGGCAGATAGGGGTAGATTAGAGAAACTAACTAAAGAGTTAATTGCTCTCCTAAATGATATAATCGAAATATTATCAAGATGCTCTCCATCTGGGATTAGTGCAAGTATTTCAGATATATTGGCTCAACTTAAGTATCAAAGGGATCGTTATTTTCAGGTTTTTCTTGATATATTGAAAGAAATGGAAAAATGGTATAAGCGCAAATACACAACAGAGCAATGTGTAAATTGGGAGACGAAATACCATTCTAAATATGAAATAAGCAGGAATAAGGAGCATAAATTCTGGGAATTGGTTAAGAACGATTCTACCTTTATAATGGAATTGGTTGCTGCTCTGCCTGTAAGATAATTATAATGTAAGAATTAATAATTTATTAAATAGAATTATTTAATAAATAGAGTCTGGAAATAATAACAATAATTGAATTACTAAATTGAATAATTCTGTATACTTACTCACTGCATAATATTATAACTTATTTTACTAAATTTAGTAATAATACTAATTTACTAAATTAGATAGTTTATCCGAAATATTTAAATACTAAATAGCTTAATTGAATAACTGTTTCTGCATGAACAAGCTGATAAAGATATTGAACAAGGAAACAGCGTGGCTAATTCTCGACGAGCTTAGGCAGAAGAATCAAACCCCCACAGATTTAGCTAAAAAGCTCGATATGTCTGTTGCCAATGTTGATAAGTTTATTGAGTTGCTTGTTGATTCAGGAATTGTAAATAAGACAAAGAAAATTAAAAAAGGTCCTGGCAGACCGTTCAGCGAATATGGTCTTGCTCAGGGATTTATTCTTATTGTTAATTTTGCCGACGGAAAAAAGTATGTTATTCCGAATACCGACAAGGCTGCTGAAGATGTTGCTTTATATGTGAAAAAGCACAAGGGTGAGGAGCTGTGAAGAAACAGAGAATAAACCTGAAACATGGATTAATCATCCTTGGTATTGCAATCCTTCTCTTATCCTTATTTTCAATAATTGTCTCAGCAGAAAACCCTGTTGGAAATGCACTTAATAGTGCAAACTCAATTTTCACAGGAGGGCTAAAGCCATATTCAAAACTAATAGACTTTTTTGTGTTCTTTACAATTTTCACGACGGTAACTCTGATAGGATTGAAGGCAATGTACAAAGATAAAGGCTCAACAAGGCAAATAGTTGCCCTCTCTATTGCGATAGGAATAATGTCTTCTCTTGCATTAATGTATGGCGGAACATTCCTAGGAAAAGAGATAACAACAGCAACATTATTCCCCTATGCTCTCGGGTTTCTTATCTTTATTGTAATCCTGCTTCCTTTATATTTTATCATTAACAAGCTCACTGGAGAAAAGCACAAGATAATTTCATTTTTCATTGCACTCCTTATTACAGCAATCCTAATGTTCTTTATTATGGGAGGGTTAAGCAAACTAAAAATACCATTCTTATCAAGAGGCGGAACTGGTAGCGGAGGTTCTGGTGGCACAGGAGGTGGTCAAGGTGCAACATTCTCAAAAACCATCAAGGGATTTTTTTACGTCGGAGAATCGCAGGAATTCGCAGATTCAGGCGGAAATAAGCTGGATAATAATGCAGAGCTCAAAAGGATAAATGACTTTGCCTCAAACTGCAAAAAAGCAAATGTTGTATCAACAGCCACAATGGAATGGAAGTCTGAATCAGACACGAACAAAAGAATAGAAAATAATTTCAACCTTGCAAAAGCAAGATGTGAATATATTAAATCACTTCTCGAAGGCTCAGGAGTTTCTGTATTGAATGCATGCGAAAAAGGAGACTATGTAAGTGTAATCAACACAGAATATCCATCTGATAGGTATTACAAAGCAACTTGCACAGAGCAGGGAAAGAATGATGGAGGCGGTTCTGGTGGTGGCTCAGGGACAGGCGGCGGAGGAAGTACAGACGATAAAAAAACTGAAAAACAAAAATCATGCAGACAACTTGTAGATTTTAATGTAGATAACTTTTTCTCGGAAATAATTGACCAATCAAAAAACACATGGAAGCAAGGTGGACAAACAAAACTCCAAAAACTAAAAGCTGTTTATGACAAATGCCATGAAGATTGGGATGAAAGCGATCCAGATTCAACAGAAGACTTCCAAAAAGCTGCTTGGAATTATTATTCATTAGGTGCAAAATCATGGTTTACAGTCGGAGACTATGACAAGGCACAGAAGTCATTATTTGACTTTAATGTAGCTGTTAGTGATATTAATACAGAAGTTAATGCACCTGTTAATCCAGGTTATTTATACAAGGATAATCCATATAGAGCAGAAATTACCAAACTTTGGTATGATGATTTAATTGCAGGGGATATGAAAGAGATACTCAAAGAAATAAAATCTCTCAAAGATGAGAACGAGAAAATAAACAAAATGACAAAATTTAACCGTAAATTGAAGGTTTTTGAACAAGGAAAAGTCAAGTCATCTATTTACACATATTCACGACCATGAAACCAATCACAAGAATCGGAATTGGAATTATTCTTTTTCTCATTGTAGCCAGCATAGTCTTTGCATCACTTGAGGATGTTAGAAATGAATACAACCAGATGGCTGAGAAAATCATCACTGATAAAATCCAGAACAAAATCGAGGATGCAAAAAAGCTCCTTAATGACAAGGATTTTACAGACGGAATGAGTGCGCAAAAAAAGCAGGAGATTCAGAAATTAGTCGAGCAAAAAGAGGAGGGAGAAGAAAATCAAAAAACTGAAGAAAATAACAAATCAAAGACACCAACAGAGGGATCTAATGGAACTAACTG
>DUGA01000059.1 GCA_013331615.1 Candidatus Woesearchaeota archaeon | reverse complement strand
ATGTTGTGACTTTGCCGCGAGGGATTTGCTTAGTCAGTTCGTATATTTTATGGTAAAATGTTTTTGCAGGCATTGTATTGTCCTCTTCCCCTAAATTATGTCATTATATTTTAATACTTGCATTTTTTTCCAATGTAAGTAAAGTAAAACAGACAGAGGTAAAAATGGTAACATCCAGGTTTAGGTCAGCAAATAAGAATGCAGGTAATTCAGGTAAGCGCCAAAGACTCTCAGCTACTGATCATAGTTCTGCACTTGAACAAAAAGTGATAAACTTTTTTGCGGAGTATACAGAACAGATAGCGCCTATACAGCCTAGTACGTGGCTTGCAGAAACCATGACCGGGGCACAAATTATTGATGATTTGATTGATAATCAGGGTTATGTCCGAGATAAAGTATGTTCTTCATCATTAGGGATTCCGCTTCGAGAACTCAGAGAGATCCTGACAACTTCGAAAATGGAACGAGTTAGAGTTCGTGGGTTTGGGAATCCTTATTACCTTATACCATATCCTATCCAGTTAATCCTGACAAAAGGCCAAAAAAAACCTGCTCCTTCTGGCACTTATGATGGTGATAATCTGTTCAATACACTTATCGAGGCAAGGCTAAATTTACCTGCCAGGGAATTCACATTTGCCAGACTTTGTGATAAATATCCAGGAATTTATACTTCACTTGTCAGCGCAGGCGGAGTTGCCCTTGCGTTGACGAAGACAGCGGAATATCTTAGAAGAAGAGGTAATCCTGAGGATATTCAGCTCGCTGCAAAATTTGATTATGGCGTGTTAACGAGAGAATGTCAAAGTGAACCAAGTGATTTTGCCAGGATGCAGGAATCTCTCTTAGGTCCAGCAGCAAAAAGAGCAAAGATTGGAGAAGTGGTGGTGCATCATCCAGTATATCTTCCATTGGATGATCATATAAGAAGTATGGTTCAGGCCATGACTGAATTTAATCTTCAGCAAGATTTATCTAATCTTCTACCTTACGAAAAAAAGCAGGCAGAGGCAGACATAACCAAAACGCTGGTCAGATTGAGAGAACAGATTTTTCATGTTATACATAATCCGCCTGAAGGCATTATCGTGCCAAAAGATATGATAAGGATGTCAGGCAGCACACCAACTTTTAGGGCTGATTTGCATGGGCTACTTGCCACATTGGTTGCAAAAGCAACGCAGAGAATGGGCTATACGCTTGTGAAAACCCCAAATAATGGATATAAGGCAGAAAAATTTTGATTGCTATTATAATCGACTATATCACTGTTGTCTCTCTTTTATACCTCTTTCATAACCTTAAACAAAAACTCTTTTAATTCCTTCGGCCAGTTCTTTTTGATCTCTTCCTTGTATTTTTCAATGCCTTCAAGAAAATCTTTTCTTATCTCTTCTCGCTTGCCTTCAATTATCTTAACAAGCTCTTCTTTGACAAACATAGGAACATGCTCAAGGTTCCATGCCTGGATCTTCAGATCTTCAGTATAATCATCTTTCTCTGCCTGATGTTTCTCTTCTGCTTTTTTCCACATATCCTGGTAGCTGAATGGTTCAGATGAGGGTAATTCAGATGATGTTGAGTTAGATGAGATTGATTTAGTCTGATTAGTAATTGTTTTAGAGCTTATAGACTGCAATAATTCAATATCATCTACATTCATCTTCTTTCCAGATTTGCCATAATTAAGCGCAATCTTAGCAAGCACCAGGTCATGCATTCTTTTAAGGAATTCCATACGATCTTCCATCTTAAGAATGTCAGTATATCCCATCAATACAAGAGAAAATCCAAATGGGCTTGGAACAGTTGTAGTGATTTCCTCAACTTTGATTTTGCCAGCTTCGATTCCCTGCAAGACTAATTTTGCATTGTTGACGTCCATCAGATCTTCCAAAACTTCTCGACGAGCTTCTTTAAGTATTGCAAAATTCTGGTCAATCTCCTTGACTGCGCTCATTAAAATCATGCTGCTAACTTGCTGTCTTCCAACACGTTGAGTCCTGCCTTTGTAATTACGCAATATCATTAATGCGCGTGCTGCGCAATGGCGAAATCTGCGCTTCAGAATTTCTGTCTTGTCTATTGCATTGCTTAATATCTTTTCAAAATCATTTGCTTTGATAATCTTCAAAATTTTTAAGACGTTAACTTTTGAATCACTTCTTACATAAAAGCCATTGTCGCTTATGCCAAGCTCAACATCCTTGTGATCCACTCTTGAGATTGCAAATGCAACTGCTCTTGACAAGCAGTCATTTACTCTTCTGCCATACAGAGAATGAAAGATGATGTAACGATTTGTGATTCCTGCGCGCTGCTCAATATAATTTTCGATTATTATCCTGCCATTATGAGGCACTGCACCAGATGTATAATCAAACTGCTCTTTGAAGTATCCATAGATGGAATTTGCTGCATTTTTATCGACATACAAATATTCATTGATAAAATCCATAATCTCTTTTTTTGTTGAATTTTTACAAAACTTTTCCAGCATCAGTTTCCTGAATTTTCCTATCTCCAATGCAAGGTCAAAGCTTAATGGCAGCATCTCAGAAGCCCAGCTTGGGACTGTAGGAGGCCTGCCAACACTTACACTAACCTGTGCAACCATGCCTCTGCTGAATTTAAACTGATAAGTATCTCCGCCCAATACAAAAACATCTCCTGGTCGCAATCTTTCTAGAAAGGCTTCGTCAATTGTGCCGATAATTCTCTCTCCTATCTTTACTCTTACTCCGGTCTGGTCTGGGATTGTGCCGACATTTGTCATGAAGATAACACGAGCCATCTTACCTCTTCTTCCTACCATCTGCGTAGCTTCATCATACCATATTTTTGCGTAAATGTGACGAGACTCTAGATCAGAGAATTTGCCACTAAGGTATTCAAGCACCTGGATAAAGTCAGAATACTTTAATGAGACGTAGCTGTAAGAAGAGGTAATCAAATCAAATAAATCCTTGACCAGCATCTTTTCCTGCACGCAGATTGCTGCTATCTGCTGGGCAAGAACATCCAAGCAATTTGTGGGGATATGGATTTTGTCAAGCTTTTTTTCCACTGCACTTTTTAAGAGAACGCTGCATTCCACAAGGTCATCCCTGTCAAGAACTATAATTCTGCCTTTTGTAGTCGAGTGAAGCTGATGACCAGACCTTCCGCATCTCTGCAATGCGCGTGCAACTGATTTTGGAGAACCAAGAAGCAAGACCAGATCTATGTAGCCAATATCAATGCCAAGCTCAAGTGATGTGCTGCTGACTACAACTTTAATTTTCCCTTCTCGCAAACGCTGTTCGACGTCAAATCTATGATCTTTGCTTAAGCTTCCATGATGGGCGCCTATGTTATTGCTAGTATAGAACTTAGGAAATCGATCTTTTAACTTGTCAACAACCCTTTCAGTTGCGCTTCTGGTGTTTGTGAAGATAAGAGTGGTTTTGTGCTGCTGAATCAGCTCATGGATCAGAGTATACATCTTGTTCTGCAATTCTTCATGGCTTACTCTTACAAGATTTTCAACTGGTGAGATAACTTTAAGGTCAAGCTGTTTTATGAACTGGACATCGACGATTTCGCAGTTACGTAATTTTTTTTCAGTTTTAGTGGATTTACTTTGATTATCTTTTTTTTCATTCCTTGTATTTTTTTCTGCCTGATTTTCATACCCAACAAGATATTTTGCAATCTCCTCTAAAGGAGAGATGGTTGCGCTCAATCCAACCCTTGCCATCCCTTGAGAGAGCCTATGCAATCTCTCTATACTTATAGATAGATGAACTCCTCGCTTGTTTTCTGCAAGCGCATGGATTTCGTCAATAATCAGCCATTGGACATCATGCAGATGGTCGACAAATTTTTGAGAGGTGAGGAGAATAGCTAGACTTTCTGGTGTGCAAATAAGTATATGAGGAGGATTCTTGAGCATGTCTGCTTTTTCTTTTGTTGTAGTATCGCCTGTCCTGACACCTATCTTTATCCCTAAGCTACCAGTTTCTTTGCCAGATATTTTTTCGATTTCCTTCAAAGGCTCAATCAGATTAAATTTAATATCATAATTTAATGCTTTCAATGGAGAAACATAAACGCAATAGACTTTTTTTTCAAGAATGTTTTTTTCTGCACAATCAACAAGCTCATTTAGGATTGAAAGAAAGCCAGTCAAAGTTTTAGTTGCGCCTGTAGGCGCGCTTACAAGAATATTTTTGCGCATATGAATTTCCATCACACCATATAATTGAGGGAGAGAAAACTCCTTGAATTTGCTGAAAAACCAGGTCTTTACACTTGGATTCAATATATTCGCAACTTGCTCTGCTTTGTACGGCTTTTCCTTGAAGGTTATCATGCTCTCACACTATACTCTTACCATTAATTTCTATCTACTGTGTTTTTAAATCTATTGTATAGACAGTAAGCTAAGGATAAAAGAGGATATTAGAAAAGTGCTGTGTAATTGATTAGCTTCTTATTTCTTTCATATGCTTAACTCTCTTCTCAACAAGCTCTTTAGTGCCAATATCCTTGCGATGGAATATTCTGCCAGAAATACAAGCAACAGCCTGCTCTGCAATCTTCTCTGCATCAGAAATGGTATTAGCAATGCCAAGAACACCAACAGCTCTAGAGCTAGTCATGTATAAGCTTGAAATTTCTTTTTTATCAGTATCTTTTTTTCCAGTTTCATCTTTCCTTTCATCAACGCTTGCATAATATGCCCTTGCGCCTAGCAAATGAATTTTCTTTTCATTGACAGTCAATTTTTCATCAGATATGTTTGTGACAGGATTATCAGGATAGCCTTCTGGCACGACNNACATTCATTGCTTCTGGGTCGCCGAATCTTGCATTATACTCGATAAGACGAACGCCGTCTTTTACTGCAATAAAGCCGCCGTACATTATGCCTTTGTATTCTTGTGATGTTTCTTTTTTTAATGCATCGCAGACGTTCTGAGTAATTGCTAATGCATCGTCATAATCTTTCTGAGTTAGAAATGGCAGCAGATGGTTTTTGTCAGAGTAAGAGCCCATGCCACCTGTGTTTGGACCTTGGTCATCTTCAAATGCTCGCTTGTGATCTTGGACAGCTGGCATGCCGACAACAGTTTTGCCATCGCAGAA